>NZ_JBBOUI010000001.1:577500-947500 GCF_038005985.1 Solibacillus sp. FSL R7-0682
TAGATATTGAACAAGTCAAGTAACATTGACGTGTAACTCAAATCTTAAAGCGAATGCTTTAAGTGTTAACTTTTGGTTAAGTTAATAAGGGCGCACGGTGGATGCCTTGGCACTAGGAGTCGATGAAGGACGGCACTAACACCGATATGCCTCGGGGAGCTGTAAGTAAGCTTTGATCCGGGGATTTCCGAATGGGGGAACCCACTATCTTTAATCGGATAGTATCTACACGTGAATACATAGCGTGATGAGGACAGACGCAGGGAACTGAAACATCTAAGTACCTGCAGGAACAGAAAGAAAATTCGATTCCCTGAGTAGCGGCGAGCGAAACGGGAAGAGCCCAAACCAAAGAGCTTGCTCTTTGGGGTTGTAGGACACTCTATACGGAGTTACAAAAGAATGATTTAGATGAAGCGACTTGGAAAGGTCCGCGAAACAAGGTAAAAGCCCTGTAGTCAAAAAGTCATTCCCTCTTGAGTGTATCCTGAGTACGGCGGAACACGTGAAATTCCGTCGGAATCCGGGAGGACCATCTCCCAAGGCTAAATACTACCTAGTGACCGATAGTGAACCAGTACCGTGAGGGAAAGGTGAAAAGCACCCCGGGAGGGGAGTGAAATAGATCCTGAAACCGTGTGCCTACAAGTAGTTAGAGCCCGTTAATGGGTGATAGCGTGCCTTTTGTAGAATGAACCGGCGAGTTACGATTACGTGCGAGGTTAAGTTGAGAAGACGGAGCCGCAGCGAAAGCGAGTCTGAATAGGGCGAATTAGTACGTGGTCGTAGACCCGAAACCAGGTGATCTACCCATGTCCAGGGTGAAGGTGAGGTAACACTTACTGGAGGCCCGAACCCACGCACGTTGAAAAGTGCGGGGATGAGGTGTGGGTAGCGGAGAAATTCCAATCGAACCTGGAGATAGCTGGTTCTCTCCGAAATAGCTTTAGGGCTAGCCTCGTGATTGAGAATACCGGAGGTAGAGCACTGTTTGGACTAGGGGGGCATCTCGCTTTACCGAATTCAGACAAACTCCGAATGCCGGATATTTATACACGGGAGTCAGACTGCGAGTGATAAGATCCGTAGTCAAAAGGGAAACAGCCCAGACCACCAGCTAAGGTCCCAAAGTAATCGTTAAGTGGAAAAGGATGTGGCGTTGCTTAGACAACCAGGATGTTGGCTTAGAAGCAGCCATCATTTAAAGAGTGCGTAATAGCTCACTGGTCGAGTGACGCTGCGCCGAAAATGTATCGGGGCTAAACGATTCACCGAAGCTGTGGATGCATACCGTTGGTATGCGTGGTAGGAGAGCGTTCTAAGTGCGTTGAAGTCAGACCGGAAGGACTGGTGGAGCGCTTAGAAGTGAGAATGCCGGTATGAGTAGCGAAAGACGGGTGAGAATCCCGTCCACCGTATGACTAAGGTTTCCTGAGGAAGGCTCGTCCGCTCAGGGTTAGTCGGGACCTAAGCCGAGGCCGATAGGCGTAGGCGATGGACAACAGGTTGATATTCCTGTACCACCTCCTCACCGTTTGAGAAATGGGGGGACGCAGTAGGATAGGGTAAGCAGAGCGTTGGTTGTCTCTGTTCAAGCAGTAAGGCGTGTGTGTAGGCAAATCCGCACACTATAACGTTGAGCTGTGATGACGAGCTCGTATGAGCGAAGTTCCTGATTTCACACTGCCAAGAAAAGCCTCTATCGAGGTGAGAGGTGCCCGTACCGCAAACCGACACAGGTAGTCGAGGAGAGAATCCTAAGGTGTGCGAGAGAACTCTCGTTAAGGAACTCGGCAAAATGACCCCGTAACTTCGGGAGAAGGGGTGCTCTTGAGCGTGCAAGCGCATGAGAGCCGCAGTGAATAGGCCCAGGCGACTGTTTAGCAAAAACACAGGTCTCTGCAAAACCGTAAGGTGACGTATAGGGGCTGACGCCTGCCCGGTGCTGGAAGGTTAAGAGGAGTGGTTAGCGCAAGCGAAGCTGCGAATTGAAGCCCCAGTAAACGGCGGCCGTAACTATAACGGTCCTAAGGTAGCGAAATTCCTTGTCGGGTAAGTTCCGACCCGCACGAAAGGCGTAACGATCTGGGCACTGTCTCAACGAGAGACTCGGTGAAATTATAGTACCTGTGAAGATGCAGGTTACCCGCGACAGGACGGAAAGACCCCGTGGAGCTTTACTGTAGCCTGATATTGAATTTTGGTACAACTTGTACAGGATAGGTAGGAGCCAGAGATCTCGGAGCGCCAGCTTCGAAGGAGGCGTCGGTGGGATACTACCCTGGTTGTATTGAACTTCTAACCCATGCCCCTTAGCGGGGTAGGAGACAGTGTCAGGCGGACAGTTTGACTGGGGCGGTCGCCTCCTAAAAGGTAACGGAGGCGCCCAAAGGTTCCCTCAGAATGGTTGGAAATCATTCGAAGAGTGTAAAGGCATAAGGGAGCTTGACTGCGAGACCTACAAGTCGAGCAGGGTCGAAAGACGGGCTTAGTGATCCGGTGGTTCCGCATGGAAGGGCCATCGCTCAACGGATAAAAGCTACCCCGGGGATAACAGGCTTATCTCCCCCAAGAGTCCACATCGACGGGGAGGTTTGGCACCTCGATGTCGGCTCATCGCATCCTGGGGCTGTAGTCGGTCCCAAGGGTTGGGCTGTTCGCCCATTAAAGCGGTACGCGAGCTGGGTTCAGAACGTCGTGAGACAGTTCGGTCCCTATCCGTCGTGGGCGTAGGAAATTTGAGAGGAGCTGTCCTTAGTACGAGAGGACCGGGATGGACACACCGCTGGTGTACCAGTTGTCTTGCCAAAGGCATCGCTGGGTAGCTATGTGTGGACGGGATAAGTGCTGAAAGCATCTAAGCATGAAGCCCCCCTCAAGATGAGATTTCCCATTACGCAAGTAAGTAAGACCCCTGAAAGACGATCAGGTAGATAGGTTCGAGGTGGAAGTGCGGTGACGTATGGAGCTGACGAATACTAATCGGTCGAGGACTTAACCACATTTTATTGCAAATTCAATGAAACGTTTATCCAGTTTTGAAAGAACAAAAGATGAATAAAATCATCAAAAAAATATTAAAAAACACTTGATATTTATGCAAGATGTAGTATAATAAGTAATGTCTTTCAAAATAAGTCTAGTGATGATGGCAAAGAGGTCACACCCGTTCCCATACCGAACACGGAAGTTAAGCTCTTTAGCGCCGATGGTAGTTGGGGGCTTCCCCCTGTGAGAGTAGGACGTCGCTAGGCTTACATATAAATCATTCCGAAGTAGCTCAGTGGTAGAGCAACCGGCTGTTAACCGGTTGGTCGTAGGTTCGAGTCCTACCTTCGGAGCCATATTAATCTTGGAGAGTTGTCCGAGAGGCCGAAGGAGCACGATTGGAAATCGTGTATGCGGGTAACCCTGCATCAAGGGTTCAAATCCCTTACTCTCCGCCAGCCAATTTTATTAATGGCCCGTTGGTCAAGTGGTTAAGACACCGCCCTTTCACGGCGGTAACACGGGTTCGAATCCCGTACGGGTCACCATTTCCATTATTAAATCCAGCATGGAGGATTAGCTCAGCTGGGAGAGCACCTGCCTTACAAGCAGGGGGTCGGCGGTTCGAGCCCGTCATCCTCCACCATAAAAAAATAGTATTATCGCGGGGTGGAGCAGTGGTAGCTCGTCGGGCTCATAACCCGAAGGTCGCAGGTTCAAGTCCTGTCCCCGCAACCAAATGGTCCCGTGGTGTAGCGGTTAACATGCCTGCCTGTCACGCAGGAGATCGCCGGTTCGATCCCGGTCGGGACCGCCATTTTAATAAATTTAATTTATATGGGTCAGTAGCTCAGTTGGTAGAGCATTAGATTGAAGCTCTAAGTGTCGGCGGTTCGATTCCGTCCTGACCCACCATATAAAGATTTTGCCGGTGTAGCTCAGTTGGTAGAGCAACTGACTTGTAATCAGTAGGTCGAGGGTTCGACTCCTTTCGCCGGCACCATTACCTGGAGGGGTAGCGAAGTGGCTAAACGCGGCGGACTGTAAATCCGCTCCTTAGGGTTCGGCGGTTCGAATCCGTCCCCCTCCACCATCTTTATAGGGGCATAGTTTAAAGGTAGAACTACGGTCTCCAAAACCGTCAGTGTGGGTTCGATTCCTACTGCCCCTGCCAATTTTTAAAATAAACATAATAATTTTCATGGCGGTTGTGGCGAAGTGGTTAACGCACCTGATTGTGGTTCAGGCATTCGTGGGTTCGATTCCCATCAGTCGCCCCATTTTTAATATAAAACATTTAAAGCTTTGGGGTATAGCCAAGCGGTAAGGCAACGGATTTTGATTCCGTCATGCCCTGGTTCGAATCCAGGTACCCCAGCCATTTTTTTATTTTGCGGAAGTAGTTCAGTGGTAGAACACCACCTTGCCAAGGTGGGGGTCGCGAGTTCGAACCTCGTCTTCCGCTCCAATATTATGGCGGCATAGCCAAGTGGTAAGGCACAGGTCTGCAACACCTTTATCACCGGTTCAAATCCGGTTGCCGCCTCCATAATTTATCAAATCGGTTAAACCGGTTTTTTTTTACTCTTTTTTTGTTTTGCCGATATGGCGGAATTGGCAGACGCGCCGGACTCAAAATCCGGTTCCTTCTGGAGTGTCGGTTCGACCCCGACTATCGGTATACTTAGCTTAATGTAGCTTACACAATAAAAGCGTCAAAGCCTTATTAAACAAGGGTTTGACGCTTTTTGTGAATTTAGGTAGAACACCTATTACCAATTAATATAAAAGGAGGTGCAAGATGAAAATTAAGTCAATTTTAATTCCTCTTTTAGTATTGATACTATTTGGTTGTAATTATAATGATGAAAACACAATTAGTCATGAAAAACAAAATAATAAACAACTAAATAAGATGCAAATAGTTTCTTCAGATGAAGATGATTTTACTTTTACAATTACAAGCGATAAAAAAATATACTCCAAAGGTGAAAAAGTTGATATTGAAGCAAACCTTTTGTATAACGGGAAATCTTCCGAAGTAATAGTAAGAGGTGGAGGAAATTTAATCACCTCGGAAGTATTGAATGAACTTGGAGAAGAAATTAGTCCACGCTATTCGAGAGAGGATATTGCTCTTCCTTACACTTTTGCAAAAGGTCAACCCGTCATACTTAATACAACTGACATTGATACAACGCATTTAGATCTTGGCAAAGTTACAGTTAATGCAACTGTTGAATTTTATCTAAATCAAAAAGATTATAAGTTAAATAATGAATTGGTTTTTACTATTAAATAAATTCCTACTCTTTATGGCATATAGCAAACGGTGAAGCCTGAATATAGCAAACGTCATCTTTTTATTTACTGTCGAAGGGTGCTAAATTATTGCAAGTATGTGGTTTTGTTTATTAAGTAATATCTAGAGTATCCGTATCAATTCACGTGAAGAATCCTTAAGAAATTAAGGATTTTTTTTTTTATTTAATATGAACGAGTTGCTATTCATTTAATAAAAACAGTTATAATTTCAATAAAATTGTGAACTTTAATTTATATCGAAGAAATGTTAATGGAATTCAATTAGAATGGACATATTGTAGTTTAATTTAAATCATTATACCTCATTAGAATGTATTTGCTAAATTTACGGAAGTAGGGAAGTTACTTGAATAATACAGAAACTAATATGAAATGGATAGAGGCTAATAATTATGATGAGTTAAGTAAACTAGCCGCTGACATATTTAAAAATCAGTTAAAGAAAAATAGGAATACGGTGTTTGGGATGGCGACAGGTGGCACGCCAAAAGGATTTTATCAAGAACTTGTTCAAGCGTATAGAGCTGGGGACATTTCGTTTGCTGAGGCAAAAACGTTTAACTTGGACGAGTATGTTGGAATTGATCCAGCAAATAAAGCTAGCTATCATTATTATATGAATCAATACTTATTTAATCATATTGATATAAAACCGGAAAATATATTTGTGCCAAAAGGTAATACGGATGATTTATGTAATGCTGCAGCTCATTACGAGGAACTGATTGAACAGGCTGGGGATATTGATATTCAATTACTAGGTATTGGTGTTAATGGTCATATTGGATTTAATGAGCCCGGTACATCCTTTAAAACAGGTACGCATGTTGTAAATCTCACTGCCTCAACTCGTGAAGCTAATAAAATATACTTTAATTCGATTAATGATGTACCGACTAAAGCAATTACAATGGGGATCCAAACAATATTAAATGCCAAAAAGGTAGTATTATTAATTGCTGGGGCTACTAAGCAAGATGCATTTGATCGCTTACGTAGTGGTGTGATTTCCGAGGATTTCCCTGCAAGTGCCTTACACACTCATGCAGATGTTGTCGTTATTTACACAGAGGTAAAATAAGAAAAGGAGTGCAATTATTTTCTGCACTCCTTTTGTCTATTTTTTTATTGTAGAGACGATTACACCTGCAATTACTGTTAAGCCACCAATTATTTGAGCCACGAATAATCGCTCATCTAAAAATAGCACAGCAAAAATGGTTGCAAATACAGGGATGAAATTTAAATAAATGCTGGCTTTATTTGCTCCTAATGCAACAACTCCAGTATTCCAACTTAGAAAAGCAATAATAGAGGCAACGATACCTACGTATAAAATGCCACTTATTGTAGAAATGCTCCATGTAATCGAATGCTCTGTTGCAAGTAATTCATAAGCAGTAAACGGAATAAGCATAATTGCACCGATCGCAATCGTTACTAAAAATGTAGAGTTGCCTGGTAATTTACCTGCATATTTTTTGATGAGCAATGAATAAATACTCCAACAAAATACAGCAATAAGTACGATTAAGTCTCCTTTATTAAACGTAAATGAAAGAAGGCTTTTCAAGGAACCACCTGATATGATAAAGATAACTCCAGTAAGGGATAGTAATGTCCCGAAAATTTGATATTTCGATAAATGTTCCTTTAACAAAATAAAGCTTAATATGTATATCATAATGGGCGTCGAAGAATTCATTAATGAAGCATTAATAGAGGTTGTATAGTGAAGTCCGATATAGACAAGTGTATTAAATGCTGCAACCCCAGTGAATGCTAATATAAGGACAATACCCCAATGTTGTTTAAGAATAGGCCATTCTTTTTTAGTACGGCGATAGGTGATTGGGAAAAAAATTAAAAATGCGACGATCCAGCGTAAAAATGCGAGCGTGATAGGAGGAATGTCTCCAGAAATCGCACGTCCAATAACAAAGTTACCACCCCATAATAATGTAGCTAACAGGAGTAGTAGCTGTGGTGGAAATTTCATAGTCGTACAGCTCCTTATGTAAGAAATGATTTCGCCCTATAAAAGCGTGGATGGTGAAATCTATTATTCCGTGGAAATATTGTTTAAAGTTTCATTTTACTATTATAGGAGCTGATAGGAACGATTTGCAATGGGATTTACGTAAAACGCTATGATACAATTACGACAGTAGAAAATGGAGGTAGATAGAAGATGAAGATCCGTCCAGAAAGATTAAACGTTGGTGACACAGTTGGACTTGTTGCATTAAGTAGTCCAATCAGGCTGGAAGCATTAGGCGATAAATTAGCATTATTAGACGAGTTAGGTCTTAAATATAAAATTGGACAAACAATACAATCATACAATGGGTATTTAGCTGGTAGCGATGAGGAACGGTTAGAAGATTTCCACCAAATGATTCGTGATCCTGAAGTGAAGGCAGTCTTTCTAGTGAGAGGTGGTTATGGAATTTCACGTATTATTGATAAAATTAGCTACCCATTAATTGAAGATCATCCGAAAATCATTTGGGGCTTTTCTGATGGAACGACTTTACATACACAAGTCAATGAGTATTCGAATTTGGTTACTTTCCATGGGCCGATGCTATCAAGTCCAACAGGGGAGCTAGATGAGCTTTCAAAAAAGATGTTCCAGCAGTTATTCATGCCAATGGAAATTCAATACGGTGAAAACATCTCACCACTTCGCACAATCGTACCTGGAGCTGTGCGTGGGGAAATAACAGGTGGAAACTTAAATCGCCTTGTAAGTACATTAGGAACGAAATTTGAAGTCGATGTACGCAATAAAGTAGTCCTTCTAGAGGATATGGGTGAATCACTCGAGCAAATTGATAATATGATGAATCAATTGCGCTTATCGAGAAAGCTAGAGTTGGCAGCAGGCTTTATGATTGGAGACTTTAATATGTTGGGCTCAAGCGGCGAGGAAGAGGTATTAAACGTAATAGGAGGGTATTTAAAACCACTTAACAAACCAACTATTGCTGGCTTTAAGATCGGTCATTGCGAGCCAAACATTGCAGTTCCATTAGGGGTCGATGTCATTTTAAATGCGGATGAGAAATATGTACGGGTTTTACCAGGCGTAGAGTAATTATGTGTTTGCCAATTACTTAAAGAAATAAAACAAAGGCACCTTCGCAAAAATTGCGAGAGGTGCCTTTTAATAACGAGTGAACAGAAAATCTAATTCACGGATTGTCTGTTTTTTACTATGGTTGGTTATTAGTAAAGGGTAACAGTGTAACAGGTGAATGTTAATCGGTTGATTTAAGTTTGCTTAAAGCATAAAGTTCACTCGTTATTACTCAGTTTGGAGTCTCACCGCCCTGAGGTTAGAAGTAATTGCTATCGTCAAAATCAATTTGGATTTGATAATTTTTGGCATTAATAGTGTTCGATAAGCGATGTGCTTCTTTTTCTAGTTCGTTTGCACGATTTCGATATTTCATTGGCTCGAATAAAGCCACCCGGTAAAGCATTGCATCGCCAGAGTTATGATAATAGGATTCCTTTTCTTCAGAGCCTAATTGTTTACAAAAGGCTACTTCTGCACGGAGCTGATTGGCCAATTCAATGGCCTCCACGATTGGCATATCTTCATCGTTAAACGTAATTGTATGATCAATATTGGCACGTGAGTGCATCAAGCTTGCGTGAGTCTTTACGTAATGTTTTTAGCTCATCCTCTAGCATTTCTAAAGAGTATTCAGGCTTTGTAGGCTGTTCGCCCTTTTCGATAATGACATGAGTTAATTGATGAGTAGAATGTGAAAGCTCTTGAATTTTTTTCATAATAATACTTTTTAATTTTACTGCCTCAGCTAAATTGATGGCCATTACAATCACTCCTTAAATGTGAACTGTTCGAATTTCGCTCGTAAGTAGTGCGGTTTTGAAATCACCACCACTTATCTGTGTAAACATTTTACCAGAACTACCCAGCAATTGCTCACAATTACTATCTGATAATGAGGGACGTAAATAGAAGATTTGTAGAGCTTCTATAGTATTCTTCGTTACCGCGCTACGTTTTGAGTCTACGTAAGGACTACCGAAAGCACCGAGTGCATCTTTTGAATATAGAATATTTGCTAATGTGTTATGACGTCCATTTAATCCTTCATAGCCTGTTGTGTCATCACCTAAGGTAATTTCAATATCTCCTTCTAATGTATGGACATCATAAATACCAATTGGTAGCTCATATTGCAATGAAAAGAAATTGTTTAAGTCTACAGCTAAGTGAGACGGAGTTAAATATTGCTGTTTAGCAATACGGCGCATTAAGCTCTCAGCAGAGGGGCGGTATCTGTTTGGATCTGCACCGAGAGCCTTCCAGAGTTGTCGCCATTCTTTAATACCTGCACGTTCTGTAACTGGCGTATCCTGAAGCTCAAAAAATAAGTTTTCTTGATAAAGCTGTGTGCGTCCTTTAATCATTTGAGGGGATTCTTCTACAATAATTTTGTTATAATGGATAATGCCAATTTTAAATTGGTTGTTGATTGTGAAAAGGGAATCATTAATAGAAATGTTCATATAGATCACCTACTAAAATTATTTATGTAAAGTGTACCATTTGTAAGGAGCGAGTGAAATGAAAGTTGATCAGTTACAGGCTGAATTCATACAATATGCAAAATCAATCGGTGTCGATAAAATTGGCTTTACGACTGCAGCACCATTTCACGAGTTGAAAAATCGCTTGCGCCGTCAGCAGGAGCTTGGCTTTCAATCAGGCTTTGAAGAATCCGATGTGGAACTTAGAACAGAGCCCTTAAAATTATTAGACAGTGCGGAAAGTATTGTGGCAATAGCAGTTGCTTATCCATCTCGCATGAAGGACGCACCACAAGGAAAAAAAGGAGAGCGACGAGGCATATTTTGTCGCGCGTCGTGGGGTATCGATTATCATACCGCTGTGCGCGAGCGATTACAGCTTTTAGAGCAATGGTTAGTCGAGCGCGTGGCAAATGTTAAAATAAAGTCAATGGTGGATACAGGGGAGCTTGTAGATCGTGCTGTTGCTGAACGAGCAGGCATTGGCTGGAGCGGGAAAAACTGCTCGATTATTACACCCGAATTTGGTTCGTATGTTTATTTAGGTGAACTGATGACCAATATCCCGTTTGCCCCAGATGAGCCGTTAGAAGACGGCTGTGGTGATTGCAATTTATGTATTGATGTTTGTCCGACCGGTGCGATTGTGGCACCAGGGCAGCTGAACTCCCAGCGCTGTATTGCCTTCTTAACGCAAACAAAAGGTTTTTTACCTGAAGAGTTTCGCACGAAAATCGGTAATCGTTTATATGGCTGTGATACATGTCAAACGGTTTGTCCAAAAAATAAAGGAAAGCTGAACTGGATACATGATGAATTTACACCCGATCCAGAACTCGCAAAACCCTTGTTAGAACCATTATTATCGATTTCAAATAAAGAATTTAAAGCAAAGTTTGGACATGTCTCAGGTTCATGGCGCGGAAAAAAGCCGATTCAGCGAAATGCTATTTTAGCGCTTGCGCATTTTAAAGAACAGTCTGCCATCCCACAACTTATTGATGTGTTAAAAAAAGATGAGCGTCCCGTCATTCGAGGAACAGCGGCGTGGGCAATCGGAAAAATTGGAGCTGAAGGGGCAAAGGAGATTTTACTTGCCGCCAAAGCAAAGGAACAAGACGAAGAAGTATTAGTTGAAATAGAAAAAGGCTTAGCTTTTATTGATGCTTAGAGCCGGAAATTTCTAGTTATCTTAATGAATAATAAACGAGAGAAGGATTTATCGTGCCAAATCATATTGTTTTATACCAACCAGAAATTCCAGCAAATACAGGTAATATTGCAAGAACCTGTGCTGGTACAAATACATCACTTCATTTAATTCGCCCTTTAGGCTTTTCTACCGATGACAAAATGTTAAAACGGGCAGGATTAGATTACTGGGAACATGTGAATGTGGTCTACCATGATTCATTAGAGGATTTTCTTGACTATAGTAGGGATGGAGATCTTTATTTAATCGAAACATACAGTGATGAGCCATATACAACACATGACTTTAGCGATACATCGAAGGATATATATTTCATGTTTGGCCGTGAAACGACTGGCTTACCGAAAGATTTCGCTCAGAAGCGTGCAGATAAATGTTTACGCATTCCACAAAGTGATCATATTCGCTCATTAAATTTGTCAAATACTGCTGCGATCGTTATTTACGAAGCATTACGTCAGCAAAATTATCCTGGCTTAAAATAAACTAAGGCATAGTACACGAACTTTGTGTACCATGCCTTTTTAACATGAAATTATCTCATTTTGTTTTCGATCGCCTGAGCTATTTTTGTAGAAAGATTGTCGTTTTCAAAGAGCGTTAGACGGATGAAGCTCTCATCCATATCTAATGCTTCCGATAAAAAGCCACCTAAGCCACGTGCGCGGCGATCCACTTGCAGTAGAACTTCAACTGCATTTGGTGATTGATCTAAAAATACGACCTCTAATTCATCTAGATACCGACGATAAGTATTGTTTGTCGGAGTAAATTCAAATTCTTGTACGATCGGACTGCGGCTACGTAAATAAGATGGTGCCTGTTCACAATCAACCTTACGTAAACGGAATCCTAAGTTTTGAATTGCTGATAAAACATTGCTCGCTAAACGAGTCGGTTGAATATTGATAAAGTCTTTATCTGTTGGATCGATTGCATTTTTAATGTCTAAGCCTGTTTGAATCCATACACGTGATTGGCCAGTGGTAACGGGAACAATCGCAGGTAAAGGGAGAGAAAAAGGAATTTCACGTTTTTCATTTGCTTGAATTGTGAATGGCTCATTAATTTTGTGTTTTTGTAAAACGGCTGTGTCTGTAACTTTTTTATCATCAATTTCACGAATATAGTTTGTGTAAAGAGATAAATAAATCGCATCAATTTGCTGTTCAGTATTACCGCCAACAATTTCCACAACACCTGTAATTGTTTCGTTAATTGAATACGTAGACTTGTGTAATTTTGTATCGACAGTAGCTGCACCGATACCAACACTTGCTAATACTTTGTTAAAAAGAGACATTATAATTCCTCCGTCTGTAATTGAGTTAATTACTATACGGTCGAATGTATCAGGAAGTTTCATTCCTAATAAAAAATCATCGCTTATTTTTAAGCGATGATTATAACTATCATTTTATTCACCATCAATTGTAAATATGATGCGTAAACCATTTGGGTCAACTGTTGAAAATGCTTGTGTACCACCATGAATTGGTGCTCCAACATAGTTTTCAATAGCATACCCATTTTCGTGTAGATTTTGTTTAACTGCTTCTGCATAATCGGCATTTTTTAAGACGATAGTGAAAGAATTTAAACCAACCATATCATCTGTTGGTGCATGCCCGTTTGCACTGTTCCACGTATTTAAGCCAAAATGATGATGATATTTTCCTGTAGAAACGAATAACGCCTGAGCACCATAACGAGTAACAACATTGTAATTTAAAACGTTTGTATAAAATTGTTCAGATTTATCAAGGTTAGCTACGGATAAATGCACATGTCCCATTACTGTGTCTTCTGGTAGACCGGCCCATTTACCATCTGCTGCTGCAAGAATAGGTTGGAAATTCAATTGCTCAGTTACCATATGCACCTGATCACCTTCAAACCAAGTCCACTCAGATTCATCACGATCAATATAAATTTCAATTCCATTACCATCTGGATCATTTAAATATAAAGCTTCTGAAACATCATGATCCGCCGCTCCAAGGCGCACATTTAAATTTATAAAATGCTGAACAATGTTTCCTAAGTCCTTACGAGAGGGTAATAGTAAAGCAAAGTGGTAAAGACCAGCAAAACCAGTTTGTAAAGGTTTGGCATTTTGCACTTCGACTAACGATAGCAAGCTTGTTTTCCCATCTGTTGATAAATAAGCAGTATTCGATGTTTGTTCTAGAATTTTGAAGCCGATAATTGTTGTGTAATATTCAAGTGAACGTGCTAAGTTGGAAACCTTTAGTTGAACATGAGAAGCATATAAGTTTGGTTTTTTATGAAAATGTATTGCCATGGAATGAAATCTCCTCTTTAAGTTATTTTTAATCATTAAGTTACTTAATGTAACTAATAATAATCGCAACAAAAGTAAAAGTCAAACTAGAAAATACTTTTCTAAATTAAAAAAGACAATCGTCATTAAATACGATTGCCTTTCATGTGAAAGCTAATAGTGATTAGTTTTCTTTAGAGAATGGTTTGCTATCATAACCAGCTGTAAAGATGGCACATAAAAATGATGCGCAAACTCCAAGAATTAATATTAATTTCATGGAAGTATCCTCCTCATGTTCTAATTATATCTCCATTCAGTATATCACAAATTATGGTTATTACTACTTTATTTTATGTCAGAAATGGATCGGATTTGGTAAATTTAAATTTTAAAAAGGAGGTGTTCATATGACTAATCGAGATGAAATTGTAAATGGAAATATGGCTAATTCTCTTGATGAATTGAAATTATTAGGGAAGCAAATGGAAAATATGCGTGATGAGCAGCAACTAGAAGAAACTGCCCGCATTGCAGATCCTCAGCAGTTTGATGACGAAGAGTTACTTGAAAAAACAAAGAAGAAAAAAGAAAAATAAAAGAGCGTGAGGCTGGGACAAAACAAAAACATCATTTTTCTCGAGTGAGAAAAATGATGTTTTTTCGTAATTGGTTTCCGTTGCGGGGGACGCTTTCCGGGTGCGTGGCCTGAGCCTGTAGTCTCAGACGTCACATTATTCCCCAGGAGTCGCCCCTCCGCTACAACCAATTTATTAAGTATCCAATTTTTAATACTGTACTTTACCGTATATAGAGAAATTTTCACTTCTGACCCAGCCTCATACTCTTAATTAATCTATAGGTAACTCATAACTCTTCAAGTCTTCACGAAGCTTTGCTTTTAAAAACTTTCCAACAGATGTTTTTGGAATCTCTTGTAAAAATACCACGTCGTCCGGTAACCACCATTTGGCAAAGTCATTTTCAAGAGAAGAGATAAGTTCTTCTTTGGAAGCGTATGCATTCTCCTTTAATACGACACAAGCAAGAGGGCGTTCCAGCCATTTTGGGTGTGGAATGGCAATTACCGCAGCTTCTAATACAGCGGGATGGGACATGAGCGCATTTTCTAAATCAACGGACGAAATCCATTCACCGCCGGATTTAATTAAATCCTTTGTACGGTCTGTAATTTTAATATAGCCCTCTTTAGTCATGACTGCGATATCGCCTGTATAGAGCCAGCCATCGCGGAATGCTTCATTCGTCCGTTCATCCTTATAATATTCCGAAGCAATCCATGGTCCACGAATTCTTAGTTCACCCATCGTTACACCGTCCCAAGGTACTTCTCCTTTTTCGTTAACTACTTCTGTATCAATTAGTGAGGCGGTTAATCCTTGAGTTACACGGATATCTAATAAATCCTCTGCTTCGTATTTAGTCATTTCAGTTGTAGGGTGTGACATACTTACAAGTGGTGAAGTTTCAGTCATACCGTAAGCATTGACATATGGTACACCTAATTTTTCAATGTAAGCCTGAATCAGCCCTTTTGGTGAGGCAGATCCGCCCGAAATGATTAAACGAATAGAAGATAAATCACGTGGTTGCTTTTGTTGCTCAGCAAGCACACCCATCCAAATTGTTGGTACACCCGCAGTAATTGTCACGTTTTCCTGCTCGATTAAATCAAGTAATAGAGCAGGTGTAAACATCGGACCAGGAAGTACAATATTTGAACCAAAGTTTAAAGCAGCAAAAGGGAATCCCCATGCATTTACGTGAAACATTGGTACAACAGGAAGCGCCACATCACTTTCCTTTAGCCCAAAAGATTCTGATAAGCCAAGGGCAATACTGTGCAAAACGATGCTTCGGTGTGTATACATGACACCTTTTGGCATACCTGTAGTAGCAGATGTATAGCACATACCAGCTTGCATATTTTCATCTAAATCCTTAGGGAATACAAAACTTTCATCAGCCTCTTGTAAGAGTTGCTCATAGCTGTGTACATTTGGGAAACTTGATTCAGGTAAAGTTACATCATCAGTCATGACAATGACATGCTTCACCGTTTTTAAATGGATTAATGCAGGTTCCACTAAAGGAAATAAATCTCCATCTATTAATAAAATCTCATCTTCTGCATGATTAATAATATAAACAATATGTTCTGGTGCTAGACGAATATTAATTGTATGCAAAATAGCACCACTACATGGAATGGCAAAATAAGCTTCTAAATGACGGTGGTGATTCCATCCAAATGTCCCAACCTTTGTCCCACGCTTCATACCGAGCTTCTTTAAGGCATCAGCTAAACGATGCGTGCGTTTTACATAATCTTTAAACGAAAATCGATGAGTCATAGTAGGGCTTGTTCTTGATATAATTTGCTTGTTTGGAAAAAACCGCTCTCCACGTTTTAAAAATCCTGTCAAAGTTAACTGTGTGTCCATCATAGTTAATCAGCTCCTAAATGAAAGGTATTTAATACTTGCTGAAGAAAGAATTTTTGTTACTAAATGTTACATTAATTAATATATGTTTGAAACTTTCAAACTAGCAGTAGAAATAGTCGAATAGATAAATTTTTCTATGTATAATTAGCATATTCTATAAAAGAGGTGACATTATGAATTTACATTCAACAAAAATTCTTGAAAATGGGATTGAAATGCCGCTTGTAGGGTTAGGCGTCTACAAAATGACGGACAAGGAAGAAACATTACAGGCAATTGCAACTGCACTTGACGTTGGCTATCGTGCGATTGATACAGCAGCATTGTATTTTAACGAAGAAGAGGTAGGTGAGGCGATCCGTCATGCTAAAATTCCTCGTGAAGATATCTTTGTGACAACGAAAGTGTGGAATAGCGATCAAGGCTATGACAATACATTACGCGCTTTTGAAACATCATTAAAGAAGCTAAATATGGATTATGTTGATTTATATTTAACACACTGGCCAGTTGCTGAAAAATATGTGGATACGTATCGTGCCATTGAACGTTTATATGATGAAAAATTAATTCGTGTGCCAGGTGTATCGAATCATCATGAAAATCATTTAAAAGAATTATTAGCGAGCTGTAATATTGCGCCAATGGTTAACCAGGTTGAAGTGCATCCGTACTTAAATCAACAGGAGCTAAAGGCATTTTGTGATCGTAATAATATTGCCGTAACAGCTTGGTCACCACTTGGTCGTGGGCATGTGTTAAATGATTCACAAATTCAAGAAATCGCAAAGCGGTACAATGTGTCACCAGCTCAGGTCATTTTACGTTGGCATTTGCAAAATGACACTATTATCATTCCAAAATCGGTAACACCAGCCCGTATTAAAGAAAATGCTGAGCTATTCCATTTCGAGCTATCTTTAGAAACAATGGCACAGCTTAATGGTTTAAATCGTAATGAACGTTTTGGTCAAAATCCAGATCATTTTAAATTTGATTTTTAATAAATTTATGTAAAACAAAAGATGAGCATAAGGTAGCCCATCTTTTGTTTTTTTATTGATCTTTTACTACAACCGATTCATTTAAAAATGGGTGCTCGAAAGCAAGTTGAATGGCATGAAGGGCGTAATCACCAGAGCTTGTTTCGCGTGCGCCATACATTGTATCACCTACAATTGGGTGACCTAAATGTGCCATGTGCACACGGATTTGATGGGTACGCCCTGTTTCTAAAACGACATGAACTACACAAGTCCCTTTATAGCGATTCACCACTTCATAGTGCGTCACAGCATGTTGTCCAGTAGGGGATACGACACGACGCGTATTATGGTGACGATCTTTTCCGATGGCTTCACGGATTGTCCCACTATCGGTGCGAATGTTTCCTTGTACTTCTGCTGCATATGTGCGTATGATTGTCTTTTCCTCAATCATACGGTCAAAAATGGATTTCGCGATCGGATGCTTCGCGACTAATAACAAGCCGTTTGTCCCTTGATCGAGGCGATGAACATGCTCTACATAATGACCACCATTATTTAAAATGTGGCGCATGACATGGTTCATGCATGTATTTTTATCATCTGGTGAATTCGGATGTGTTGCCATACCCTTAGGCTTCGAGACGATTAAGCAATGTTCATCTTCATAACGGATTACAACGTTACATTCTGTTGTTGGTTCATAATTTGATGCTGGAACGTCAAACGCAAACTGAATTTTCGTCCCCTTATCTAAAGGCTCTTTCCATAAAATCGGTTCATCGCTGATTGTTACAGCTTTTGCCATACGTAATTCATGCACAATCTTTTTCCCAAGACGCCATTTTGTACGTAATAGCTCCTCAACTGTCAGTCCGTTTTCGTTAATTGTATAAGTAAACATTTATTTTCCTCCAAATGAAAAATCGTGTTCTAGAGTGAACACGATTTTTGTCTTATGTTTATTTTAACACAACATCGTTAAAAAATTGGCGAGTTGTTTCATCTGGTGCATCACCAGTAATACGATTTACCTCTACACCGTTTTCGAAGTAAATTAATGTTGGTGTAGCTTCGATGTTGTATTTTGCCCATTCGTCTGGATACTCTAATACGTTTAATTGATCGACCTCGATATCTAATTCCTCAGCAATCGGCATTAGTTTTGGTGTGTAATTTTTACAGTGTGAGCATTCAGGACTGAAGAAATAACCAACGACACCTTCACCAGTTGCAATTTTCTCTGCTAAAGCATCGGGTAAAATAATATTTTGGTAGTTTTTATCATTTAATAAATCAATAGTTGATTGCTTTAATTCATCTGTTCCATATGGATTGTCCTTAAGCTTATCTTCATTTGACATGTTAGTTAAGAAAATAATCGCTGCAAATAATAGAACGATTATTCCACCAAAGATGGCTAATTTTTTCACGTTATTTTTCCTCCTTTAAAACCTTTAACATATAAAGACTAGTTCCGGCGATTAGTAGAAATGCTGTTAAAGCTAAAAATGGAATCGTTACAAATCCGAACCAGTTAATATACTGACCCGTACATGGGACAAGACCACAAGCAGGAGCAGCATCTTGTAAAAAATCTAACTTTTGTAAACTGTAATGATATAAGGATGTTACTGCACCGATACATGAAAATACGGCTGTTGTTAAAGCAATTTTTGAATTTTTTTGTATGTAGGCAACAGTCGCAATAATGACAATTGGATACATGAGGATGCGCTGATACCAGCACAGAGTACATGGTATATAGCCTCGTATTTCAGAAAAATACAAGGACCCAAGCGTCGCAGTTAAAGAAACAATCCAAATCATGAGTAAGGCATTTTCAAGTTTTTTAGACATAAATAAAAGTACCTCGAATTTCTTATTTTAACTTTATTTGATTATAGTTTGAATTCGAGAAAAAGTAAATTACTACGTTTAATAGATCTAATTTTTAGGGAAAGTTTAATGGTAAAGGGGGAGCTTTTTTATGACAGATGCTTTAGACATTTCAAAATTTGAAAAACCAATGATTATTCGGAATATGACGACTGAGGACATAGATTCAATATTAGAAATTCAGCGTATATCATTTCCAGGAATGGAGCCTTGGGAAAGGGCTCATTTATATAGTCATTTATCGATTTTTCCGGAAGGACAAATTGTAGCAGAACTTGATGGGAAAGTAATCGGATCATGTTCAAGTTTACGAATAAACTTTGATGAATATGATGATCGCCATACGTGGAACGATATTACCGATAATGGTTTTATTACAAACCATGATCCAGAAGGCTATAATTTATACGGCATTGAAGTGATGGTACACCCTGAATATCGCCGTATGAAGGTAGGGCAAAGACTTTATGAAGCGCGGAAAGATTTAGCTCGTTCACTCAATTTAAAATCCATTATTATTGGAGGGCGTATACCAAATTTCCATGTACATTCTAGTGAAATGAGTCCACGTGAATATGTTGATGCAGTAAGTCGCCATAAAATATACGATCCAGTGTTAACATTCCAAATGATGAACGGCTTTATATTGATGCGCATTAATCCAAATTATTTAAATGATGATGTTGCATCAGGGAAATATGCGACATTAATGGAATGGCATAATGTAGATTATCGTCCAAACTCTAAGCGTCATTTTAAAACGAGTTATCCCGTGCGAATTTGTGTCGTACAATATATGATGCGCGCGATTGATTCCTTTGATGATTTTGCAAAGCAATGTGAATACTTTGTGGATGTTGGATCAGATGCGGGATCGGATTTCGTCGTGTTTCCAGAAATTTTTACAACGCAACTAATGAGTTTTTTAAATGAAAAGTCCCCATCTCAGGCCGTGCGTAAGTTAACAGAATATACACCACAGTATATTGAATTATTTACAAGTTTAGCGGTGCGCTATAACGTTAATATTATTGGTGGATCGCATTTCGTTGAGGAAGAAGACGAGGAAATTTACAATATTGCGTATTTATTTAGACGTGATGGCACGATTGAAAAGCAGTATAAAGTGCATATTACACCGAACGAACGGAAATGGTGGGGCATTAGTAGTGGCGACAAAGTAGAAGTGTTTGATACCGATTGTGGGAAAATTGCTATTCAAATTTGCTATGATATTGAGTTTCCAGAGCTTGCTCGTATTGCGACAGATATGGGGGCTAACATTATTTTTACCCCGTTCTGTACAGAAGATCGTCAAGGTTATTTAAGGGTTCGCTATTGTGCGCAGGCACGTGCTGTAGAAAACCAAATTTATACAGTCATTTCAGGAACAGTGGGTAACCTGCCAGAAACTGAAAATATGGACATTCAATATGCTCAATCGGGTATCTTTGCTCCAAGTGATTTTGAATTTGCACGAGACGGTATTGTCGGAGAGACCAGTCCCAACTTAGAAATGGTTCTCATCGGTGATGTTGATTTAGAAATTTTACGACGCCAACGTCAAGATGGTACAGTGAAGCATTTGAAAGACCGTCGACATGATGTATATCGCGTAGATTATTTGAAATAAGAAAGACAACCTGCTACCTCATAAGTAGCAGGATTTTTTCATTCAAAAGTATGAGATGGAAAGCGATGCGCACTTAATTAGGCTAATGGTATGATAAAGGAAAGAATGAAAAGGACGACTGAACTTATGACAACTGACCATTCAAATATTGCAATATTAAAAGAAATAGCTGAATTATTGAACGAAGAAACCGAAATGGTGCCAATGCTAAACGAGGCATTATCAAAATTTCTAAGTGGAACGAAGTTTGAAACAGGATGGATTTTTTTCATTGATGAAAAGGGGAAATCTGAACTCGTCGTCAAACAAAATTTACCGGAGGCACTTGCTTATAATAATTGTCAGCATTTGAAGCGCGGCGGTTGTTGGTGCGTGTCACGTTTTCGTAACAACGAGCTCGAAAAAGCATCTAATATAATAGAGTGCCAACGAATTGAAAGTGCGATTGAAGCGAATATAGGCGATCATAATTCCATTACGCACCATGCAACTGTCCCACTGCAATCGGGGCAAGAGCGATTTGGTTTATTAAATGTAGCGTCAAAAAATACGGTGCGTTTTACAGATGAAGAGCTTGATTTATTAGAATCGGTAGCATTTCAAATGGGCTCAGCGATCAAACGAATTTATTTAACAAATGAGCAACAAGAAATTGCACTAGTACAGGAAAGAAATCGGCTCGCTAGGGATTTACATGATTCTGTCAACCAACTGTTGTTTTCTGTAACATTAACAGCAAGAGCTGGTATAGAAATGAGCGACCAGGAAGAAATCAAAGAAACTTTTAAGGACATTCAACAGCTTACACAAGAAGCTTTAACTGAAATGCGTGCATTAATTTGGCAGTTGCGACCAAAAGGATTAGAAAGTGGTTTAATTGAGGCAATAAAGGTCTACGCTGAAATGCTGAATTTGAAGTTAACCGTAAATGTTTCTGGTGTCATTCAATTTCCATCAAGGGTAGAGGAGACATTATTCCGAATCGCACAGGAAGCTTTAAATAATGTACGACGTCATGCGGGTGTTACATCTGCACAGTTATATGTGACAGTAACTTCAACAGATGTTCTACTCGTTGTGAAGGACGCAGGGCGTGGCTTTAAAATTGAGGCACATAGTGACATTCCATCGTTTGGTATTCAATCCATTAAGGACCGTGCACATGCAGTCGGTGGGACAGCAGATTGGGTAAGTGAAATAGGAAAAGGAACGGAATTATTAATTCGTTTGCCGTATTAGGGAGGGAGCGCCATGATCAAAGTATTAATTGCAGATGACCATCACGTTGTTCGAAGGGGCTTATTGTTTTTTTTGAAAACCCAAAAGGATATTGAAGTTGTTGGGGAAGCAAAAAATGGTTTAGAAGCTGTTGAGCTAGTAAAGCTATTAGAGCCACATATTGTATTAATGGATTTAGTTATGCCAGAAATGGATGGAATTCAGGCGACAAAAAAAATTAAAAAGAACTGGCCAAATACTAAAGTATTAATGCTGACAAGCTTTTCAGACAAAGACCATGTCCTTCCTGCAATGGAAGCCGGTGCATCGGGATATCAGTTAAAAGATATTGAACCAGACGATTTAGTGGAATCCATTCGTCAAATAATGCGCGGAGAAAATACGTTGCATCCAGAAGCAACTACACAGCTTGAAGAAGGCTTGCGTGAAGAAGAAAGTAAACCACACATTATAAATCCTTTAACACCACGAGAGCAAGATGTATTAGCTGAGCTTACAAAAGGAAAGAGCAACCGAGAAATTGCGTCATCACTTTATGTGACAGAAAAGACAGTTAAAACACATATATCTAATATCTTTACAAAGTTGCAAGTACAGGACCGTACACAAGCCGCTCTTTATGCAGTGAAGCATAATTTGACAGAAGGTAGTGGATATTAAATATAGCCACGCATTTTTCAAGTAAAATGCGTGGCTTATTTGTTGCTAGAAGTGATAATCTTCTTCTGTGGCATGAGGTAATTCATGAGGCTCAATATGGACTAGCACCATACAATAAGGGTTGAGGCATTTTACTGTATGCTCTATTTTTTCTGTAATTTCATGACTTTCACGAACATTTAATAAAGGATTCACTGTTACGGTTACATCAATTAAGCTCATATTTCCATGGGATCGACCTTTTAAATCAACAAGAGATACAACTTCATCTACATTTTCAATGAGTTTACTTAGTGTTTCAGCCTCTTCTATATCAAAGGCATCGGTAAGAGTTTGAACTGCTTCCCAAAAGATTTCAATGGCTGTTTTTATAATAATTACACCAACAATGATTGCCGTAATTTTATCAATGATGGGCATCCCGAAAATGGCTCCTAAAATCCCAATTGCCGCACCTAAACTTACAAGTGCGTCTGAGCGGTTATCATATGCAGCTGCTTTAACGGCAGAGCTTTTAATTTTTTTAGAAAGAGCTAAATTATATCGGTAAACAAAGTACATCACGACGGCGCAAATTAATGCAACAACTGCGGTTAAAATTGATGGCACCTCGTGCGACTCGTTCCCTAAATTTTGAATCGTACTTGTTAATACTTGTAATCCCACCATCATCATAATAAAAGCTGCAATTAACGATGCAATTGTTTCAGCACGTAAATGACCGTATTGATGATTTGAATCTGGTGGCTTCTGAGAAATTTTTAATCCAATAAGTACAGCGATAGAGGCAATAATATCGGTCGTATTATTTAAACCGTCTGCCATAAGAGCTGCCGATGCCCCGAAATAACCGACAATAAGTTTTACCGCGCTTAATAAAATATACGTACCGATTGAAAGCCATGCGCCCTTTTCTCCTGCGCGTAAGTTTGTATATAGCTCCACAATGTTTCCTCCTAGCAAAACTTCTTTTCAACACAAAACGACACCCCTTTAAATGAAAAGGAGTGTCGAATACATATTAGTCTAGTTGTTCTTCAATTTTATCTGTTTCAAGAAGCTTTGTCACTTCTAAATATAGGATATGATGTCCATCTAATTCTGTCACTTTAAATTGATAGCCCTGTTCTTCAATCGTATCACCTTGTTCAACGTCAAAACGCTGCGTCATGAACCACCCACCAATTGTATCGATATCATCATCTTCAATATCGATTCCTAAAATATCATTTACTTCTTGTAAAAGCATTTTAGAATCTAGGATGTAATGGTCTTTTGCGATTTCTTGAACTTCAGGAACTTCATCTTCATCGAATTCATCCTGAATGTCGCCGATAATTTCTTCAATAATATCCTCTATTGTTACTAAACCAGAAGTACCGCCGTATTCATCCATTAAAATCGCCATATGAATACGTTCATTTTGAATTTTTAATAATAAATCACTAATTTGTATTGTTTCAATCACACGGATTACAGGCTGCATATATTCTTCTACTTTTTTGTCTCCGTTTGAAGGATCCTTAATGTAAGCAGTTAATAAATGCTTCATGTTGATTAAACCGATGACATGGTCTTTATCACCATCTGTAACCGGATAACGTGTATATTGCTCGATGCCCATAAATTCAAATACTTCTCGAATTGTTTGGTCTTTTTCGATACTAATAATTTCAGTTCGAGGTACCATAATCTCCTTCGCAATACGCTCAGAAAACTCAAAGATACTGTTTACGTATTCGTATTCAGAATGATTGATTTCTCCACCTTTGTAGCTATCTGATAATATCATACGAAGCTCTTCCTCAGAGTGTGCTGCTTCATTTTCAGAAATCATTTTTAAGCCAAATAATCCAGTCAATGCACGTGCTGATCCGTTTAAAGCGCGGATAAACGGGTACATAATGTTATGGAAAAGAATTAACACGCCAGATAATTTTAATGTAACAGATTCTGCTTTTTGAATAGCAAGAGTTTTTGGGGCTAATTCCCCTACGACAACGTGTAAAAACGTTACGAGTGAGAAGGCAACAATAAATGAAAGAACAGAAGTAATACTACCACTTAAGCCAAAGAACTCGAATAATGGGTGAAGAACAATTTCAAAGGTTGGTTCTCCAAGCCACCCAAGTCCTAAAGCAGTAATAGTAATACCAAGTTGACAAGCTGATAAATACTCGTCTAAATTTGAAATTACTTTTTTAGCGCGTATTGCCTGTTTATTACCATCAGCAACGAGCTGGTCAATTCTTGTTGTTCTTACTTTAACTATTGCAAACTCAGTTGCAACGAAAAATGCCGTAGCGGCAATTAGGACAGCAAATGCTGTCAACCTAATGGTTAGCTCAACTATGTCTACGTCCAAATATATTCTCTATTAGCGGCGCAAATGGGCGTGGCTAATAAAGAGTACACCTCCTAAAAAAAATTTAATACCACAATGATAAATTATTTTAAAAAAAAATACAAATTATGAATTTGAAAAAAGAGGAAAAAAATGTTTACTAGCTTCATATTTATCTACAATAAGTTGTAAATCTTATATTTTTTATAAAGGTGTAAATACTTTTATCCTATAGTAACGTATATGAACAATCAAAATTCCAATATAAGTATAAAAAATATAGTTGGAGGTTGGTGGCTAGCTAATGCCTAATTGGTTAAACCTTATAATGAATGTAGTAACCGACGAAAACTATTAATAAAAATAGAGAAGCTAATTAAATTTTTGAAATATTGAATTATTAGAATGATTATGATACTGTAAAATGGTAGATAATGATAAATTAGCCATTGGAAAAGGGTTATAAAAAAAATCGCCAGCATTCAAACTACTTACCAATATTAGGGTTAGTTTATGATTAACTCGAACGCGCATAAAAAGAGCATCTCCTTTTGAGGTGCTCTTTTACTATTTTTAAGTTATTTAGATTGTTTTATACTTCTTTTTTTACTCATAAACATGGAATAACATTAATTCATGGATCATTTTTTCTACATTGGCTAGCTGTTCGTGCCCAGGTGTTGGGCCGATAAATTGTATACTACCGTCTTTATAATATTCTGCCGTATAACGTTGTTGCTCATAAAAGAAAGTAATTGACCAGCCAGGAATTTGGCTATTTTCAAATAATGGTTTATAGCTAAAATGTTGAATCATGAAACTTCCCTCCCTATTTTATCGTACAGGAAAGTAGTACATTGTTGCAATTTTTATTGGAAATTCGAAATAATAGAAATTAGATGCTCTAGTTTAGGGAATTAAGTATTAACTTCACTAGAAGAAATTAATAAGGAAGAGTGAGATAAATGGGAGAATTTCTTTCATTACTATTTTTATTAGGTGTTGTCGGAGCAGTTGTTGGTGCAGCAACAAACTACATGGCAATCAAGATGTTGTTCCGACCATATAAACCTATTTACTTTAAAAAATGGCGTTTACCACTAACACCGGGACTTATCCCAAAACGTCGTGAAGATTTAGCGATTCAGCTAGGAAAAACTGTATCGGACTATTTATTAACTCCAGAAACGATTAAAAAGAAGTTTTTATCAGAAGATATACGCGCCAATATTTTATCTTTTGTTCGGCAAAAAGCGACGCAAGAAGTGTTTACAGAGGATAAAACAATCCACGATTGGATTAAGCTAACTGGATTTAATAATGTACCAATGATGGTAGAAAATAAAGTAGATGGCATCATTGCTTCTCAATTTGAATCTGTAAAAAATACATTATCGACGAAGACCATTCGAGAAATGCTACCATCAGACATCGAGCCAGTATTGGATCGGAAAATAGAAGAGGCCGTCGAGCAAATTTTACAAAAGGGCGAAGATTACTTTTTATCTCCTGAAGGTTCAATGACAATTAAAAACATGTTGGATGATTTTTTATCATCGAAGGGGTCATTAGGTGGGATGATTCAAATGTTTTTAGGTGACTCTTCAACGCTTGTAGAAAAAGTACAACGTGAATTAGTAAAGTTCTTACAAGCACCAGGGACAGCGGCATTATTAAATCGCATTTTTAGCACTGAATGGGAGAAAATAAAAAATCGCCCTGCAATGGACTTTATGAATGATATAAACTTTGATACGATTGAGGATAGTATCAAAAGCTATGCGAAGCGTGAATTAAAAATAGAGGCTCGTTTAGATAAAACAATTAATGATTATTGGCCAAATGGAAAACAATGGGCTACAGATGAAATGTTACCTAAAGTTGTGAATAAACTGTTCATAGCAGCTGAAGAAAAGATTGAGGATGTTTTAAAGCGTCTTAACTTAGCGGAAGTTGTACGCGAGCAAGTTGATTCCTTCCCGATTGCCAAGCTAGAGGAACTTGTATTAGGAATCATTAGTAAAGAGTTGAAGTTAATTACGTGGCTAGGTGGTATTATTGGAGGTCTTGTTGGGATTATCCAAGCGGTTATCGTCTTCATGACGAATTAAATAAAGAGAGTAGGCTAAAGATGATTAACATTTATGATGATATTAATAAGCTTCAAGCAACATTCCGTCAAACAGAGGAGTTTGTTAATTTACAAAAGGCAGTAGAAGACGTTCGTGCAGACGAGCAATCGAAAGCATTATTCACAAACTTCCGTGATGTACAAATGAAACTTCAGCAAAAACAAGCTGGAGGCGAGGAAATTACAGAAGAGGAATATGTTTTTCTACAAAAAACGGCTCAATTAGCACAGCAAGACGTAAAAATATTAGCAATGCTTGAAGCGGAAATGGCATTAAGCTCAGTAATTGAAGAGGTAAACCGTCTTATAACGCAACCAATTCAATCCTTGTACGATGGCCTTTAAAATCCTTAGGTTCACACAATTGTGTGGACCTTTTTAAATGGATAATTTCATTTGATTTTTTGGGTACTTTTGGGTGTATAGTCGTATACTCTCTAAAAATTTATGATTTTTCGTTGCAATATGTGCAAGCTGCATCTCATCTGTATAAAGTAAATGGTAATTAAAGTGTCGTGAAAAGAACTGTTGGATATTATCGTAAAGGTTATTTAACGAAATTGCTCCAAAAAGCTCATCACGGTCGATTAAAAAAATTAAATCACAGCAAGTAGAATGATTGGCATGTCCCACTATAATAGTTATATAAAATGTACGTTCATCACAGCGATTTAAATCAAATGTATCGATACCGACAGAAAGTTGATTGATAATGTTTTTAAAACGAAATGATGGTTTGCCCTCTAAAATATTCATATTTTCACCTCCATAAAGACTATTTATTAAAATTATAAAATATTCAGTCATTATAGTCTAACAAAAATATCCAAAAATTTTCAAAAATGTTAGATAAATAACATTGCCACAGTGTAAACTACTAATAACTACCCGTTCTATTTATGGAGTATAATGAATAGTGGTTAATCTAAAATTATCTATTTTAACGAGTTTATTAATAGGATAAAATGAGCTAAGCATCATCCGTTTATTCCATCACATTTTTTGTTACAATGAGATGGATTTTGTTATATAAAATGAAAGTAGAGAATTATAATGAAAACAATTCATATAAATGAACAATTTAAAGAAGATTGGACACGTGTATTAAACCATATTGCGAATCTATTTTATGAGGATTCGGTTATTCAAATTGAACAAGATGGATCGGATATGACGATTCAGTTTAAACATGCAATTGATGCAAACTATACGATTTCAACTGCTGCCACATTAATCGTTGATGGACAAACTTATACGAGTAATTATTCGATTGGGTATACGAATGAAGGTACAGAGAAAGAGCAGAGTATTCGCATGAAGCGTGCGTTATCCCATGTGATGCTAGATGTTTTAGAGCAATACTCTGGCATGACTCAGCAATGGGGAATTTTAACAGGAGTACGTCCAACAAAGCTTTATCATAAATACCGTAAAGCCGGAATGAATGATGAAGAAATCGCGGCTATACTAAAGTCAGATTACCGTATTTCTAATCAAAAGATTGCATTAATGAAAGCTATTGTGGAGCGTCAATTGACAATTATCCCAGATTTAGATGCGCTTGGCCGTGAAATTTCAATCTATATTGGCGTGCCGTTCTGTCCGACAATGTGTGCATATTGTACGTTCCCAGCTTATGCGATTCAGTCTAATCGTAAAGCAGGTCGCGTTGAAAAATTTATTGACGGGCTACACATTGAGCTTCGTGAAATGGGTAAATGGCTGACGGAAAAAAATATGCGTATTACTTCTATTTACTGGGGTGGAGGTACACCAACTTCGATTGAAGCGGATGAAATGGACGCATTATATAAAACAATGTTTGATGCATTCCCAAATCCAGAGTCAATCCGAGAAATTACGGTAGAAGCCGGTCGTCCAGATACGATTACGCCAGAAAAAATTGACGTGTTGAAAAAATGGGGCATTGACCGAATTTCAGTGAATCCACAAAGCTATACACAAGAAACATTAAAAGCGATTGGGCGCCATCATACGGTTGACGAAACTATTGAAAAGTTCTGGCTATCTCGTAATTTAGGCATGAACAATATTAATATGGATTTAATTATTGGCTTACCAAACGAAGGCATTGAAGAATTCCAGCATTCATTAGAAGAATCTGCGAAAATGCAGCCTGAAAGTTTAACAGTGCATACATTAAGCTTTAAACGTGCGTCAGAAATGACACGCAATAAAGATAAATATAAAGTAGCAGACCGAGATACTGTAGCCCAGATGATGCAGATGGCGACAAAATGGACAGCTGAAAATGGCTATGTACCATATTATTTATACAGACAAAAAAATATTTTAGGTAACTTAGAAAATGTAGGATATTGTAAGCCGAGTGAAGAGTCGATCTACAATATTGTTATTATGGAAGAGGTGCAAACAATTTTGGGAATTGGCTGTGGTGCCTCTTCAAAATTTGTACATCCCGAAACAGGGAAGATTACTCAATTCCACAACCCAAAAGATCCAGCAGCATACATTATGACATTCGAGGACGCCATCGAGAAAAAAATAGCGATTTTAGACGAGCTATATAAATAATGATTTCAAGATTGGAACCAAAATCAATTTGTGAAATACAAAACTTCATCATTTTGACCTAAGTCAAAATGATGAAGTTTTATTTTTGAGTCAGTCACCTTTTTAATTAGTGAATATGTAAACTACGAAATAGAAAAAGAAAAGGATTTGTAGCAATGAAAAAATTATTATTTATATTAATAGCGGTGCTAATGATTTTAGCGGGCTGTTCAGAGGTATCAGAAAATACAACAAAACAAAGCCCTATTACCGGTGAGGAGATGTCGGTTCATTTTATTGATGTTGGACAAGGGGATTCAATATTTATTCAAGCCCCAAATGGTAAGACAATGCTTGTTGATGGTGGTGTAAAAGGTGCAGGGGAAACAATTGTCCAATATTTAAGAGAACAACGTGTTACAAAATTAGATTATGTTGTGGCAACCCACCCAGATGCCGATCATATAGGTGGGTTAATATCTGTATTAAATTCGATTTCTGTTAAAGAATTTATTGATTCGGGAAAAGTACATACATCACAAACCTATGAAGAGATGCTTCGTTTAATTAATAATAAAAATATACCTTTTACAGTACCTAAAGTTGGTGATCAAATTGCACTTGATTCATCTTTAAGTGTGGATGTATTAAGTGCTGATGAGCATGCAACAGACAATAATAACGCCTCCATTGTGCTGCGGCTTGCTTATGGTGATATTTCGTTTTTATTAATGGGAGATGCTGACCAATCAATGGAAAAACAAATGCTCGCAAAGGGTATAGATGTAGAGGCGACGATTTTAAAAGCTGGGCATCATGGTTCAAATACAAGTAGCTCATTACAATTCGTCAAAGAAGTTAGACCACTAGCAACAATTTTAAGCTATGGGCAAGATAATAAATATGGGCATCCTCATGCGGAAGTAATCGATGTATTAAAGCAAGTAGATAGTGATATATTTAGTACAGCAGAGGCAGGTACAATTGTTGTAACTACAGATGGTGATACCTATGAAGTGAACAGCCCACAATGGACTGGTATTGGTGCGACAAGTTCGATTACATTACCAACTACCGGGAAAGTAGAGCTGATTAGTAAGGACTTACAAGCAGAAATCGTAGCGATTCAAAATAATAGTAAGGAAACAATCAATCTGCAAGGTTGGCAGCTAGTTTCCGTAGAAGGAAATCAAGTATACAAATTCCCGAACATACAATTAGCCGTAGGAAAAACAATTTATGTAACAAGCGGATCAGATGCAAAAGAAGGTAACGATTCATTACTATGGACAAAAAAACAAATTTGGTTAAATTCGGGAGATGCCGCTCAATTACGAAATGCGAAAGGAGAAGTTGTAAGTGAAATCCCATAACTACACATTAGACCGATTTGAAGGAGATTATGCGATTTTTTTAAAGCGCCCAGAAGAAACGGAACAGCTTTTAATCGAACGCTCAGAAATTTTGGTAACAGTTAAAGAAGGAGACATCGTACGAATTCAAGACGATGGCATCACGTACCACATTGAAGTTCTTGAAGAAGAAACAATTGAACAAAAACAGCGCATTCAAAATTTAATGCAACAATTACGGAATAAGCAGTAATAAAATAAGGGCTTTAGGGAGACTTTGATAGAATAGAAAATCTAGCTAAGTTTCCTAGGAAGCTCTTTTTAATACAAAAATTTAGAAAAATCAAAATGGGATGAAAAATCCACGCTTTACTATGTTAAAATGAGAACGAAATACATACATTTTAGGAGCGAAATGATGGCGATTAAAACAATTATTTTCGATTTAGATGACACTTTATTATTTGATCAAAAATCTGTAAAAACAGCTTTTGAAAAAACTTGTGCATATGCAAGTGTTGAAAAGAATGTGGATGCAGTAGAGCTTGAGGAAGCTGTACGTGTTGCTGCTCGTGCTTTATATGAGGGATATGAAACTTATGATTATACAGTTTTAATCGGTATTAACCCTTTTGAAGGATTATGGGGAGCATTCGATGACCCAACACCGCAATTTCAAAAGATGAAAGAAATTGTACCCGGTTACCGTTCACAAGCATGGACGAATGGTTTGGCGGCATTAGGTATAGAGGATGCTAAGTTTGGAGCAGAGTTAGGTGAGCGTTTTGTTGCTGAGCGTAAAACAGCACCGTTCTTCTATGAAGATACATTTGCGGTATTAGATGAGTTAAAAGGAAAATACCAGCTTGTTTTATTAACAAATGGGGCACCAAGCTTACAAAATTTAAAATTAGAAATTACGCCTGAAATTGTTCCATATTTTGATCACATTGTTATTTCAGGAGATTTTGGTAAAGGCAAACCAGACGCGTCGATTTTTGAATATGTGATGGAAAAAGCACAAATAACAAAAGATGATGGTATCATGGTAGGGGATAACTTAATGACAGATATTTTAGGTTCTTCACGTGTAGGCATGCGTAATGTATGGATTAACCGTGAAAATAAGCAACAAAACCCAGATGTAACACCAACCTACGAAGTAACTTCATTAACTGAGTTTTTAAAATTAGTAAAAACGTTGTAGTAACTACATAATAACCCAGAACGGATATCAATTCCTTCTATAGCAAAAAATTAGGCTTTTTCTTTTAGGAAAAGCCTAATTTTTTTTATGTCCCGCCTCCTTTTAATTTGGTCATATAATAATAATGTTTTAAAATAAAGAATTTTCTAAAAATTTATGGTAAAATAGGAGTAGCTTCAATTTGCAGGTAAATGCAAAAAGTAAAAAGCTAAGAGAGGGTGTGAACGATGAGAGATAGGATGTGTTATTGTGAAAATTGCGGTCGTTCAAGTAAAGATGTTGAGATTAGTATTATTACAATTAAGAAACATGTTGCCGAGCTATGCCTAGCATGCGCCCATGTACTCACATTGTCAAAAAACGAAGCTCGGTTTTTACAACTTGTACGAAAGAAAGATAAAAAACATTCGAATAAAGACATGCGACAAGTACATCAAGTTTTATCAGCGTTACTCGCGGTAGGTACATTATTTTTAGTTTTCATAGTTGCGCTAGGTGTTTCAAAAAATATAGATTTAACAGTAGTTACTACACATCTCGAGCCAGACACAAAGCCCGTATCAGAATACTTAACTTTTGCAGAAATTAATCGTTATAAATAAAAAAGTTCCTCTTCCCATTAAGCGAAGCGGAACTTTTTTTGAGTTTATTTATTATTTAACAGCTCAGATACTGTAACGAATTCATAGCCCTGTTTTTGCAGCATTGCAAGAATGTCATCTAAAGCATTTGCTGTCGCTTGATGAATATCATGCATTAAAATAATACTACCAGGTTTGGCGTTATCCTTAACTGCCTGTAATGTTTTTTTAGGATCATGATGCTTCCAATCCAAGGTATCAATTGTCCATAATACGTTTGGCACGTTTAACTGGTTCGTTACCGTTTTATTATAGGCACCATATGGTGGGCGGAAAACAGTTGGGTTTTGACCAATCGCTGCCTGTACGACAGAATCCGTTGATTGGATTTGTAGATGCATTTGCTTTACAGTAAGTGTCGTTAATTTAGTGTGATTATACGTATGGTTGCCAATTTCATGTCCATCATTAAAAACTTCCTTCAAAACAGCTGGATGTTTTTTTACAGCTTCTCCGACAACGAAGAAGGTAGCCTTTGCATCATATTTTTTTAATGTTTTTAAAACTTGTGGTGTCACTTTAGCATTTGGACCGTCATCAAATGTTAAGGCTATTTTTTTTGTGCCTGTAAGGTTTGGCTTAGGAACAGTAGGTTTTTTTATCGATTCCTTTGAAGGCTTTAAATCATGTTTTAATCCACTGCCTTGAACATAGCCTGCGTAGTCCTTTGTTTTCACAAATACCCAACCATTATATTTTGCAAGCATTGTCACTTTACTATTAACAGCACGATGCCCAATTTGATTACTGGACGTTTTCATTGCGCTATAAACGATTAATCCAGCTTGTTCTTTAACAACTCGAGCTTCTTCTGTAGGATTAACGAGTGTATTTTTGTAAACGTAACCAGCTAAGTATTCAGACCGTACAAAGACAAAGCTAGGTGAACCCACTTCAAAAACTTCAACAATACTATTTACTGGTAAATTTCCTGTTGCCTCACTTTGTTGTGTATCTGTAATACGTACGAGTGGTTCTACCTTTGATTTGACAATCATGTGTTGACCTACTGCTTGCTTTAAGCTTTTACTTTGTACATAGCCAACACTCGATTTATAGTTTACTTTTGCCCAACCATTTTCTTCTGAAAGTACGATTACAATACTATTTTTAGACAATGAAAGTGATTTTTCTTGTAAGTTTTCATCGTAAAGATCCACATCGGCTGTTGTAATTTTTATAATAGGACTATATTCAGCATTTGTTAATGGAGAGAAAACGATTAAACAAAAAGTTACGATTAACATAAGGAACGGAATAGATTTTATTTTACGCATAGAGAAACGCCTTCTTTCTGGTTAATCTAAACACAAGGGAAATTCTGTTAGTTAATATTAGTATACAATTCCTGTTATCAAACATAAATAAACACTTTATAGGAACTGTAACTTTATAAAGTATGTGCAATTGCTTTATTTCATGCTTCATTTATAAAAAAAGCCCTATAGTAGTGGAAGGCTACTATAGGGAGAGGAAAATTATAGAGAAATAGCTTTTACTTCATCAATGTTTTCAAGCTTAGCGACATAAATTAAATCTTCCGTCGTTACTTCATTATCAACAGTAAGCATCATGACAGCAGATCCTCCAACGTGGTCGCGACCTACTTGCATCGTTGCAATGTTGATATCTTTTTCAGCTAACTTTGTAGCGACACGGCCGATTGCGCCTGGTTTGTCAGTATTTTTAATGTATAGAAGGTTTCCTGTAGGGATAACGTCTACTACGAATCCTTCAACCTTTACGATACGTGCACCAAGACCATTTAATAAAGTACCTGCAACTGTATGCTTTTCAGTATCTGTTATGATTTCAACAGTAATTAAGTTTGTGAAGCCTTTAGCTGTAGTTGTTTTGTGTTCATTTATTTTAATGCCGATACGTTCCGCTAGATAGCGTGCATTTACATCATTAACATGTGTTCCATGGTTTGTTGACAATAAACCTTTAATTGCATTAGCTGTTAATGGACGAACATCAAAGTTCGCTACTTCACCAGCATATGAAATATTTAATTCTTGAATGCTTTCCTCTGTCACTTGGATTAAGAATTTACCAAGCTTCTCAGCTAATTCAAAGAATGGTGCTACTTCTGCAAGCTTTTCCTTTGGAATTGAAGGCATATTTACTGGATTTGTAACTGTTCCAGTTTTAAAGAATTTAATAATGTCATTTGAAACGTCTACTGCTACTGATTCTTGTGCTTCTACAGTAGATGCACCTAAGTGTGGTGTAGCAATTACTTGTGGTAATGTAAGTAGCTTGTGATCTGTTGCAGGCTCTTCAACGAATACGTCAAGGGCAGCGCCGGCAACTTTACCTTCAACAATGGCATCATATAAATCGTCCTCATTAATAATACCGCCACGTGCACAGTTAATGATACGAACGCCATCTTTCATAATTGCAAAGCGTTCTTTATTAATGATGTTTCGAGTTTCAGGTAGTAATGGTGTATGAACTGTTACAAAATCTGCTGCTACACAAACTTCATCAACTGTTCCTTTCGTAACACCAAGTTCCTTAGCACGCTCTTCTGTTAAGAATGGGTCATAGGCAATGACATTCATGCGTTGACCTTTCGCGCGGTAAGCTACTTCCGCACCAATACGTCCCATACCAATTACGCCTAATGTTTTGTTTTTAAGCTCAACACCTACGTAAGATTTACGATCCCATTTCCCATTTTTAAGTGTATTGAAAGCTTGTGGAATGAAACGAGCTAAAGAAGTCATCATTGCAATTGTATGCTCTGCTGCAGAGTTAGTGTTACCGTCTGGAGCATTTACTACGATAATCCCATGTTCTGTTGCAGCAGCTAAATCGATATTATCAACACCTACACCGGCACGACCGATTAATTTTAAGTTTTTAGCCGCTTCGATAACTTTACGTGTTACAGTTGTTTGAGAACGGACAAGTAGTACATGTACATCCGCAATTTTAGCGATTAATTCCTCTGGTGCAAGCCCTGTATCTACAATAATATTTAAATTTAATTCACTTTCCTGACGTAACGGGAAAATACCGTCATCACTTAGTGGATCTGCGATAAATACATTAATTGTTTTTGTTGCTTTTTCGATTAATTCTGTTGCCATAATAAAATTCTCTCCCTTTTTTTAACTGTTCCCAATTCACATTTCAAAATAAAAAAGCCTTCCGTCCCTTACATGTTACTGTAAGGGGCGAAAGGCTATAAAAACAATAGAATCGCGGTACCACCCTTATTCGTTGACGCAACATTCAGAAAAAATTACGTTCAACCTTATCATATGCGTAACGTGCATGGGACGGAATAACCTACTCAAAAATTTCAGCTATTCTATTCAAGAGTGGAACTAATTCGAAGTATACACTGGTTTACACCGACCACCAGTTCTCTTTGCTATACGAAACGAAAAGCATGTCTCTATCACAATAGTTTGTCGTGATTAAATTTGTTAACATCATAAACCCGATTGTTCACCTTTGTCAACGAAAAAAATAAAATTAATAAAAATTTATTGATAGAAAAGGAATGTATAAACCGTTTTTACGAACTATAATTATTTTTTTATTTGAATTGTTCGTATTTGTAAAAATAAATTGTAAGCGCTAACGATGTTGATATACTGCTTTTTTATTGAAAATACAGAAAATTTAATTATTCAAATTTTTATTAAGTTTTTCGTGTTTATCAAAGTGACATAATTTTGTGAACAATGGAAACTCATAAAATTTTCTTCAAAAAATGAATGAAGGGGAAATTAGAAATGAAACGAATTTGTATAAATAACACATTTGCAAGGGAGATGGGGATATGCATTATGATGTAATCGTTGTAGGAGCGGGCTTAGCGGGATTAACAGCAACTTGCCAATTAATTGATGCAGGAAAAAAAGTATTATTGCTAGATCAAGAACCAGAAAATTCAATTGGTGGACAAGCGTTTTGGTCTTTTGGTGGATTATTTTTAGTAAATTCCCCCGAACAACGTCGATTAGGCATAAAAGACAGCAAAGAGCTTGCTTGGCAAGATTGGTGTGGCTCGGCAGGCTTTGATAGGCTCGAAGATGAAGACAGCTGGGCATTTAAATGGGCAAAGGCATACGTAGATTTTGCTGCAGGAGAAAAATATAGTTGGTTAAAATCTTACGGAATTCAATTTTTCCCTGTAGTCGGATGGGCAGAGCGTGGGGGGTCACTTGCAGGAGGGCACGGTAATTCAGTGCCACGTTTTCACATTGTTTGGGGAACAGGTCCAGCGCTGGTTGAACCATTTGCAAATCAAGTACTCGAAGCAGCGGAGTCAGGCTCAATTCATTATAAACCTCGTCATCAAGTAACAGAGCTTATTGCAGAGAATAACACAATAACAGGTGTTCGCGGAAACGTTTTAGAGGCTAGTGTTATAAGACGTGGTGAAGCAAGCTCACGTGAGGCAATTGGGGCATTTGAATATACGGCAAATGCAGTTATTGTTGCAAGTGGCGGTATCGGGGCAAATTTGGAGCTTGTGAAAAGAAATTGGCCTTCTCGCTTAGGTGCGCCGCCGAAAAAAATGGTCAGCGGTGTACCTGCCTATGTAGACGGGAAAATGCTAGAAATTACAGAACAGATAGGTGGACGAGTAGTCAATCGAGACCGTATGTGGCATTACACAGAAGGGTTAAGAAATTGGGATCCAATTTGGGAAAACCATGGGATTCGCATATTACCAGGACCTTCGTCAATGTGGTTTGACGCGAGGGGCAATCGATTTACAGCACCAAACTTTCCAGGCTTCGATACATTAAGCACACTAGAAGCTATTCAACAAACAGGCTATGACTATTCTTGGTTTATTTTAACAGAAAAAATGATAGAAAAGGAATTTGCTTTATCAGGCTCTGAACAAAATCCAGATTTAACGAATAAAAGTATGAAAGATCTATTAAAACGTGTGTTACCTGGCCCACCGGCACCGGTTCAGGCATTCAAAGATCATGGAGAGGATTTTGTTATTGCAGACGGTTTAAAGGAGCTTGTAGAAGGCATGAATAAATTGGCAGGTAGTACCCTACTTGATTTTATGCATATTAAGGAGCAAATATTGGCACGTGATCGGGAAATTGAAAACACATTTTCGAAAGATGCGCAAGTGACGGCAATTTATGGAGCGCGCAATTATTTAGGGGATAAATTAATTCGTGCCGCAAAGCCACATAAAATTCTCGACCCAACAGCTGGTCCGCTTATTGCGGTGCGCCTCAATATTCTAACCCGTAAAACATTAGGCGGCTTGCAAACAAATTTAAATGGTCAAGTATTAAATAATTATGGGGATCCAATTCCAGGCTTATTTGCTGTAGGGGAAGTAAGTGGCTTTGGTGGAGGAGGAGTACATGGCTACCGCTCATTAGAAGGAACTTTTGTGGGTGGATGTTTATTTACCGGCTTAAAAGTGGGGAAATATTTAAGTAAATAGAGGAAATATCGATACAGTTGTCGAAATGAATGATTATTCATTTATAAGGGGTGTATAGGATGAATTATGAAACGATTAATTTAGAAATTGCTGAGCGTAAAGCGACATTGACATTAAATCGTCCACAGGCGATGAATGCAATGGATTTTACAATGATGCGGGAATTGGCAGATTGCTTTGAAGCATTACATAATGAAAAGGATGTACAAATTCTTGTCATTAAAGGAGAAGGAAAGGTATTTTCAGCTGGTGGCGACGTCAAAATGATGGTCGCATCTGAGGACTTTTCAGATTTTGGTTCAGTTATGGGGGACATTGCTCGTTTAGTTAAGGCCTATTATACATTACCAATGATTACAGTTGCCCAAATCCACGGTGCATCGGCTGGACTAGGCTTTAGTTTAGCGTTAGGTAGCGATGTTATAGTTGCGGAACAAACAAGTAAACTTGCGATGAATTTTATCGGGATTGGACTAATACCGGACGGTGCGGGACATTTCTTTATGAAACAGCGTCTTGGAACAGTAAAAGCGAAGCAAATGATTTGGGAAGGGAAAGTGCTGAACGGAGAAGAGGCGTTAAACTTAGGTTTAATCGACCACAATGTACCAGAAGGAGCGGCTTCTACAGCAGTAGACCAGTTGGTAGGGAAGCTACTTGCATCTCCAATATTAGCGATGATCGAAACGAAGCAAATTTTACATGAGGCAAATTTACAGGAACTTGATTTAATTTTACACGGAGAATCAAAAGGTCAAGTAAAAATGCGCCATACGAAAGACCATTTAGAGGGCATTCAAGCATTCGTTGAAAAACGGACACCACAATTTACAGGAAAATAATGAACTTAAGATATCTTGCTCGCGTTTGCTAGTAAGGTATCTTTTTTTATTCAATTAAAAAATCTGTACAACTTTCGCGAATCCATTTATGATTATGAAGGATTAAAAACTGGAGGTAACTTCGTGGAACAACAACTGCAATCAAAGAATCATAGAAAAATTTTGCATAATGTCTATTACCCGACAGTCGAAAAAACAATTGAAGTATGCGAAATCCAATTAAGTGATCTTGATGAGGGACAAATCAATTATTTAGAAGTAGCATTCGATCAATTTGATGAAGTATATAAATATTTTAATGAAAATAAATACATTAAAAAAGGTGCATTTACGTATTTCCAAGTTCGTCACATTGCAGAAGCAGGCAATATTCATCACCTACAGATGGATGATCAAGGCTGCATTTCATTTTTGCATGAAACGATTGGTATGAGTACAGCTATTTCGTTTGCACAAAGTAAATGGAATGGTGCAAACCGAGATGACGCAGTTGAAAATGCAGTATTAACAGGCTTGTCTGTAATCGGTGAATCCTTTGCAGAAGAAGTCATTGAAGAGCAGATTCACTTAGTCAACATTGTTGAACACATAAATTTAGATGAAGGTGTTTCAAGTGCAATCAAAAAAAATGGTGCAAAGGCTGTCGTCAAAAAAATGGCAGGCAGTGCTACAAAAAAAGCAATGTACAGCTCAATTGTAGCTAAAAAAGCTATTATGCTTTTAAATGCGAATGTTGTTACAGGTGCAATTGTGACGGGTGTTATGTCTACTGTAGATATTGTCCGAACGATTAAAGGACAAATGTCACCTGCCCAATTATTTAAAAACGTATCAAAAACTGCTGCAAGTGTTGTAGGAAGTATTATCGGGCTTATCGTTGGTGGAGGGATTGGTTTTACAATTCCAAATGTTAGTACAGCTGTTATTAGTTTAATTGGTGGGATTATCGGTTTAATTTTAGGGAGCATTGTTACGACGAAAATCGTGAAAAAAGTGCTAGACTTAGTTATAAAGGATGATGCCGTGAAAATGCTTGAAATTTTTAATACACAATTAGTAGAGCTTTCTGAGCAATATTTATTGAATGAGCAAGAACTTCAGCAAGTGCTACACGATTTTAATGAAATTTATAATATGCCAGAAGAAATGCGTGCTATGTACTCCTCAACTGATCGCGCAGTTTTTGCAAATGAGATGATTAAAAAAGAACTAAATCGTATTGTACGTATGCGTATGTATTTACAAGTTCCAACTACTCAAGAATTGTTTGAAAAAATTAAACGATTAGCATAAAAAAAAGAGGTGTCCTTTTCGAGGGCACCTCTTTTAAGTTTTAAAAATGGGAAGCAAAATAGTATTCAACGTTTTCATAAGATGTCGATTTTAATATGTACACTAAACGTGGAATAAAATTAACTTTCCAGCAGAATTTACTAAACGATGAGTCTTTTCCGCAATCCCTTTTTCTTCGATATTCTTTTGCCCCTCAACTTTTGCTGCGTCATCATTTTCAAAAGTCCACACTTCATCAAATAAAGTTTCTCCCGTTTTTTCAAATGCAGTAAAACGATAATTCTCCATTTAAACCACCCTTTATAAGAAAGATAGTACTATTATACAAAAAAAAGCTTCATAATTCACGAAACATTGCGCAAATTTTTAAAATATATAGAAATATATGGCGTGCTCATGAACATAAAAAAGTGTCCTTTTAATCGAAAAAAGGTTGTAATGCATGATACAATATTTATTAATAGAGTATAAAGGAGCGATTGCTTGTGAATGGAATTACAAAACTCCAGCCTGGTGAACAAGTGGAACAATTTTTACTAATTAAAGAGGCAAAAAAGGGAGTAACTACTGTTGGTAAGCCATTTATGTCACTAATTTTGCAAGATCGAAGTGGAGACATTGAGGCAAAGCTTTGGGATACAAATGAAGAGCACGAAAATTTATATCGCGCACAAGTTATCGTTAAAGTAGGCGGAGAAATCCATGATTACCGTGGTAAAAACCAACTACGAGTAAAACAAATTCGTCCTGCGAGAGAAGATGAAGGTGTGCAAATTAGTGATTTGTTGCCGACATCTGCTATACCAAAAGAAGAGTTAATGGAAGCAGTAAATGAATTTTTCTTCCAAATTCAAAATCCAAATATTTCACGTATTACACGTCATATTATAAAAAAACATCAAGAGAGCTTAATGGTTTTTCCAGCAGCAACAAAAAATCACCATGATTATGCTTCTGGTTTAATTGATCATGTTGTCTCAATGTTAAAATTAAGTAGTGCGATTTGTGATTTATATCCAACGTTAAACCGAGATTTACTTTATGCGGGGGTTATTTTACATGATATCGGTAAGGTCATTGAATTAAGTGGTCCAGTTGGCACAGCCTATACAGTTGAAGGGAATCTACTCGGACATATCTCAATTATGGTGAATGAAATTGGACTTGCCGCAGCAGAGCTAAAAATTGATGGAGAAGAAGTAATGCTCTTACAACATTTAGTGTTGTCTCATCACGGGAAAGAAGAGTGGGGAAGTCCGAAAAAACCGATGATTCAGGAAGCAGAAATCTTGCATTATATTGATAATATTGATGCTAAAATGAATATGCTAACACGTGCCCTAGATAAAACAAAACCTGGTGAATTTACAGAGCGCCTATTCCCATTAGATAACCGTTCATTTTATAAACCAAAAATTTAACATACATAAAACGGCTTGAGTCCTCAACAAGGATTCAAGCCGTTTTATTATACCGTTCCCATTTTAGGCTGCTTTTTTAATAAAATGACGAATAAGCTAGCAAGCAGACAGAAGCCACCCGCTAATAAAAAGGCCATTTTATAAGAGCCAAACGCCTCGTAAAATACGCCACCATAGTAAGCTGCAACACCTGCTCCAACTTGATGAAAGGCAACCATCCAGCCATACATCATTGCACTCTTTTCAAGTCCGAAGCGTTGCCGCGTTAAACCGATTGTTGGTGGCACTGTAGCAATCCAATCTAGACCATAAAATATAGCAAATATCATGAGCCAAATGAAAGATCCTGAAGCTAAAGCAAAGGGTAATGCTAATAGTGAAAGCCCACGTAATGAATAATACCAAAATAGCAACCAACGATTGTCAAATCGATCTGACAGCCAGCCTGAAAGTGTTGTTCCAATTAAATCAAAGATGCCCATAAAAGAAAGCATGGCTGCTGCTGTTACAACAGGAATACCGTAGCTAATGCAATAAGAAATAAAATGAGTGCCGATTAAGCCGCTTGTTGATAAGCCACAAATAAAAAAACTCCCAGCTAATAGCCAAAATTCTTTTGCTTTCAAACCTTCAAGTAGGGCATGAATAGCCATTGAAAAAGGGTTGCTGTCCGTTGATGTTTTCGGTTGGATTATTTCATCACTACCATAGGGTGCAATGTTTTTTTCGAATGGGAAGTTTCGCATAAAAATAGCAATAAGGATAATCATTAGTAAACTCAAAATAAAAATTAAAAAAATGGCAGTTTGCCAGGAATAGTTTTCTACTAAAGTAGCAAGCACAGGCAATAATATTAGCTGCCCCGTCGCAGTAGCCGCTGTTAAAATCCCCACAGCTAAACCACGGCGCTTTACAAACCATCGATTTGCAACTTGTGTACTTAGAACTGTTAAAAATAAACCTGAGCCAATTCCCATCATAATACCCCAAATAAGTATTAGCTGCCATTCCTTTTGCATAATGAATGTACAAGCTAGGGCAATAGAAAGGAAAGTCATCGAACTTAGCATCATTCGTTTAAGACCATACTTTTCAACAAATGCAGCCATGAATGGTCCTGAAAAACCATATAAAAATAAGCTTAATGCAAATGCAAAAGAGATGGATGGACGGCTCCAGCCAAATTGATTTTCAAACGGTACGATAAAAACTCCAGCAGACGAACGAATAATGCCAGCGACAATAATGGCAATGAAGGTTACTATCAAAATAATCCAGCTGTAATGCCATTTTCTCATATCTCCACCCCCTTAAAGTTTTAAGCTAATGAAAAACCCCCTTTTAATAAACAGAGTATAAAATAGATGTCTATTTACTAAAAGGGGGATATTAAATTTTATAACTTAACTAACATAATTTATTGATTTGCTTGTTGGAATTTCACCATGAAGTCAGCAAGTGCTTTACATGCTTCAACTGGTACAGCATTGTATGCAGATGCGCGGCAGCCGCCAACAGAACGGTGACCATTTAAGCCGACGAATCCTGCTTCCTTCGCTTCAGCTAAAAACTTCTTCTCTAAAACTTCATCCGCAACACGGAACGTAATATTCATTAATGAACGAGAATCTTCTGTTGCATGGCCGTAGTAGAATCCGTTAGAGTGATCGATTGCATCATAAATTAATTTTGCTTTTTCTTCATTTTGCTTTTCAATCGCTTCTAAGCCGCCTTGTTGCTCTACCCATTTTAAAACTTCACCTAACATGTAAATACCGAATGTTGGAGGTGTGTTATATAAAGAGTTATTTTTTACATGTGTTTCGTATTTTAGCATAGTAGGAATGTTTGTGTTTGCTTTTTCAAGGAAATCTTTACGAGCAATGACAACTGTTACTCCTGAAGGACCTAGGTTTTTTTGTGCGCCAGCATAAATCATGGCAAAATTTGAAACATCCACTTTTTTCGAAAGAATATCAGAAGACATATCAGCGATTAATGGAATGTCACCAGTTTTTGGGAATATTTTCCATTGAGTTCCGAAAATTGTGTTGTTTGATGTTAAGTGAACGTATGCTGCATCCGCATCGATATTAATATCTGTAATCGCAGGGATGTTTTTATAATTGTTTTCTTTCGTACTAGCTGCTTCTACTGGTGTACCAAAAAGTTTTGCTTCTTTGAATGCTTTTTCTGACCAAGCGCCAGTTTGTATATAGCTTGCTTTTTGGCCTTCTGCTAAGAAGTTCATCGGAATCATTGTAAACTGTAAGCTAGCGCCGCCTTGTAGGAATAACACCTCATAGTTTTCTGGAATGTCGAAAAGTTTACGTAGACGTGCTATTGCCTGATTATGGACTTCTTCAAAAGTAGCGCTACGATGACTAAGTTCCATAACTGACATGCCTGTGCTCTTAAAATCTACAAGTTCTGCTTGGGCTTTTTGTAATACTTCGATTGGTAATGCAGAAGGACCTGCATTAAAGTTGTATGCGCGTTTAGTTGTTACTGTCAATGGAAACACTCCTTATGATTTATAAATTATCTATAGTCTGATAATATACTCTTTTTGAATAAATGTGGGAAAATTCATGAAATTATTTTTTGAAAACACATAAATGAGAAAAATGAATCTCAAATACACGAATTTTTGTACAAATCAAAAATGAAATGTTCGGTTTTAGAACGAAAAAGTATTTATGTTAAGTACGATTATACAGCTTTTCACATTGAACTGTACTAAATATATGACGCACAGCTAACATTCCTTGTTATAATTTTTACATAGTTATACGAAGTGAGGGAATGAAATGAACGAAACTTTCCAAGTGATGGGGGAAATGGCGAAAAAGAAGGCGAGTATATTAAAGAGAAGTATCTTTGCCTACTTAATGCTCGCTTTTTTTGGCGGCTTATTTATTGGCTTTGGCATGATAACCTTTATTGTAATAGGAGGCTTGCTGTCACCAACAGAAGTACCAACGATGAAAATTATACAAGGAGTAACATTTGGTATTGCCTTATGTATGGTCACATTTGGGGGCGTAGATCTCTTTACTGGAAACAATTTAGTAATGACGATTGGTGCATTAGAGAAAAGGACAACATGGCTTGATTTAATAAAAGTTTGGACAATCAGCTATAGTGGAAACTTTGTCGGTGCATACTTTTGTGCATGGATGCTATTTATGACTGGCTATGTAGTGGGAGATATGGCGGCTTTTGTAGAAAAGGTAACAATCATTAAAATGTCTGCTACAACAATGGAGCTTTTATTCCGAGGAATTCTATGTAATATACTTGTATGCTTAGCTGTTTGGTGTACTTATCGTGTAAAAAATGAAGTGGCAAAAATTTTACTTATTTTCTGCTGTATTTATCCGTTTATTTTATCAGGGTTTGAACATAGTATTGCAAATATGATGCTCTTCTCATTAGCAATGCTGATTCCCCATAGTGATACAATTACATTTAGTGGAGTAGTACATAATTTAATTCCTGTAACAATTGGAAATATTATTGGTGGAGCGGTCATTTTAGGAATAGGACTTTGGCTCACTGAGCATGGAAAGGATCGGAAATTTTAAGTGACAACTTAATTTTTAATTGAGTTGTGTACAAATAAAGCATGTTGATGACCATTAGCTTGTTTCTAATACTTAAGTGTGCCAGTATAGACGTAGAAATAGTAGGGGGGTTATTTTATGGATCAATTACCAAAATGTCCAAAATGTGGTTCTGAATATACGTATGAAGATGGTTTAAACTATGTGTGCCCTGAATGTGCTCATGAATGGTCACAAACTTCGGAAGCTGAAGTAGAGGAAGGGTTAGTTGTTCGTGATGCGAATGGCAACGTATTAGTGGATGGGGATACAGTGACTGTCATTAAAGATTTAAAAGTAAAAGGAAGTTCCTCTACGTTAAAAATTGGAACACGCGTAAAAAACATCCGTCTAGTGGAAGGCGATCATAACATTGATTGTAAAATCGATGGCTTTGGTGCAATGAAGCTGAAATCAGAGTTTGTGAAGAAAAACTAAAAAAATGCGAAGTCCATAATTACGGGCTTCGCATTTTTGTTTTTATTGAAATTTCGTAAACAGAAATTATTTAGCTGAGTCGAATTGTGTAAATGCTTCTTTTAAATCCTTATCTTTAACATCCACTTTTGCTTCTTTAATTAATTCCGCCATTTTTGTATCCCAGTCACCTTTAGTAGCAGCGATTGATTTGCGGATTTCTTCTTTTTTGTCCTCTAAAGTACCGTAATCTTTCACATCACGTTTTTCAGTTACCTCAATAATGTGGTAGCCGAAATCTGATTTTACTGGCTCACTAATTGTGTTAAGTTCAAGTGCATACGCTGCATCATTGAACTCTTGTACCATTGTACCAACAGAGAACCAACCTAGTTCGCCACCTTTTTCTTTTGAACCAGTATCAACTGAATTTTCCTTCGCTAATTTAGCGAAATCTTCACCAGCTTTTAATTTTGCAACTAGTTCTTTTGCTAATGCTTCGTCTTCAACTAAGATGTGACGAGCATTAAGCTCTTGAGAAGCTTGGTCGTAGTATTTTTGAATTTCTTCATCTGTAACTTCTACGTCAGCAACAGCTTTTTGTTGTAAAAGAGTGAAACGAATATTCGTTTTTAACGCATCCTCAGTTAAGTTGCTTTGAGCTAATGCAGCTTCATAACCTTCGCCGTACTGCTCTTTAACACCCTTTAGTTCCTCTTCGATTTCTTCATCTGTTACTTTGTATTTGTCATTTAAAATTTTCTCGACAACAACCTGCTGTAATAATTGGTCGCCAGCGATATCCTTAATTTGGTTATAAAATTCTTCCTGAGTAATGTCACCAACGCTAGTTGAAACGACAACCTCATCACCAGGATTACTACATGCTGCTAAACCAATTGATGCAGCAACTGTTAATGCGAAAAGAGTTTTTTTCATTTTATATACGCTCCTAACTTTCATTTAATGCAATTGTAACTATAACATAAACGTTTCAAAAACAAAATGGTTGCACTACTGAATTGCCTAAGTTTTACAAACACACATGCATAGGATAGTTTTAGAGAAGGGGGGTGACGTTATGGGCGGCGGTGGCTATAATGGCGGCGGCGGTTATGGTTCTGGATTTGCGTTAATAGTTGTATTATTCATCTTATTAATCATCGTAGGAGCAGCGTTTCTATACTAACTCTCTAACATAAGATGAGGCGTTAAAGGCTTTTTAAAGGTGGCGCAAAATCGTAACTAATGACGTTTGCGCGTCACCTTTATTTATGTTTTCTTTTGAATTTTATTTAACAAGTTAAACAGCTAATAAAACTTCTACATATAGACTTACAAGTAAAATCGTAATAAGTACGTTAATCGTTCTGAAAATTTTTGGTTGCTTTTCTTCTGGTATCTCACGTCGATAACAAAGTGCAGCTGTCATACGATTGATTTGGAATAAGTATATTACTGAGAATAGGATTACAATAAGTAGTAGCAAAACTATTCCTCCTCTCTACAACTTAAGTTTCATGTATTATAAAAACACGCATATTAAATATCAAGTGGTACTAATATTTCATAGCCCCTTGGTGTTTCCTCAATTATAGCATTGTTTGGTGCAGACATTAAATTTTTCACATATAAAAAATCCATCAAACAAATACTACAATGATAAGCTAATAAAAAGCTAAAATAATGCGCATATTGAGGTACTGCAAACCCACCCCAAATGAACAAACTATTTAAAACAAAAAAGGGTGTGACTAGTGCTACGATATAAGTCCATTTTGGAATACTATTTTGCAACCGCATACGCACAATCGGTACGAAATGATATTGGATTTTAAAACGATATTTAATAGAGTGTCGGTGTTTAAATAAAGCAACATAATGCAGTGCCTTATGCAATGGATAAATAAAAGGCGAAATTAACACAAGTAACCATAGAAAACGATCCATATGGCGCCCAGTAAAATTAAAGCTAAAAAGTATATAAGAGAAACAAAATACTAATACGAATAAAATGATTGATAACAAATAAAGTCTAGTTGTACCATATTCCCGTTCAATATTGATTGTTTTCCAGCAGTGCACAAACATCCTCCTAAAAAAAGCCTAAATATGTTATGTCATTGATACTAATAGGTTAAACATCTTAAAACAACTATAATCGAAATCAGCAAAATAAAAAAGAAACGACATCAAATAAATTGAGTGCCATTTCTTTTAACTTAAGGAAATTAAATTTTTGTTGTAGGTCGACCTGTTTCATCGATCGTTTCCTTAAAGTTCATGAAGGAGCGTTCAAAAATTTCGATAAAGTCATCTCCATAAATATTACGGATAACAGCCATCACATCTAAAAACTCTGGGAATCTACCATAAATCTCTTTTAATGGTAATGAGCCTTCTAAAATAGTATGTTCTGTATCGTGATAGTGCTCATACATGCGTAAAATCAATTCAGAGCCAGCAGGTGTTAGCTCTACATATGTATTACGCTTGTCCTCATCACGTTTTGAAAATGTTAGTAAACCACGTTCTTCTAATTTTTTTGAGAAATTGAAGGCTGTAGATACATGCATGACGCCAAATTTAGCCACATCAGAAATCGAGGCGCCTTTTAAGTGATAAGAAATCCATAAAATGTGATGTTCATTAATGTTCAAATCAAAAGGCTTTATCCATGTTTGCCAATCTTTTTCAATAGCTTTCCAAAGCGCTTTTGATAGCTGTGCAACGCGTTGGCTAAATAGCATAGCCTCTCTTTGTGAGTATAAATCTTCCGTCAAAACAATCACCTTCTTCTTTCCATTAGCATTTTAAAATATTATAGCAATAAAAGAAAAAACTTTAAAGTTCCAAAATTTGAATAATTGAATATTGCTTAAAAAATGCTAAAAAAAGATATTATTAGGATTAAACTGCATGTTTTTTAGAAGGTGAATAGTATTATTTGACTATAGATGAATGGTTATTCATTAAATATTATTTTTGTCTGAAGGGATATTTTTCTCGATTTCACTTATAGAATTCTGTAAACCTTCAATTTCTTGTTTTAATCTTGCAGTTTGAGGCTGGATTTCTTCTGTGAAGTTAGAAAAAGTGTCCTTCAAATCATTTATTATTGTAGGGATATTATTTTGGGCTTCTGATTTTAGTGCAGTGACAGAATAGGATACATTTTGAATTTCTGATTTTATTTCTTGTAGTTTTGATTTTGCATTAACAGAATTGCTTAAAATATTTTGACGGAGCTGGGCGCCAGATTGCGGTGCAGAAAATAAAACAACTGCAGCCCCACTTATTAGTCCAGTCGTTAATCCTAAAATGAATGTTTTTGCGTTCATATTATTTCATCCTTTCGAAGTAAGCATTTTACTATCTAAATCCATTTCCAAAATCTACTTCTATTAAACCATGAATTGATAAAATGAAAAAGAAGCTACTTTGCTAATGGTTTTTAGCAAAATAGCTTCTATCAAAATTAAGCCTGTGACAAAGATGTTTGGAAGTTTGAACGCTTTAATAATTTCACGATAATCGGGAAAATGACTAGGAAAGCAATTACATTAAATGCGACTGCTGGTAAGACTACTCCTGTGAATAATACGATAAAAGTCGAACCTACATCTGTTCCCATTGCCAATAATGCAACAGATAAAAACACAATACCAGAAATTAATGTGCCGAACCCAACTAAAATTGCTGAAACAACAATGTTTGAAACGACCTTTTTTAATACTAGTACAAGTGCTAAGAAAACAAATGCTGTGACAAATTTATCGATAATATTAGGAATAAATCCTGCAGGGAAAGTTGTAAACAAACCCGATAGGACACCCGCACTGACACCTAACAAAAAGGTTTCTTTAAATGTAGGGAATAGTAAAATCCCAATAAACATCATCGTTAATATGAAGTCCGGCTTCATTCCTTGCACAAATCCTGGCACAACGATATATAACGCCGTCCCGACACCAATTAATAGCGCCATAAAAACTAAATTTTTTGTATTCATCTGTCTCGTCTCCTCTAACTTTTCTAAGCTAATTTGGTTTTCCTAATGTGCACTCGTTGCCATTAGCGAAAACTTATTCAAATTGTACGTCGATTTTGTTGAAATTGCAATACAATAGAAGTTTAGTAAAATTTGAATATTATAGATTTTCTTTAATTTTTTCTGATAGTGTTGTTAGTATTGGGAATTCAACTTCATCAGCATTCCACTCAACGTTAATCCCATCAGTCTCATCGTAGCGAGGGATTAAATGTAGGTGGTAATGGAAAATTGTTTGGCCTGCCTCTGCACCATTATTATTTAACGTATTCATACCTACTGGATTAAAGGCGGCTTTAATAGCATTTGCAACTTTTGGTGCTGCTGCATATAAATTACGTGCAACGTCTTCTGGCATTTCAAATAAATCTTTACAATGTGCTTTTGGAATTAATAATGTATGCCCTTTGGTTACTGGCATAATATTCATAAAGGCATAGACATGCTCGTCCTCATAGACTTTTAAACTTGGTACTTCACCAGCAATAATTTTACAAAATAAGCAATCGCTCATTTTTTTCACTCCTCACATGAAATTTTTTTCTCTATTTTATCATATGTAGTATGGAAATTAACTTTTCCAAAGGGAAATTCTTCACTAAATGCTATAAATCACAAAGGTAGTAGGGACATTCAGTGTAAATATGTATTAGCTTTTGATAAACTAAATTTTAGAAAAGAGGAGTGACGACTGTGACAATATTACAATTACAAAATGTAACAGGTGGCTATACTCGAAAACCTGTTATTCAAGATTTGTCTTTTGAAATAAATAAAGGTGAGCTTGTTGGACTAATTGGATTAAACGGAGCAGGTAAAAGTACAACGATTAAACACATTATTGGCACACTTTTACCGCGTGAAGGAGAAATTCGTTTAAATGGTGTAACGCTACAGGAAAATATGGACAAGTATCGTTCAAGCTTCTCATACATTCCTGAAACGCCTGTCCTTTATGAAGAGCTGACATTAAAAGAGCATTTAGAATTAACAGCGATGGCATATGGATTAGATGAAAAAATGTTAGCAAGCCGTTCGGAAGTTCTACTTAAAGAGTTTCGAATGGAAAAGCGTTTAAATTGGTTCCCATCCCATTTTTCAAAGGGGATGCGTCAAAAAGTAATGATTATGTGTGCCTTTTTAGTTAATCCAAGCCTTTATATTATTGATGAGCCATTTGTAGGGTTAGACCCGCTTGGTATTCAATCATTACTTGATCAAATGGATGAGAAGAAGAAAAGTGGCGCTTCGATTTTGATGTCGACACATATTTTATCAACAGCTGAAAAACATTGTGACCGAATTATTTTGCTACATGAGGGACGCGTTCGTGCACAAGGAACAATGAAGGATTTACGAAAAGCATTCAATATGCCTACAGCTTCATTAGATGACTTGTACATTGCGATGGCGAAGGAGCAAGACGATGAACAACATGCATAACGTTTGGGCAAAGCGCTTTGAGCATTATATAGGCGAAGTAATGAAATATATGCGCTTCGTCTTTACTGGGCATATTGCAATTGTGCTAGTTTTTATTATAGGAGCGGGTGGCTATCAATATAGTGAATGGTTAAAAGTTGTACAGCCAGATTTTCCAGCAGAATGGCTAATTGCTATCGTTATCGGTGTCCTCGTAACATTTAGTCGACCAGTTACCTTATTAAAGCAGCCTGACCAAGTATATTTACTTCCATTAGAGAGTCAAATGAAAAGTTACTTTAAAAAGGCTATGAACTGGACGTTTTGGTCACAACTATTACTTCCGACCGTATTATTTATTGTTTCAATCCCTTTATTAAAAGAAGTAACTGAGCTTTCTGTTGCTGAAATTTGGTCTGTTGTTGTGTTTATTATTGTATTAAAATACCTTAACGTGCGTAGCGAGTTTTATTATCGCTATGTTAGTCGTGGGCATTCGATTGCGTTAGACCGTATTGTTCGAATTGCCGTATCTATTCTAGCGATACAATCATTTTTAACGGATGGATTATTTGGCGCTGTGTTTTTAGTGATGCTCGCTTATTACGCCTTTACATTAAATAAAAAAATGATCAATCAACCCGTACCGTACGAGCACTTTATTTCACTAGAACAAAATCGAATGATGAGCTTTTATCGATTCGCCAATTACTTTACAGACGTACCACATTTAAAAGGGTCCATTAAGCGCCGAGCTTGGCTAGATGTGCTTTATAAAGGCATTTCATTCAAAAAGGAAAATACGCAAGCTTATTTAGTGTATCGTACATTTGTACGTACAGATGATCACTTTTATTTATGGGTGCGATTAACAGTAATAGCTGCTATTGTGGCAATGTTTATTACGATACCGTTTGTCACATGGATTGTTGTAGCGGCAATGGCATTTGCGACAACATTACAGTTAAAATATGCGCTCATGTCTGCAGGCGAATTCCGTATGGATATGCTCTATCCAATACCACGTGAAACCCGTAAGCAGGCAGTTGCCAAATTACTCCGATTATTAGCGTTTATACAAGCCGTACTTGTTATGCTTAGCGCAATTATGCAGCCTCAATTTTATATTATTCCTGTCGTGATTCTCGTTGTCAGTGAGATCACATTAAGGATGTCAAAATAAAAATAGAGCGGTTAGCGAATAAAAAGCTAACTGCTCTATTTTTTAAGCCCAGTATTTAACAGATTTAAAATGGAATAGGCTTGTTGCATATGAAGTTTCATTGCATATTGAGTTGCCTGCATTAAAATACTTGCTTTTGCAAAGTTCATCATTTCTTTTGCAATATCCGCGTCACGAATACGAGATTCGGCTGCCGATAAGTTTTCAGATGTATTCATTGTTACATTGTAAGCATGCTCTAATCGGTTTTGGTAAGCCCCTAATCGCGAACGCTCCATCGAAGTTTGCCTTAGTGAAGCATCAAGAGCTGAAATCGATTTTTCTGCATCCTCTCTTGTAGCAATAGATAATTGATCCATGCCTAAAGAATTACTGCTTACTTCACCAATTAACACCTCAATCGTTTGCCCACTATTTGCTCCTACTTGGAGTTTTAAGCCTTGATCCTTATAGTCACCATTGAGTAAAGTACGTGTATTAAATTCCGTATCTGTTGAAATGCGCGTAATTTCTTTCTTTAATTCTTGAAATTCAATGTCGATTAATTTTCTGTCATCATCGGTGAGAGTATCACTAGCAGCTTGAACAGACAATTCACGCATTCGCTGGATGATTGCATGGGTTTCGTTTAGTGCACCTTCTGCTGTTTGAATTAAAGAAATGCCATCTTGAATATTTTTGCCAGCCATATTTAACCCATGAATTTGAGCTCGCATTTTTTCGGAAATCGCAAGTCCAGCTGCATCGTCTGCAGCACTATTAATACGATAGCCTGTAGAAATACGGTACAACGCTTTATTCATGGCGTTATAGTTACGCGTATAATTATTGTAAATTGTTAATCCCGTAGCACTCCAGCTACCAATTCGCATAGTGCTCACCTCCAAAAAGATATTTGTTTATAGTATCGGTTGGTAAAATAAATAATTTATAAGAAAAAACCACCGATTAATAAGCCTGCTGCGATAACAAACGCCGGATGAATGTTTCGTTTTTCTAAGGCTAAATAACTTGCAATTACAAGTAAGATTGTCGGCACTATTGAGATTAATTCATATGAAGTTTGCAAAAAATCAAAAGTTAACGTTAGTAATAATACGGCAATTGCTGGTAAGACAAAATTTGATAATCGCTTAACACGCGGAGAATTCCGATATTTGTATAATAAGTTTAATAATATAAGCATCAATGCTAAGGAAGGACCAATCGTTGCAAATAAAGCGATTGCACTCCCGGCAATACCTGCTACTTCAAAGCCAATATAACCGGCCATTTTTGTTGCAATCGGTCCGGGTAGAGAATTGGCAAGGGCTAGAAATTCACTAAATTCAGTTTTCGTCATCCAGCCATATTTATCTACCACCTCATGTTCAATAAGTGGAATAGCAGAAGGGCCACCACCATACGCAAGAATATTTGGGAAAAAGAACGCCAAAAATAGTTGGAAGTACGTCATGAGGCATCCTCCTCTCTTTTAACAGGTAATGCAAATGCTAGAACAAGTAAAGCGGCGATAATAATGCCAGGGTGAATATTTAATAATACAATGCCGACAAAGCTAAAGATAAAAATAACACTAGCAATTTTTATTCCTAAGGAGGCTTTGGATTTCTTTATAAAGTCCCATGTTAAAACACCCATCATTACAGCAACAATTGGAATAACTCCATTGGTCATCCCGCTAACAAATTTTGAATGGCTAAATTGTTTTAATGAACTAAGTAAAATAATTAATATAATTACAGTTGGTAAAGCTGTGGCAATAATTGCATTAATAAGTCCAAGCCATCCACCAACACGATAACCAATATAGCCAGCCATTTTTGTCGCAATTGGTCCAGGCAATGTATTCCCAATAGAGATCACATCTGAAAATTCTTCATCTGTCATCCATTCGAAGTTTTTTACGACTTCTTTATGTACAAGTGGAATGGTTGTTGGCCCACCACCAAAACCTAAAATACCTGATCTAAAAAAAGCGATGAAAATATCACGCTGCCTTTTCACGGCATTTCCTCCTAACTAATGATTAGAAATTAGAAGAGCTACCCTAAATTAGGAATAGCTCTTATTAAGCATTATTCTTTCGGTGGTGCACTATATGTCGTAAGATAAGAAGACGCATTAAACATTGATTGCATTGCTGAAGCAGTGCCTTCAATGATAGGAGCGATAGAAGTAGTATAGTTTTCACTGTTTTTCCATACTTCAAATGAAACCGGTCCACCCCATTGAATAATTAATAAATATATTTCAGCTTTTATTGGTCTTAAAAAACGATATGCTATAACAGCATCATTTGTTCCTAACGACGGAATTACATCTAAAACCTTTTTCTCGAAAACTGGACGATCATCTGACATAATAGGCATATTGTAAAAAGTGAAAAAGCCCTTTTGCTCAAACGTTCCTTTACTATCTAGCACTTCAAAATTACGAGGAACTGCAAAAATTGATTTCTTTTCCGTTTCATGCAAGACAACAGAGTTCCCATCGCCGTGAAGTAAAATAAGTGGCTCCTGTTGATGCTTTGCAATTAACTTTTCCATATAATCAGATGTCCCTGATGTTACATAAAAATTCATGGCTAAGCCCTCCTTTTACTGTATTATTTCCATTTATAAAGGTGTTCAAGCTATTTGTCAAAAAAATCCTGTAGAAAGGAACAATTTTATGACATTTTCTTAAGAAAACTATACATTAATAAATGAAAAGTTTATAGTCGATAATGGATATCAATGACGTTTTTAGTAATTAGAAGTATAAATATTAAATTGAAGGGTAGAAATCAAACATGACGAAATTTAATGATACCTTATTACGTGCAACACGCGGTGAAGAAGTAGAACATACGCCAGTTTGGTTTATGCGCCAAGCAGGTCGTTCACAACCAGAATATCGTGAAATTAAAGAAAAATATTCATTAGAAGAAATTACGATGCAACCAGAATTATGTGCATACGTTACGCGTTTACCTGTAGAACAATATAATGTGGATGCCGCAATTTTATATAAAGATATCGTAACGCCACTTCCAGGAATCGGTGTCGATGTAAAAATTAAAGCAGGTGTTGGCCCGGTTATTTCAAATCCTATTCGCACAGTAGCGGATGTTGAAAAACTTGGTGAGTTTAATGCAAAAGAGCATACGCCGTTTGTTTTAGAAACAATTAAGCTACTTACAACAGAGCAATTAAATGTGCCGTTAATTGGTTTTGGCGGTGCACCATTTACATTAGCGAGCTATATGATTGAAGGCGGGCCAAGCCGTAACTACGCAAAAACAAAATCATTCATGGTGTCACAGCCACAAGCTTGGTTTGCATTAATGGATAAGCTAGCGGATATGATTATTGCCGATATTACAGCGCAAGTCGAAGCAGGCGCAAAAGCTATTCAAATTTTTGACTCTTGGGTTGGCGCTTTAAGTGTTGAAGATTACCGTATTTTCATTAAGCCTGTAATGACGCGCATTTTTGGTGAGCTACGTCAACTAAATGTGCCATTAATTCAATTCGGTGTTGGCGCATCTCATTTAGTGAGTGACTGGCATGATCTACCGATTGACGTTGTTGGATTAGATTGGCGCTTACCAATCCGAGACGCAGAGGCACGCGGTGTAACTAAAGCAGTACAAGGTAACTTAGACCCAACATTATTACTAGCAGACTGGAATGTTCTTGAAGCACGTGCAAAGGATATTGTTGACCAAGGTTTAGCTCATAAAGGCGGCCATATTTTCAATTTAGGTCACGGTGTATTCCCGGAAGTAGACCCAGCAGTACTGAAGCGATTAACGACATTCGTTCATGACTATAGCCGTGAAAAATTATTAAATCGCTAACATACATTCTTCAAATAGTTCGTAAAAAGACGTTTAAAAATTTTTTAGAGGTGATAAAACATGAAAGAAGTACGCGGTTTATTAGTAATGGCATATGGTACGCCATATAAAGAAGAAGATATTGAACGTTATTACACACATATTCGTCACGGTCGTAAACCATCACAAGAACATATTGATGATTTAACAGCGCGTTACCGTGCAATTGGCGGTATTTCACCTTTAGCGAAAATGACAGAAGCACAAGCACAAAGTTTATGTGCACGCTTAAATGAAGTTCAAGATGAAGTGGAATATAAATTATTTATCGGCTTAAAGCATATCGAGCCATTTGTAGAAGACGCTGTAGAAGCAATGGTTAAAGAAGGAATTACAGAAGCGGTATCAATCGTTCTAGCACCACACTTCTCAACATTTTCTATTAAATCATACAATGGCCGTGCAAAAGAAGCTGCAGAAAAACTTGGTGGTACATTAAATATTACGTCAGTAGAAGCGTGGTATGACGAGCCGAAGTTTATTGAGTTTTGGAAAGAGGCTGTTAATGGTGAGCTAGCAAAAATGTCTGATGAAGAACGGAATAATTGTTGCTTAATCGTTTCTAATCACTCATTACCAGAAAAAATTAAATTAGCTGGTGATCCATATGAAGAGCAATTAATTGAAACAGCGCGTCTAATTGAACAAGCTTCTAACATTGAAAATGTAGAAGTTGGCTGGCAATCTGCAGGTCAAACACCAGAGCCATGGTTAGGACCAGATGTACAAGATTTAACAAAAGAATTATTTGAACAAAAGGGCTATAAAGCATTCATTTATACACCAGTTGGATTCGTTACAGAGCATTTAGAAGTTTTATACGATAACGACATTGAGTGTAAAGTCGTTTGTGATGAAATTGGCGCAAGCTATTATCGTCCAACAATGCCAAATACGCATCCATTATTTATTGATGCAATGGTTGATGCGATTAATAAAAAATTAACGAATTAACATAGAGAGTGATGATGAAGGTGACGTTAAAAAAGAGAAAGGTTGTTATCGTTGGCGGTGGAATCACAGGCTTAACGACAGCATTCTATTTACAGCAAAAAGCGAAGGCGCTTGACGAGTTAATTGAGATCATCATTATTGAAGCGTCCCTACGTTTAGGAGGAAAAATCCATACTGTACGAAAAAATGGGTTTATCATCGAACGTGGCCCAGAATCGTTTTTTGATACAGGTAGCAATGTTCGTAATTTAGCGCGTGATTTAAACATCGAACATGAAATAATTCAAAATAATAATGGTCGAACATTCATTGCAATCGGTAACGAACTTCATCCTATTCCGAGCAATATTTTGCTCGGAGGGTCACCTAAAATCCTTTCGTTTATGAAATCGAATGTCCTTTCTTTAAGTGGTAAAGTTCGCGCGGCAGGAGATTTATTTTTACCGAAGCTTCCGCATGAAGCAGATGAACCGATTAGTGCGTTTTTCCGTCGTCGGTTCGGGAAAGAGGTTGTAGAAAATCTTGTGGAGCCTGTGTTAGCAGGTACGTTTGCAGGTGATGTCGACCATCTCAGTATAAATTCCATGTTCCCGCAGTTTTACCAGTTAGAGAAAGAATATCGTAGTCTTTTAATTGGTATGAAAAAGACGGGGAAGGGAATTTATGCCTTATCAGATACACCAGGTGAAATCCATTACGAATCCTTTGTAAATGGGTTGGAAGCTTTAATAGAGGCATTAGAAAATGCATTAAGTGAACAAATCATTTTAAAGGGGTTAAAGGTAGATTCTATTGAAAATCTGCAAGACAATTCATTACAAATATATTTGAATGATGGAAGTACGATTGAAGCTGATAAGGTTATTGTGACAACCCCGTTCAATATGACAAAAAAAATATTCCGTGATTCAGAAGTTATGCAACAAATGCCGTATATGAGCTATGCAACAATCGCGACCGTAACGATGTCATTTAAGAAAGGTCAGATGAAAAACTATACGGATGCACTTAACTTCTTCGTTTCACGCAATAGTGATTTAGCGATTACAACTTGCACGTGGAGCTCTCATAAATTTAATAATGCAACTCCAGAAGACCATGATATGCTACGTGTTTATATCGGTCGTGTAGGGGATGAATCAATTGTTGAACTATCTGACAGTGAAATTGAAAAAATTGTCTTACAAGATTTAGAGAAGGCAATTGGGCTAAAAGCTAAGCCGATCTTCACAGTTGTAGCACGGTGGAAGGAAGCAATGCCTCAATATACAATTGGTCATGAAGTACGATTGGCAACGATGAAAAAACAATTCGTTCAAGAATATCCGCATGTGATGTTAGCCGGTAGCTCTTATGAAGGTATTAGTATCCCAGATTGTGTGAAACAAGGAAAAGAAGTTGCTGATGAGGTTTTTAACCAATTACTCAATCATAAGATAGTCATTTAAGTTGAACTATTCCTTATAGAATTGGACAATAACGCTGTATTAAAAGTTTATACTTTTAATGCAGCGTTTTTGGTTATAAATAAAAGACGATGTAATTACGAAGAAGTTCACAAATTCATCGAATAGCTTTCATGCAAATTTCACATTTTTTTAGTACCCTAATAAGGAGAGGTGCATCTTTATGAAAACAATTCGAATCGTTTTTTTGTTGCTACTAATCGTTTTTCTAACCAGCTGCTCACATGATCACTTTGAGGGAATCGATCCTCATCGGTCGTTTATTGCATCTGTAAATATATTAGAGCCATCTATTGTCTATTATGACCAATCAGCAAAAGAAATAGCTACGTGGTCATTAAATAAAGCTTACACAGGAGCTACACTTGTTGGTCATGATGCAGTTCTATTATTTGGGAATCAATTAACAGAAGCGGATTTATATGAGTTATCTTCTGGGAAACATATGAAATCAATTCAAACCGGTTTAGGTGTGACAAATGCTTACTTCGATGACCAAACGGATACTATATTTATGACTAATAGTAAAACGAATGAGCTCTCATCCTATACAAAGAATGGAGAGCTAAACAAAAGTGTGCCATTAGGTAATTATCCGATGGCGATGATTGCTTATGATGGGAAACTATACGTCATTAATTATAAAGATACAATCCTTTCGATTATTTCAACGACTACATTACAACGTATCGATGAATGGCAGATTCCTAAATCCTCCAATGGTTTATTTGTATCAAAAGAGACAAATGAGTTGTGGATTGGTGGTCATGGAGAAGGAAGTAAGCCGAACGATGCAGTGAACGTATATGACCTTACAACAGGGGAAAAGATAAATGAAATTCCGATGCCTTTAATGCCAGTAGCTTTTTCACAAAAGGACGGTGAAGTAGCGGTTGTAAGTCATGGAACGAATATGCTGTATGTTGCTAAATTAAATGGGGACATTATGAGCAAGCAAGAAATTGCTGCGAATCCATTTGCAGTAGCACATTTTAAGGACCAACTTGTCATAGCAGGTTACGATGATCATACACTTTACTTTATTCAAAACAATCAAATTTTACATCATGTTGAAACCGGCAATGGTCCATTTCAGTTGCTTGTAAGGGAGGGCTAGTAATTGGCAAAAATCTTAATAGTGGATGATGAAGAGAATATGCGTCAATTAATCGAAATGTTCCTTTCGAAAGCAGGCTTTGAAACAGTGACAGCCTGTAATGGAACTGACGCATATCATGTCTTAACACAGCAACAAATAGATCTAGTACTACTAGATATAATGATGCCAGGAGAAAATGGTTTTATTGTTTGTGAAACGGTTCAAGCAATTACAAAGGTACCGGTCATTTTCCTTACAGCACTTGATGCCAATGAAGATAAGGTAAGGGGCTTGACGATTGGTGGAGATGATTATATTGTAAAGCCCTTTGCAGCAGATGAATTAATTGCTCGTATTCAAGCGGTGTTACGAAGAACAGGTATGACAACTGTACAAGCAGCAGTTAACTACTTACAATGTGGCGTTATTAAAATGGATGAAGTGTCCCGTAAAGTATATATTGGAGGGGAAGTAGTGGCACTCACATTAAAGGAGTTCGAGCTACTGCATTTATTTATGCAAAATCCAAATAACGTTTATTCTCGTGAACAGTTGTTAGAGCGAATATGGGATTTGAATTATGCAGGTGGTACACGTACAGTTGATACACATATAAAAACACTTCGTATAAAATTAAGTAAAAAGTCAAAGGAAGCGAGCGAATACATTCAAACTGTATGGGGAATTGGCTATCGCTTTGAAAAAATATCATGAAAAAGCTGTCATCAAAAATTTGGTTGCTTATCGTGTTATTTTTAAGTGCTACAGTTTTATTTATGTACATATTCACGAATTTTTTATATGAACAGTTGTATGTTGAAGATACTAAATCAACGATGGTAGAAGTTGGTGATAAACTGCAATCAATCTATAAAGGTGGAAAGGTTTCAGATGAATTAATTGCTCAAATTGAGGATTATGCAGCTTATTCAAACTTTGAAATTTTTGCCGTACGTAACCCACGGGAATTAAGTGCATGTGTACCATTTGATATTGATTATGATACATTAATTGGTCCTGACGAACGTAGGCAGCTTATTGCTGGCCGAGAGGTAATAAAAATTGGCTATGAACCACGATTCGAACGACAAATTATTTCAGTTATTTTACCATTTACAGATCAAAATCGCTTGGAAGGCATTATTTATCTTTACTATCCATTAGCGAAAATTTCAGAGCTCGCAAAAGAAGAAGTAATTTTGCTCATTACAGGAGCGGCTATGTTTTTAATGGTTGCTGCATTTTTCGTTTATTGCGGCATGCGAAAAATATTACGGCCTCTTTCGAATTTACAGCAGGCAGTTCATCAAATGGCGAGTGGAGATTATGGGACAAGGGTAGAGGTTACCTCAAAAGATGAAATTGGGAACTTATCTGCAGCTTTTAATCAAATGGCAAACTCAATTCAAAAAGAAGATGAGGCACAAAAGTCATTTTTAGCGACTGTTTCTCATGAATTACGTACACCAATAAGCTATGTAAAGGGATATAGTGAAGCAATTCAGCAAGGCGTAATTGAAAAAGAAAAGCAAGGGGAAGCGATTCAATTAATCGTTCGAGAGTCAGCCCGAATGGAACGATTGACAAACGAACTAATGCAGCTAGCGCGTAAAGAACAAGCTTTTAATCCTTCCGAAATGGAACCACTTATTTTAGCTGAGACGATTCGAGATGTATTAACTTTGTTGGAGCAACAAGCACGAGTAAAAAATATACAGTTTGTTCAAACGCTAGAAGAAGAATTAATTATTATGGGCTTTGAAGAAAAAATGAAACAAGTGTTTATTAATACTATTGAAAATGCTATTCGTTATTCAAATGATGGTGGTTCCATTTATATTGAATCGAATGAAATTAGCAAAAGTGCTTCAATTACCATCAGAGATGAAGGAATAGGTATACCGAATGAGGATTTACCTTACGTAACAGAACGTTTTTATCGTGTGAATAAAGCACGCAGTCGTTCGGATGGTGGTAGCGGGCTAGGATTATCAATTGTTGATCAAATTATTAAGCAGCATAACGGCAGCTTAACAATACAAAGTGAATTAAATATCGGAACGAGCGTGAACATTACGCTCCCATTAATGGAGGAATAAACATGAAAAAGTGGCTTTACAGTGCAGTATTAGTACCTTTTTTATTATTTGGTTGTAGCAATGAAGAAGTAGAAGTGGATACATTAGATAATGGTGTAATGCCGGCAGAAGTAGTTGTAGAAATTCAAACACCGGAGAAACTAAATGTGAATGAAGATGTTGAACTAACTGCAAAAGTTACGCAAAATAATGAGGCGGTTAATGATGCGGATGAAGTGAAATTTGAGGTGTGGGAATCGGGTCTCCGTGATGACGGACAAATGCTTGACGGAAAGTTAACGGAGGACGGTGTTTATGTGGTCGATTATACATTTGATCACGATGGTGTATATTATATGTTTGCACATACAACTGCGCGCGGTTTACATGTAATGCCAAAACAAAAGCTTATTGTTGGTAATCCCGATATGAGTAAAGTGCTTGAAGATACAAGTTCAAAAACTATGGACCACGACACAAGCGATAGTGAAGGTCATAATGAAGAAGAAAAAGAAGAAGATCACAATCATTAAATATTTAATAGTTGCAAAATAGTGTGAAGCGAGTATAATGATGACCAGATGACCAAATAGGTTTTCTGGTCATTTTTAATTATCTAGGCAAAAACGCAAGTCCTTCGCATAATTAAGTAATATCAATTGGGGGGGTGGATATATGGATCGCCGACAAGAAATATTAATCGCTGCAACAAAATCTTTTACACTGTTTGGTTATAAAGCAACAACAATTGAACAAGTCGCGAAAATTGCTAATGTCGGTAAAGGAACTATTTATACGTTTTTTTCTAATAAGGAGGAGCTTTTTCAAGAAGTTGTTCTACATTTGATTGATGAAATGAAACGTGAAACAGATAAAACAATTAACGAAAATGTTAGCTTTATGGAAAATGCCCACACTGCACTAATGAAAATGCTCGAGTTTAGAGAACGACATTTATTATTTGTGAAATTAATTGAAGAAGAAAAGGCATTGCGAACACCTGAAGTAATTCAGATGCTTTTAAAAATCGAAGGTGAAATCGTGTCTTATGTCTCAATGCGAATTCGCAAAGGGATGGAAAAAGGCGAAATTAATGAATGTAATCCAGAGCATGTGTCATACTTATTATTTAAATCATATATTGCATTTATCGTAGATTGGCAGTTAACACATAAAGAACCACTAAATCAACAAGAAATTTTATCATTATTTAGTGAAACGATTTTTCGTGGTTTAGCAAAAAAAAAGTAATCTTCACTTCCTATGGAGTGAGTTTCTTTTTACAATAAAATGACCGAATGACGATTTTGGTCAATTAGTATTTTAAGGAGGTATTTTTTTGATAAAAGCAGAATGGCTCAAAATATTGAAAACAAAAAAAATGCTTATTTCAGTTATTGCTGTGCTATTCGTCCCTGTTATGTATAGTGGGATGTTTTTATGGGCGTTTTGGGATCCATATGCCAACCTAAAAAGCATGCCAGTTGCCATTGTTAATGAAGACAAAGGTGCAACGATGGATGGGGAAACGATGGAGCTTGGTGATACGCTAGTAGATAAGTTGATTGATAGTCAGCAATTTAAGTTTGAGGAAGTTAACGCAAGTGAAGCCGATGAGCTTTTGCAGGAGCAAAAATATTATATTTTAATTAAAATTCCAGAAAACTTTTCAGAGCATGCTACTTCTTTATTAGAGGAAAAACCACAAAAACTAGTCATTGATTACATCCCAAATGAAGGCTTCAATTTTTTAGGAGCACAAATTGGTGAAACGGCGATGGACCGAATTAAAGCAGAAGTCAATACGCAAGTTTCTGCAACTTATGCAGAAAAATTATTCGACTCAATTGCTAAGTTAGGTGATGGCTTTAATGAAGCGGCAGATGGTGCAGGGCAATTAGATGACGGTGCGCAAAAAATAAAAGACGGTGCAGATGATTTAAAAGGTTATCTTGAACAACTCGCTTCGAGTTCAATCGAATTATCAGATGGTACCAATACATTAACAGAAGGTGCAAAAAAAGCAGCAACTGGCGCAAATGAATTAGCGAACGGGGTTGCAACGATAGCCGATGGAAGTAGCCAGCTAGCTGAAGGTGCAAAAACGGCATCAGATGGTGCTAGCGCATTGCAACAAGGCATAACAAATTATACAGCAGGTGTTTCACAAGTAGCTGATGGACAAAAAGAGTTAACGGCTGGTCAAGCAAGCTTAGCAGAAAATTTATCGTTATTATCACAAGGAACTGCTAATATCGATGATAAAATTAAAGCATTAGCGGATGGTTCAGCAAATGTAACAGGCGGTATGAATCAATTGGCTGAACAATTGCAAGCAATCTTACCATTGTTACCTGAAGAGAATCAAGCTGCTTTAAAAACGGCTATAGAGCAACTAAAATCAGGTGCCCAGCAAGTAAGTGGAGGGCTAACACAGCTTTATGAAGGTACGAATGGTTTAGATGATAAAATTGCTGCATTAAGCGATGGGGCAAGAAAACTGAATACTGGTCAACAACAAGTAGGTACAGGTGTTGCACAGCTCCAACAAAATTCTGCACAACTTTTAGAAGGTGCAAATGCATTATCTACAGGGAATACAACATTAGCTGAAAAATTAGCAGAATTAACAACAGGTGCTTCAGCAGCTTCAGCAGGTGCAACTGAATTAGCATCAGGATTAAATACTTTAGTTGATGGTTCAAGTAAATTAAATGATGGTACATCTCTACTTGCAGATAAGTCAGGAGAGCTTGCTCAAGGTTCAGCCACATTAGTTGATGGTACAAAAGAGTTAGCAGATGGTACAACAACTTTATCTGAAAAATTAGTAGAGGCAACAAAGCAAGTTGATGTTAATCCAACTGAAGATACGTACAATATGGTTGGTTCACCAGTAGAAGTAGAAAAGGAATCGATTAATGAAGTGCCAAACTATGGTACAGGATTTGCGCCTTACTTTATTTCTTTAGGTTTATTTGTAGGAGCATTATTAATTTCAATCGTATTCCCATTCGTTGAGCCAGCTATTCTACCGAAAAACGGAGCAAGTTGGTTTATTAGTAAAGTTTCTGTATTAATGGGTGTTGGCTTAATTCAATCATTTGTGACAATTGCAATTATGATTTGGGGACTTGGCCTTGAAGTAAATAATATGCCGCAATTTATTGCCACAACGATTTTAACAAGCTTTGTATACTTGGCAATGATTCAAATGCTTGTGTCTCTGTTTGGTGATCCAGGACGATTTATTGCGATTATTATTTTAATTTTGCAGCTAACAACAAGTGCGGGGACATTCCCAATTGAATTAGTACCGGAACAGCTTCAAATTTTCAACAAGTTTTTACCAATGACATTCACTGTACAAGGATTTAAAGCAGCGATTTCTACTGGTAATACAAGCTTCTTACTATTTAATTGGTCAGTTTTAGGAGCTTACATGGTAGGCTGCTTAGCAATTACATTTGGCTACTTCGCTTTAATTCACAAAAAGCGTTATTCAAAGCATCATGTAGAGGCATAATAACAAAAAAAGCACATGAAATGCGTTTGCGAAAACCATTTCATGTGCTTTTTCTATAAATTCGTACTTCAATAAGTGCGAATCAATTTCACCGTTAATAAGGAATAAAAAAAACCATGAGCATTGAGCGTGCTCATGGTTTTGGTGTAAGCGTAATAGGTTCATCTTTATCTAAGATGAAGGTTTTGTACAGCTAGTTGAACAGAATATCAGATTTAAAGAGAGTTGCATTTATCACAATTGTTGCTGTAGCACTCACTTTGTTCTTCAATTTTGTCGCCACATTGTACGCAAATTTTATCTGGTAAGTTTTTGAAAAATTCAACTACGTTTTCTAACATTGTGTCTGCCTCCTTTAACTAATCTGTTATATTACTTCTGTCTATATTACGTATTGTATTATAACAGATTTAATTCGTCAACACAAAACATCAAATTTAAGTTAAAATAAGGTGAAACTTCAATCCGTGAGCTCTTTCACGGATTGTTAGAGGTCACCAATCGGGCATTTACGGGTAGTTTGAAATTACTTCCAGTTGATGCAGCAAGGACAATTTCTGAAGGAGTGAATAATCTTGTATTTTATCGATAACAAGGGCATTACAGATCCACGCATTAACTTGGCAATCGAAGAGTATGTATTGAAAAATATGGATATCGAAAAGGATGATTACTTACTGTTCTATATTAATCAACCATCGATTATCATCGGTAAAAACCAAAATACAATTGAAGAAATTAATACAGACTACGTGGAAGAAAATGGAGTAATCGTCGTACGTCGACTTTCAGGTGGTGGAGCAGTTTACCATGATTTAAATAACTTAAATTTCAGCTTCTTAACGAAAGATGATGGGAACAGTTTCAATAATTATAAGAAGTTTACACAGCCTGTAGTAGATGCTCTTGCAAAGCTTGGGGTAAACTCTGAACTTTCAGGACGAAATGACATTTTAGCAGAAGGAAAGAAAGTATCTGGCAATGCACAATATTCAACTCGTGGCCGAATGTTTAGTCATGGAACACTAATGTTTGACTTAGACATCGATGCGGTCGTTAATTCATTAAAAGTAAAACAAGATAAGATTGAATCAAAGGGAATTAAATCGGTACGTTCACGTGTCGCGAATATTGTGGACTTCCTTCCTGAAAAAATTACAGTAGAACAGTTCCGTTTGGAAATTTTAAAATCAATTTTTGGTGGCGAAGAAAATATTCAATATTATGAGCTAACAGAAGAAGATTGGACAAACATCCATGAAATTTCAAAAAATCGCTATCAACAATGGGAATGGAATTACGGGAAATCTCCACGCTTCAACATTCAAAAAACACATCGTTTCCCTTCAGGTGGTATCGATATTCGCTTAGAAGTGAATAAAGGAATTATCGAAGAAGCGACAATTTTTGGCGATTTCTTTGGTGTTGGCGATGTAGAGGAAATCGAGCAGCTACTAATCGGTACAAAATATGACCGCTTAGCAATCAGTGAAAAGCTGCAGGATGTTGATATTTCAAAATACTTTGGTGGCATTACATCAGAAGATTTTTTACAAGTTATTTATTAAACCTCACGTAAAAGAGAAGGCTCCTATTTTCGAGTACTTCTCTTTTTTGCTACAATAAAGAGTGGAGATTAATTTGATTATTAACCATTTACATATAAATAAAAAAGGAGGCCATTTAAATGGAAAAGCATCGTATTTTTATCGTGGAAGACGATCCGAAAATTGCCTCTCTTCTTGCTGATACATTGCGTAAGTACCAGTACGAGGTAGAGACAATTCTAGACTTTGATTTATTAGTGGAACAGTGTTTAACATTTTCACCACATATTATTTTATTGGATATTAATTTACCGTCTTACGATGGATACTATTGGTGTCGAAAATTAAGGCAACATACGAAGTGTCCAATTTTATTTATTTCGGCACGATCAGGTGAAATGGATCAGATTTTTGCACTTGAAAATGGTGGAGATGATTTTATAACAAAGCCTTTCAACTATGAAATTGTACTCGCAAAAATTCGTAGCCACTTACGACGAACATACGGGGAATATTCAGTAAGACAAGAAGAACGAACAATTGCTCAAGGGCAGTTGACATTGTATTTAGAACGAATGGAGCTGCAATTAAAAGATTTAATTGTACCACTACAAAAAAAAGAATGTATTATTTTAGGGCTTTTAATGGGGCAGGCACCAAAAGTTGTTTCAAGGGATCAACTGCTGGAAGAATTGTGGGATGACCAAGCTTTTGTAGATGAAAACACATTAAACGTAAACATGACACGTGTTCGGAAAAAGTTGGCCGATTACGGAATTTTATCTGTCATTGAAACGGTGCGAGGAGCAGGTTATCGCTTCCTTTTAAGCCCGGAGGAAATGTAATGGCCATCAAATTATTTATTAGAGAGCACTTATCTTATTTGATTTTTCAAGTAGTTTTAACGCTATTTTTAATTGCACTTTTTTGGCTAGAAGGCTTTCGAAATATGGATACTGCCATCTACGCAATAACAATCGGGGTTTTATTAATCACATCCTTTTTAGTCATTCGTTATATGTTAAGACGGCGCTATTTAGCAAAAATTGTAGAGCTTCCAATTACGATGGAAGATGCTTTACAAAAGAATGCTAAAACTTCTGAATATGCCTTAACAGAACGCTATCTAAATCAATTGTACAAGTTGTATCAGCACGAGGTGCAAAGTTTATATGCAACCCAATCGAGACAGTATAAATTCATGAATCAATGGGTACATCAAATGAAAACACCTGTTTCTGTATTAGAGCTTTTATTGCAACAGGAGGAAGAACTAGATAAAAAAAGTGTTCAGGAAGAAGTCGAGCGCTTAAAACGAGGGCTTGAGATGGTGCTGATGCATGCACGATTAGAAAACTTCGAAGACGATATGCAAATTGTAAAAGTTCCGCTAAAGTCCATTGTAACAACAACTATAAATGACAATAAACGCCTTTTCATTGCGAACCGTGTGTTTCCTGATGTTCAAATTGAAGACGACTTAATGGTGATGAGCGATTCGAAATGGCTACGTTTTTTAATAGAACAATTTATAACAAATGCTGTGAAATATACGTTTGAACCGAATAAAAAAATATATATTTCCACTAAACAAACAGATCACCACGTTCACTTAACATTTCGTGATGAAGGGATAGGAATTCCAAAGTCAGACTTATCTCGTGTGACGAAGGCATTTTACACGGGGGAAAATGGACGGAAAACAGGGGAATCTACTGGAATGGGTTTATATATTGCAACAGAAATATGCAGCAGGCTAGGTCACCAGATGCATATTTCATCTGAAGTAGGACAAGGGACAACAATCGAAGTCATTTTCCAATCATAGGAGGAGCACTATGGTACAAATCAAAGAATGGGTGTTAGCGGTAGATATCGAAAATACAAAAATGGCTTATGAATTTAATAGTTATCGATGTATAAGTAATGAATGCCGAAATTTTGTTGTAGCTTGTGAAAATAAGCTAGATGAGAACGTACTAAAATTTGCTGACCAACTGGGTATTGATTTAACAAAGCCAAGCCAGTTAGAAAGCCACCAAGTCAATAATAATTCGGCCATAATGTATACAGGGAAGTACCATGTTCTTGGTCAGATTATTGAAGGGGAGATTGATGCATGGGATGTTATATTAGATCAACATTGTTTTTCTTTAACGGAAGAGTTCACTATGATACCAATCGTTATGGAAGGACCTGTGATTGAAATAAGCTTTGAAGTTGTGTTGCCATGGGTGCTAGAGCTATGACAAATCGAATGATTGAGGGAGTATTATGTCTATTTTACAAATACATGAAGTAACAAAGGTTTATGAGGGAAAAGTTACGAAACGCGCATTAAATCAACTTAGCTTTGAAGTGGAAAGAGGCGAGTTTGTAGCAATTATGGGTCCATCAGGTAGCGGGAAAACGACGCTACTTAACATGGTTTCGATGATAGATACCCCGACTTCTGGCGAAATTCAATTTAACGGCACAAAGCCTCAAACATTGGATATTGAGGAACTTGCGTATTTCCGCCGCCGTCAATTAGGATTCGTCTTTCAGGATTTTAATTTATTGCCGACATTGTCTGTTGAGGAGAATATCATTTTACCGTTAACCCTTGATGAGCAGCCAATTTCTGTGATGGAGGAACGCTTACAGTATTTAAGTGAGCAGTTGGATTTAACAGACATTTTGCAAAAGCGTCCGAATGAAATTTCCGGGGGGCAGGCTCAACGAACAGCTATCGCGCGCGCGCTTATTCATGAACCAATGCTCATATTAGCGGATGAGCCAACAGGAAATCTTGATTCCAACTCATCGAGGGAAGTGCTTGAACTTCTCGGTAAAATGAACAAGGAAAACGGTGCGACAATTATGATGGTTACACATGATCCGATTGCTGCGAGCTATTGTGACCGTGTTATCTTTATTAAAGATGGGGAGTTTTTTAATGAAATTTATAAGGATGATCGCCGTCAAACGTTTTTCCAACGTATTTTAAATGTCTTAAGTTTATTAGGAGGACATGTCGGTGACTTTTCTTCAATTCGCTTACCGTAACGTTTTCCGTAACTTCCGAAATTATGCTGCCTTCTTCATGGCGAGCTTTTTTTCGGTTTTTGTGTTTTTTATTTATTCGATGCTGATGTTTCATCCGGAAATTGAGCGAGGCTTTTTAGGAGAAGTATCCATTGCAGGAATGGTATTTGCTGAAATAATTTTAGTGTTATTTTCATGGTTTTTTATTTTTTATTCGATGCGCGCGTTTTTAGAAGCGCGGACAAAAGAGTTTGCGATTCTACTGCATCTTGGTATGGGTCGAAATCAGCTTGGAAAATTAATCTTCATTGAGACAATGACCATTGGGCTATTTTCTTCTATCGCAGGGATTTTATTTGGTTTTGCCTTTTCAAAGTTTTTCTTTATGATTGTGCGTGAAATTTTAAACTTAAGCGCGCTCCCATTGTATCTTTCATGGGAACCTTTTGTACTTACGCTTTTTGTTTATTTAAGTGCGTTTATCGTTATTTCGACTATTACGATGACGTTTACACCAGAATTAAAGATTCGTGAGCTAATTCGCGGACCAAAGTACGTTGAAGTGGTTGATTCGTATTCGAAGCGTAATGCAGCTTTAGGAGTCGTATTAATTTTAATTGGCTATTTACTAGCGATTGTAACGACAAAGTCTTCTATTTTTAGTTACACTTTATTAATTCCGTTTTTTGTTACTTTCGGAACCTATTATTTTTTCACGGATACGACGATTTATTTAATTGATCGGATGAAAGGTAGAAAGCATTTTTACTGGAAACGTTCTCGCATGCTTGCTATGGCTGAGCAGGTGCAAATATTACGTACCAATTCTAAAATGTTCTTTATTGTTACGCTTGTTTCTACATTAGCTTTTCTAACCGTTGGTATATTGTCAGCGATGTCATCTTATACATCACAGTACGATAAACTAAATCCGATTGGCATTATTTATAAAGGTGTAGTGGACAATCCATATGAACTTGGTCACATCTTATCTCTTATTGAAGAGCTTGAGGAAAGTGACATAAGCTATCATATGACACGCTTTTCAGTTATCCGCCAAACCTCTACGTTTACATCCAATCCAGTAGAGGTATTTAGAGAAACGGATATTAATCATTTGTTGTTTTCTTTTAAATATCCACTTGTAAATTTACATAGTGGTGAAGCTATGTTTATCCCTTATTCTGAGGATTCGATAAAAAAATTGGAGAAAACAACGGTTGAAACAGTTCTGAAGGAAAATAATTTAAAATTGACAATTAATAGTGTCTATCCGAAAATGTTCTTCCCTTCAGCAATGATAAGCAGTAATGCCATTATTATAAGCGATGAGGATTTCTTGAAATTAGAGAATGAATTTGAACGAGCTCCTGCTGTAGAGCCGGGTTATCACTTATTTACATTTGATATTCCAAATTGGACTGAAACCGAAGAAATAGGTTTAGGCATCTATCAAATGGTCGCAAGAGATTACGTTTTAAATGAGACGTATTCATTGCCATTTTATTTTGAAAATGCAGGATTAAGTTATTCTTATATATTAGCAACTTATTCTTTACTGACACTTGTAGGAATTTTAGTTGTAGCAGTTTTCTTGCTTGCTTCAGGAAGTTTTGTATATTTCAAATTATATGCATCACTGGATCGAGAGAAAAAACAATTTGATATGCTAAAACGAATTGGATTAACTGATAAGGAAATGAAACGAATTGTAACGCGAAATTTAATCATTCAATTTTTCTTGCCGTGGGGCTTAGCCCTTGTGCATAGTGCATTTGCGTTCTATGTTGTGCAAACTATACTTCATGATGTGATGAATCTATCAATTGTAAAAGAGGTCGTTATTTCGTTTTCGATGTTTGCAATTATCCAAATTGTGTACTTTTTCTTAATACGTTGGCGCTACATAGCGCATATTCGTGCTTAACAGAAAAATGTCGTAAATGCAGTAAAAATGTCTTATTCAACAAAAATAATGCATAAAACGGAAATTCATTATTGTTTTATCAATATACTTATTTTATACTCTTAATAAAGTGAATATTTGTTCATTTGAAATAATGGCAGTTTTTATTCGACATGAAAGGGCATGGCGATGGAAGCTTCATTGAATCGGGCTAAAAAGAAACAAAGGGCTTTTTAGCGAGATAAAGGGGATGGGTGTATTGAATTTAGTTGAAAAAGTAAGACAACAAGCTTTCGAACAACCAGAAAAAACAGCTTATTATTTTTTAGGTAAAGGTACGACGTATGGAGAACTTGAGCATACAATTGCCACGTTTGCAGCAGCCTTACAAGATTTAGGTGTACAAAAGGGCGATCATATCGCATTTTTACTCGGCAATACACCGCATTACATTATTTCGTTGTACGCATCAATGCGCATTGGGGCGACAGCAATTCCAATCAATCCAATTTATACAGCAGACGAAATTTCATACATTATTAAAAATGGAGATGTAAAAGTTGTCATTGCATTAGATATGTTATTACCACTTGTGGAGGCAGGGGTGCAAGGATTCCCACAAGTAATAAAGTACATCGTATGTGAGACGTCTCCTGATGTAGCGGACAAATATGCGACGTTAAGTGATGCAGCAAAAGCAAAAACAACATTATTTACACAAGTACTAGCGACAACTTCGCGCACAGTTGATCCAGTGGAAGTACAACCTGATGATACAGCAATAATATTGTATACATCTGGTACAACAGGACAACCAAAGGGCGCGATGTTAACACATAATAATTTATATTCCAATGCTCGAGATGTAGGCGAATATTTAAAAATGAGTTCGGATGACCGTGTCATTGCAACGTTACCCGTTTTCCATGTTTTTGCATTAACTGTTGTAGTAAATGCACCATTAACGCAAGGGGCTACATTACTTTTAGCACCACGCTTTAGCCCAGGAGAAATCTTCGAATTAGCTGCGGCTTATAAAGCGACTGTATTTGCGGGTGTACCAACGATGTTTAACTTCTTATATCAATATGAAGCAGGTAATGTGGAAGCGTTTTCAAACTTACGTTTAGCGATTTCAGGTGGCGCTTCATTGCCAGTATCGTTATTACATAACTTTGAACAAAAGTTTAATGTACGTATTTCGGAAGGGTTTGGTTTATCAGAAGCTTCACCTGTTACATGCTTCAATCCTATTGATCGTGAACGTAAAGCTGGATCAATCGGCCAATCCATCATAAATGTTGAAAATAAAATTGTGGACGAAAATGGTGAAGAAGTGCCAGTAGGTGAAGTTGGGGAATTAATCGTTCGCGGTCCAAATGTCATGAAGGGCTACTATAAAATGCCTGAGGAAACAGCCGTTGCAATTCGAAATGGTTGGTTGTACACTGGTGATTTAGCAAGAAAAGATGAGGAAGATTACTTCTATATTGTCGATCGTAAAAAGGATTTAATTATTGTTGGCGGTTATAATGTCTACCCTCGTGAAGTAGAAGAAGTTTTATTCTCTCATAACGGTATTGTAGAAGCTGCAGTAGTCGGATTCCCAGATCCAAACTTTGGCGAAGCAGTTCATGCTTATGTTGTACTAAAAGATCCGGCAGTGTCTATAGAAGAAATTAAAGAATATTGTGCAAAACATATAGCAAAATATAAGGTTCCAACTGTAATCGAAATTTTAGACGAGCTACCAAAAAATACGACAGGGAAAATTTTACGCCGCTCACTAAAACAAACTGCAAAAATTTAATTTAAATACTTTATAAAGAGGCAGGACATCAGTAGTGAACTGAACCCTATTTTGTAGACAGTTTAATAAAAAACAAGATAGCCATTTAATTAGGCTGCGATTAGATGACTTCGGTAACTCGCCGGAGTCATCTTTTTTAATGTCCATTGCTTTCTTGTGTGGTTGTAATGCGTGATATAGTCAATGACTTGTGTATGTAGCTCCGTGAAACTTTCAGCTTCATGATAATCGACTTCATCTTTAAAATGACCAAAGAACGATTCCATTGGCGCATTATCTAGACAGTTTCCTCGACGTGACATGGATTGTTTTAACCCCATGTCTTTCACAAGCGTCTGAAATCCTGGATGCGTATAATGAAACCCCTGATCCGAATGAATCATTGCTTCCGGATGAAGATTCCCATCCAAATGATGTTTTAATTGTTCAAGTGTTTCATAAACAATCGACAATTTAAGAGTAGTAGCTAGTTTATACGCAACGATTTCTCTCGTTGCGACATCTTTTACACATGATAAATAAGCCGTACGGCCACCCTTATATTGGAGATAGGTAATGTCTGTTAAGAAGACTTTTCCTGGCTCGTCTTGTTTGAATGCCCGATTTAAGTAATTTGGAATTTGACGATGTGCTTCATTCGCTTTTTCTATAAGTCGATAAGGATTGGCACGACGAACCTTCGCATACAAATTAAATTTACGCATCAATCGAAGAATTTTTTTATGGTTCATCGGTTTCCCTAATTGGTCCACCAGTTCCATATAAAACCCTCGATAACCAATTTTGCCTTTTGCTTCATCATAGATTACTTTTAGTAAAAGATAATCTTGATAATCAGCTTCTTCACGTAATGAATGTTTCTCCATATTTTGTCGCCATTTATAGTAACCACTCGAGCTGACATTTGCTACTTCACAAAGATACCGTGTCATATTTTTGAGTTGAAATAATCGAATCGTTTCACTGATTGCTTGATATTTTTCTTTGGGTGTTAAAAACGATTCTTCTTCGCCTGCCTTTCCATTTCGTCGAGCTTTTTTAAGAGCGCTAGCTCTGCTTCCAATAGACGAATACGAGCTTCTGCTTTCTCTAACTTTTTATCAGCTGATAATTTTTCGGCACGTGGGCGACCTGTACTGCCTTTTCCACGACGCTCTTGTGTAAAACCATCCTCACCGTATGTTTGATAAATTTTCTTCCACCTATGAACAGCACTTTGAACTTTTTTAATCCCGATGATTTCTAAATCAAAGCCTGCAGCTTTGAAGATTTCGGTAGGCCCTTTGCCTTTTAGATTTTCTTGAACAGCTTTTAATTTGAAAGCTACTGTATATTGAATAGATCGATCGGTTATCAAAACGACATTTGGATTCTGTTCAATTTGTCGACGTTGATGTTCGTTAAAAATTATTTTACTCATGATGTTCTCCCATTCTTAAATCGTATGGTCAGTATAACGGGGATTTCTAGGAATGAAAATAGAAAAAACCCCGAATAGGTCACTTTTTTCTAAAGTGTCTACTATTCGGGGTTCAGTTCATAGATAGCTCTTGTATTTTTTAAAATTTGAATAATAAAAATAAACTTTATTTAAATTGGTTGAAGTGAAAGGTCGACGCTAAGGAAAGCTTACCCGGAATGAAAACCAATTTTACGCGCATCAAAAAAATACAATTTTTCTCTGCAGAGAAAAATTGTATTTTTTGTTTTATCCCGGGTTCATTTTTATTTTGGTCAAAGAATAGAATGTATAGGTTACTCTTAAAAATAAAATAGACTTTTGAATTTTCAAACAACTATGGTAAACTATTATTACGAAATTCGAAATAGTTGAGGGGTGCATTTAATGACGAAGTACGTAACGAAGGAAAGCTTATTTGAGCTACAATCAATTACTAATCCGGTACTTGCTCCGAACGAACAAGAAGCGGTGTTTGTTCGCACACAAATGAATGAGAAAGAAAATAACTACAATGCCCATTTATTCCACATTGAATTAAGTACTGGTGAGGTTACACAATGGACATTTGGGAATGAACGTGTTTCTAGTCCGCAATGGTCACCAGATGGGAAACAAATAGCATTTTTGACTAATCGAAAAGAAAAAAATCAATTATACATCGTGAATCGTCGTGGGGGGGAAGCGCAAGAAATGACGACACTGCCAAATGGTGTCAATTCATTTTTATGGAGCCCATGTGGAGAGAAAATTTGGCTTACAACTACGGTGAAATCAGGCTTAACATTGACAGATGAGGAAGAAAAGGCTGATAAAAAATTCCCAAAGGCTTACATAGTCGACAAAATGAAATACAAAGCAGATAGTGTTGGACTACTTCAGCAAGAGCGCTATTCTCAAATCGCGGTATTAACGGTCGAATCAAAGGAACTTACTATCTTTACAGAAGGAAACTATTCGCACTCACTACAAGGAATTTCCTACGATGGTAAAACATTAGTTATTGGTGTGAATCGTGTAGATAATACAGATGATGTGTTCCGTTCACCACTATATTTAGTAGATATTGAAACGAAACAAGAGCAACTATTAGTTGATGAAGATGGCTATTTTGGTGGGGTAGCATTTTCTTTCGATGATCGTTACATTGCCTTTGGAGGCTCTGATCAATCTTATAAAAACGCAACACACGGGCATGTTTATGTTTACGATACTCAAACAAAAACAACACAAAAGCTAACAGAGGGCTTTGATTTACCTGTAGGTGACTATGCGGTTGCGGATATGCAACAAAATTCCCAAGCACCAGGTGTCGTGTGGACGGAAAACAATGATTTATATTTCCAAGTTTCTACTGAAGGAGATATTAGACTCTATTATGCAACGTTGGAAGGGGCACTTTATCCAGCTTCTCCTGAATCGGAGCATGTGTATGGCTATGCGATCTTTAAAAATGGTAATCGAGCGCTAATGACCGTTTCAAATCCAATTTTCCCTGGCGAATTATTCGACTTTGATATTACGACAGGTGAACGTAAGCAGCTCACGTCTTTTAATGAGAAGTTTTTAGAAGAAACAACTTTATCAACGCCTGAAGCAATCGTTTATACAACAAAGGATAATTGGACTGTACATGGATGGATTATGAAGCCTGCGGACTATGTGGAGGGCGAAAAATATCCATTGATTGTAGAAGTACATGGTGGACCACATACATTGTATGCAAATACGTTTTTCCATGAAATGCAGTTACTTACTGCACAGGGGTATGGGGTACTTTATGTAAATCCACGTGGAAGTCATGGTTATAGCCAAACATTTGTTGATGGTGTTAGAGGCGATTACGGTGGTGGCGACTACGAGGATATTATGGCAGGTGTCGATTATGCTCTCGAAAACTATGCGTGGATTGATGAAAAACGCTTAGGTATTACAGGTGGAAGCTATGGTGGCTTCATGACGAACTGGGTTGTTGGACATACGAACCGCTTTAAAGCAGCGGTAACACAACGCTCGATTTCAAATTGGATTAGCTTCTATGGTGTATCAGATATCGGTTATTATTTCACAGAATGGCAAATCCAAGCTGATTTGAATGATGTGGAGAAATTATGGCATCATTCACCATTAAAATATGCAGCAAATGTTGAAACACCGCTTCTAATTTTACACAGTGAACGCGATTTCCGTTGTCCAATCGAACAAGCAGAGCAGTTTTATATTACGTTAAAACGGATGGGGAAAGAAGTTGGCTTCGTACGCTTCCCAGAGTGTGATCACAACCTTTCACGCACAGGAATTCCGAGCCTCCGCTTAGAACGACTTGATCAAATTACGAGCTGGTTTGCAAAATATTTATAACATAAAGAAAGAGGTATCCGGTGTGGATACCTCTTTTGCATACATTAGTGGAAGGTTACTAGATTGTGGGTTGTTATTTCCCTTTAAATTGCGGAGGTCGTTTTTCAGAGAAAGCGTTTAAAGCTTCAATTCGATCTTCAGTAGGAATTGTAAGTTCATAGGCTTTTCGTTCAATTTGTAAGCCTGTTTGTATATCTGTTTTTATTCCTTGTTTTACCGCAAATTTTGCTTGTTGAATAGCAATCGGTGCATTTTGCAAAATAGTGGCTGCAAATTGTTCCGCCACCTCATGTAATGCTTCATGTTGCGCAATTTTTGTGAGCACACCATATTGAAGAGCTTCATGAGCATTCAACCGTTTCGCTGTTAAAATAAGTTCTAATGCTTTTGCTTCACCAATTAGTCGAGGTAAACGTTGGGTCCCTCCAGCACCCGGAATAATTCCGAGACTCGTTTCAGTTAAGCCGAGTAGAATGTTTTCCGAAGCGATGCGGAAATCACAAGCAAGTGCAAGTTCTAATCCACCACCAAAAGCATAGCCATTCAGTACACAAATCGTTGGTTGTGGTAATTGTTCAATTAATGTAAAGACTTCACCAAAACGATTTAAATTCCGCTTTACAAGTGTATCAGGTAACGTCTTTCGTTCCTTTAAATCTGCACCAACAGAAAAAGCTTTGTCACCCGCACCTGTAATGATGACGAGACGAATATTAGGGTGAATTTGAATTGATTCAATTACTTTACGTAGTTGTTCTAACATTTCAAAATTAAATGCATTTAGCATTTCGGGACGATCTAACGTCACCTTGGCGATATAATCTTTTTGCTCATACTTCACATAATTCACTTGATTACCTCCTCTATATTGTTCTTAAATAATATAGTACAATGTAAGTAATGGTATTTACAATAATAGGTATATTTAGAAAGCATATATTACTAGATAATAGAATTAAAAAAGAATTGAGGAGACGACCGTGGAAATTTTTATCGGAAGACAGCCGATATTTAATATACGAGAAGAAGTTGTTGCATATGAGTTACTCTATAGAAACAGTGATGCAAACGTATTTCCGCAAATTGATTCAGATAAAGCGACGTTACATATATTAATTAACTCTTTTTTATCGATCGGGATTAATGAAGTAGCAAATGGCCATCCAGCCTTTGTTAATTTCACTGAAAATTTAGTAATGGGAGACTCATTGGATTTTTTAGATCCGAAAAAAGTCGTTGTAGAGCTACTAGAAAATATTCCGATTACTCTAGAGCTAATTGAACGGTTAAAAGAGTTGAAGGAGTATGGCTTTAAAATAGCATTAGATGACTTCATTATGACTGATGACGTTACACTATATCCTGAACTATTTACATACATAGATTATATAAAAATTGACTTTATAGCTACATCGCCGATCGTACGGATGGAAATAGAACAAAAAATAAAATCCCAATTTCCATCAATTAAATTATTAGCAGAAAAGGTAGAAACACGTGAAGAATTTGAGATAGCAAAGGAAAGCGGATATTCGTTATTCCAAGGATACTTTTTTGAACAACCAGAAATTATAAAATCAACGGATATTCCGCCAAATATCGTTCAGTACTTCCAAATTATCGCATTACTTCGTGATGATGAGGCAAACATAGATATAATAGCAGAAAATATAGAGCGTGAAATCTCGTTAACATACAAGCTACTTCAGCTAATTAATAATTCAGCAAGACGAACAAAATCAAAGGTGCGGTCAATAAAGCAAGCTATATTGTTATTAGGATTGGAAGAGCTTCGGAAATGGATTTATCTTTTAGCAATGCGTGAAACAGATATGCAGCATAATAATGATGTATTTAAAGAGCTCATGTATTTTACTTTATTCAGAGCGAAAGTATGTGAAAAAATTGCTCGTCTAAACTACCAAACGAATTATTCAGAGTATTTTTTAGTTGGAATGTTTTCATTAATCGATTCCCTTTTAAAACGTCCATTGAATTTGATTCTTAGTCAATTGCCATTATCAGAAGATATTCTGGAAACGATTGGCGGTGTCAAAACAAATATGACGCCTTATTTACAATTTAGTATTGCGCTAAGTAAATTAGATTGGAAGCAATTAAAGCCGCTTGCTATACAGTTAAACGTTTCTGAAGAAGAGCTGTTGACCATTTATGAAGAAGTAAATGCGTGGGTTGAAGATGCACTTTTAGCAAAATAAAATCTATGAAAAGTTGTTTTGTAAGCAAAAGCTTGTAGAACAACTTTTTCTTTTGCATCCTTCATCTTAATGAAGTTCTCATTTTAAAGCGTATTTGCTATAATTCAATGGAATTTTCTAAAAAAAGCGAGGATGTTTATGAAAGAATTAACGTATAGTTCGCGAAATCCAGTGCAACATGTCATTAAGGAATATTTGTTTGTTATTGCAGGTGCAGCCGTTATTGCACTTGGCTTCAATGTATTTTTATTCCCTAACCAAGTCGCTTCTGGTGGGGTTAGTGGTATTAGTACGATTTTAAATGGAATGTTTGGTTGGAATGCCGGTCTTGTTCAATATGCATTTAATATTCCGTTGTTTATTGCAGGCGTTTTAATTTTAGGAAAGAAATTTGGCTTCAAATCGCTAGTAGGCACATTAGCATTACCATTTTTCGTTATAGTCACGGGGGATTGGGAAGCATGGACATTAAATCCACTTTTAGGTGCCATTTTTGGTGGCATTGTAGTTGGACTAGGGATTGGGCTAGTATTTAAAGGAAATGCTTCAACAGGCGGAACTGATTTATTAGCACAAATTATTACGAAATATACAGGCTTAACATTAGGGACAAGTGTGCTATTAATAGATGGCATTATAGCTATTAGCGCGGCGATCGTATTCGATTTAGAAAAGGGTCTTTATGCATTAATTGGTTTATATGTAACAACGAAAACAATCGATATTGTTCAGCTTGGCTTTAGTCAGTCAAAAATGGTTTACATTATTACGAAAAATGAAAGCGAAGTACGAGATGCTATTTATCGAGAAATTGATCGGGGCGTTACAAAATTACCAGCAATCGGTGGTTATACAGGTGAAGAGCGTCCTGTATTAATGGTGGTAGTATATCAAACAGAGTTCACAAAGCTGAAACAAGTATTGAAAACCGTTGACCCACAAGCATTTGTAATTGTTTCAGATGCTTATGAGGTGTTGGGGGAAGGTTTCAAACGTTCATAAATTTGCTATAATAGGTAACGTATTAAATATTCATTTTTGGAGGGGTTCAGAATGAAGAAAAGTATTTTAACAGTAGTTTTCGGTTCTGCATTATTTTTAGCAGCTTGTGGAGGCGGAGGAGATGATTCAAGTTCATCTTCAAATGGCGAAACGTCAGCACCAAATGGCGAAAAGCTTGTCCAACAATCATGTGCTACTTGCCACGGCGGTAAATTACAAGGTGCAAGCGCTCCAGCATTAGATAAAATTGGCGCGAAATACTCAGAAGAAGAAATTTTAGACATTATTTTAAACGGTACTGATAAAGGTATGCCAGGTGGCTTACTTAAAGGGGCAGATGCTGAAGCAGCAGCTGCTTACTTAGCTGGTTTAAAATAATCATTTATGTGAAAGCGGTAAAGTACATTGCGTACTTTGCCGCATTTTTAAATTGTTTACAAATCATCGAAGGCTGGATAGACGCTTTAGCGTTTTTTTTCTTTATTAGAAAATTTTGAGTTGCTTTTCTATAGGAATTACACTAGACATGATAAAATACAAACTAGATGCAATGACGATAGGAGCGGTACAAATCTATGATTCAAGTAATTACAAAAGATGTAATGGAAAAATTTAATTTGCAGCTAATTAGTGGGGAAGAAGGCATCGGTCGTTACATAACAACAAGTGATATTTCTCGTCCAGGTTTAGAAATGGCAGGTTATTTCACACATTACCCTGCAAATCGTGTACAACTTCTTGGGAAAACCGAGCTTTCCTTTTTTGAAATGCTTCCACCAGGAGACAAAAAATTGCGAATGAAGCAGCTTTGCTCGGAGGAAACACCTGTAATAATTATTTCTCGAGATATGGAAGTCCCACAGGAATTGATTGACGCATCAAATGAAAATCATGTACCAGTGTTAATTACGCCGTTAACAACTACTCGATTTTCAAGTCGTCTCACAAACTTTTTAGAAAGTAAGCTAGCCCCAACAACCGCGATGCATGGTGTCTTAGTAGATGTGTACGGTATTGGTGTTCTAATTATGGGGAAAAGCGGTGTCGGAAAAAGTGAGACTGCACTAGAGCTTGTGAAAAAAGGTCACCGCTTAGTAGCTGATGATAGTGTTGAAATCCGTCAAGAGGCTGAAAATATGTTAGTCGGGAGCCCACCGCCATTACTTGAGCATTTACTTGAAATTCGGGGTATCGGTATAATTGATATTATGACATTATTTGGTGCCAGTGCGGTTCGCCCGTATAAGCGAATAACGTTAATCGTTGAATTAGAAAATTGGGATCCAGATAAGTTTTACGATCGTCTAGGATTAGATGAGGAAAAAATGAAAATCATTGACACGGAAGTTACAAAGCTGACGATTCCAGTTCAGCCGGGACGGAACGTATCTGTAATTATTGAAGTAGCTGCAATGAACTATCGTCTCAAAAAAATGGGAGTGAACGCTGCAGAGGAATTCGCCCGTCGTTTAGACGATATGCTCGTTCCGAATGATGATTTAGATGATTATTAATGTTAGAAATGTTGGAAGGAGAATTGTATGACAGCAAATTTATTAGCCATAAACCCGGTAGCCTTTCATTTAGGACCTCTTCCGGTAAACTGGTACGGAATAATTATTGGCGTAGGGATAGTTGTTGCTTATATTTTAGCCCAAAAAGAGTCTGTTCGTCGCGGACTTGATGAAGAATTTATTGCAGATTTATTAATTTGGGCAGTACCAATTTCTATCTTATCTGCTCGTGTCTATTATGTAGCGATGAAATGGGATTATTACAGTGTAAACCCTGGTCGTATTATTGAAATTTGGAATGGTGGAATCGCCATTCATGGAGCTTTAATTGGAGCCTTTATTACAGCATATATTTTCACAAGAAAGCGTAAAGTAAGCTTCTTGCGTTTAGCAGATATAGCGGCACCTAGTATTTTAATTGGGCAAATTGTTGGCCGATGGGGTAATTTTATCAACCAGGAGGCTTATGGTGGTCCAGTATCTCGTGATTTTTTAGAAAGCTTATTTTTACCAAATTGGCTTATTGAACAAATGTATATTAAAGAAGATGGTACATATGTACACCCGACCTTTTTATATGAATCGCTTTGGAACTTAGTCGGCTTTATCATTTTATTATTCGCACGTAAATGGAACTGGCGTCGAGGCGAAATGTTCTTCTTCTATTTAATTTGGTACTCATTTGGTCGTTTCTTTATCGAAGGAATGCGTACTGATAGCCTATACTTAGTCGGCGATTTACGCTCCGCTCAAGTCGTTTCAATTATTGGTATTGCGGTAGGCGTAATTGCTATTATTTATCGCCGCATGAACGTGAAGCCTGTTGTACATTATTTAGATATAGAAAAAGGGGATACGGCTTCTAAAAAACAAAAACCTCAATCAAAGAAAAAGAAATAATGATAGGATAGACCGTTTGCTATTGTTGCGAGCGGTCTTTTAAAAAGGAAGAGACATCGATGAAAACGAAAGCACTATTATTTGATTTTGATGGAACATTACTCGATACAAATGATTTAATTGTACAAACATTTATGCATATATTTGACGAAAGGTTTCCGGGCAAATATACGGTACAAGATTGCTTACAATTTATCGGACCATCATTGCAGCAGACCTTTGACGAATTAACACCAGGCGAAACAGAACAAATGATTTACAAATATAAAGAATGGAACGCCACAAATCATGATGCCCTCGTAAAGGGATATGATGCTGTACTTGAAACACTGGAGCAGCTGCATGCATTAGGTTTGAAGATGGCCATCGTTTCAACCAAAAGCAGCGAAGGGTTGGAACGTGGGATGAAAATTCTTGGTGCGGGTCACTTATTTGAAGCAATTATAGGACTTGATGAAGTAACGCATGTTAAACCGCATCCTGAGCCAGTGTTATTAGCTCTGGAGAAGTTAGGTGTTAGCAAAGAAGAAGCAATAATGATTGGCGACAATTCACATGATATTGAAGGTGGAAAAAACGCAGGAGTCCGAACAGCAGGTGTTGCATGGTCAGCAAAAGGCGCGAGCTATTTACAACAATTTAAACCAGATTATATGCTAGAACATATGAATGATTTAATTGAAATTGTGAAAGGGGAGTAAAAATGAGACGAACAGAGCGTTATCGTGTTCATGGTGCCAATTCATTGTGGAATATATATAAAACAGTATCATTTTGGAAAGTAATGAAATGCTTTATCTTCATTCAAATTGGTCGAATTACACCATCTTTATCCGTGAAAAACTGGATTTACCGCACGTTCTTAAAAATGAAAATCGGCAAACAAACGTCTCTTGCATTAATGGTCATGCCCGATACAATGTTTCCTGAAAGAATTTCGGTAGGAGATAATTCAGTAATTGGATTCAATACAACAATTTTGGCACACGAATATTTGATTGACGAATATCGATTAGGCAATGTCGAAATTGGCAGCCAAGTAATGGTCGGCGCGAACTCTACCATTTTGCCAGGTGTGAAAATTGGAGACGGCGCAATCATTTCCGCCGCTACCCTCGTTCATAAAGACGTCCCAGCAGGCTGTATGGCCGGAGGAAACCCAATGCAAATCATCTTTACAGCAGAACAAATGGCAGAACGAAAAAAGAATGATCACCCGGTGTGGCATAATGAATAATAATGTGGGCTTATTTGGAGAAGAAAATGAAAGTAAAAAACGTTATTTTTGTTTGTGGTAGTAGAAAATATATCATGCAAATGAAGAAACATTGTTACGGAGAGCGAAGAACAGAGCAAGAATAATAATTAGTGTAGGATAACGAAGATATCGTGGGCGAAGAAACATCATCTTATCGTGAGATGGTGTTTTTTGTTTGAGCATTTTTAACTCGGGGTTGACTGGTTGAAATAAGAACAGGGGGATGGGAAGGGATTTGATGGACACAATGAAATTGTAGTGCGAGAAAAGGTGACGAGATATTAATGGACATAAATATGTGGATATAAGACAAAGTTTAGTTGAAAAGAGACAAAAATAGTGCGAGAAAAGAAAGCGGGGATAATGGACAAAAGTATCGGAGAAAAGGACAAAATATAAAAGATAGTAGATCAAACTTGAAAAATAAAGGACATTTTTTGTGCTAAATTTGAGTGGAAATTTTTTAATAGACAAAAGTGAAAAGAATAAGGACATAATGATATTTAAAAAGGACAATATGGGCCTATTATTATCTAAAATTCAAGGGTAAATGGACAAAATCGTTGAATTAAAGGACAAAACAACTTTTAAAAGACAGAATTCAAATTAAATTGAACAAAATCATCATAATAAAGCCCAATCCTCACCATAGCAAAATATTAACAATAATACCCTAATTCAAACAAAACTCGAGAAACGCCTCTAAAATGACTGATGTATAATATAATTAATCAGAAAATTTAATATAATCAACATTTTGTTCCGCACGAATTTACCTGTATCGAACGCAATCTACAAATACAAAAATTACTGCTACAAATGAATACGTTGACTATTTTCATTTGTAGCAGTAAAATACTTTCATACACTAGTAATTTAGCACTCTAGTCAACTAAAGTGTAAACAGAACCGGATTTTTTCAAGATTAAAAAGTTTAGGATGTGTCAAAATGTCATCGATAAAAATGTTCGAAAAACCTCTTGGGATGCGCGATACATTTCCCGAGATTTACGAAAAACTTGAATATATTCGTTCAACTGGTCGGAGTTTGTTGCGAGATCGTGGATACGAATTCATTAAGACTCCCTCTGTAGAATATTACGATACAGTCGGAAAAGCATCGGCTATTTCAGATGCAAGGCTTTTCAAATTAGTGGATAGTCAAGGCAATACGCTTGTACTTCGACCAGATATGACGACACCAATTGCCCGTGTCGCAACATCGAAGCTATTAAAGGAAAAAATTCCACAACGATTGGCTTACTTTGCAAACGTCTTTCGTGCACAACAACAAGAAGGCGGGCGACCAGCTGAGTTTGATCAAATGGGCATTGAGTTAATTGGTGATAAATCGGTTTATGCGGATGCAGAAGTCATCATGACTGCCATTGATTTAGTAAAGGCATATCAAATTACTGATTTTAAAGTAACGATTGGCCATGCAGGGGTACTAAGTTGCATTTTAAAAGATTACACAGAAAGCAAAGACCAAGCCTCAAATTTAAACGAGCTACTTGTGCAACGTAATTACGTTGGCTTTGAAGAAGCTGTATTAGCTTTTGACTTGCCAAAAACAAAATCGGATGCACTTTTAGCCTATATCGAAGAAGCGATTAGTCTTTCTTCTATAGAAGCTATTGAAAAATATGTCCGTAAAAATGATGCACTGGAATATATGCGCAGCCTTTCTCGTATTTTAGAAGCGGCAGGCTATGAAAAGTACATAGCGTTTGATTTTACATTATCAAGCCATATGAGCTATTACACGGGGATGCTGTTTGAAGTATTTGCATTAGGTAGTGGCTTCCCATTAGGAAACGGTGGTCGTTACGACGGATTGTTAGCACACTTCGGTTCAACTGTAGGTGCGACAGGCTTTGGCTTACGTATCGATCGCGTACTTGAAGCAATGTCAAAAATCGAAGTAGAAATTGACCAAGTGCTTATCTTATTCGCGCAGGATCGTTTTACAGAAGCACTTGGCCAAGCTCAATTTTTACGTGAACAAGGAAAGCAAGTGACATTCCAATCGTATGAAGGTACTCCAGATGTTGAAGCGTTAAAAGCACACTATCAAGTAGTAAATGAATTTCAAAGTAGGGAGGCGTAAGCAATGAAAGACTTAACAATTGCGATGCCAAAGGGACGAATTTTTGAAGAAGCCTATGAAATGTTAATCGAAGCAGGCTTCAACCTCCCTGAAGAAGTAGAAATGTCGCGTAAACTAATGATTGAAATTCCGGATGAAAAAATTCGATTTATACTAGCGAAACCAATGGATGTGCCAGTATATGTAGAGCATGGCGTAGCGGATATCGGTATTGCTGGAAAAGATGTTCTACTTGAGCAACATCGAACTGTTCATGAGTTACTCGACTTAAAAATTAGTGATTGCTATATCGCTTCAGCTGGCTTACCGAATACAACATTAAATGAAATCGCACCGCGTATTGCAACAAAATATCCGAATATTGCGATGAAATACTATAAAGGCATCGGAGAACAAGTAGAAATTATTGAATTAAATGGCTCTATTGAACTTGCACCAATGATTGGTTTAGCAGACCGCATTGTCGACATTGTTTCTACGGGTCGTACATTAAAGGAAAATGGCTTAGTAGAATATGAACGCATTGCTGAAGTGTCATCACGCTTAATTGCCAATCCGGTAAGCTATCGTATGAAGAGTGAACGAATTCAAGATTTAGTAACACGTCTAAAAAAATGTGTGAAATAGAGAGAAGGGTCCATATGAAAATTACCGCATTAACAAGTGATATATCGTTAAAGCGCCAATTAGAAGGTGGCAATGAGGAACAGTTAAAAACTGTTCGTGAAGTAATTGCAGCTGTCCGTGAAAAAGGTGACAAGGCAATTCACTACTACAGCGAAAAATGGGATGGCTTTGCACCAGAGCAGTTAAAGGTAAGTACACAGGAAATTGAACTAGCAGTAAATAATTTCGACAAACAGCTTTATGCAGATTTAAAAGAAGCAGCGGACAATATTCGGTTGTACCATAACGAGCAAAAACGGAATGGCTTTACTTTGCCGTTAGCAGATGGCTCTTATTTAGGGCAACGTATTACGCCACTTGATGCAGTTGGCTTATACGTACCGGGTGGCTTAGCTGCCTATCCGTCCTCGGTATTAATGAACGTTATTCCCGCACAAGTAGCTGGAGTTAAACGTACGGTCATAACGTCACCAGCAGGAAAAAATGGGAAGTTACCTGATGCCGTTCTCGTAGCGGCACATATTTTAGGTATAACAGAAATATATAAAGTTGGCGGTGCCCAAGCGATTGCAGCTCTTGCATATGGGACTGAATCGATTGCGCCGGTTGATAAAATTACAGGGCCAGGCAATATCTTTGTCGCATTAGCGAAGCGTGAAGTATTTGGTGAAGTAGCGATTGATATGATTGCTGGTCCATCTGAAATTTGTGTTTTAGCAGATGATTCAGCTTACGCTGATGAAATTGCGGCTGACCTTTTATCGCAAGCGGAGCACGATCCTATTGCTTGTGCAATTCTTATTACTACAAGTGATGATTTAGCAGATGCTGTGGCAGAACAGGTTGAAATTCAAATGGCCAAATTACCACGTGAAGCAATTGCCCGACAAGCAATTAAAAATTTTGGGCATATTTATGTGGCAGAATCGATTGAAGAAGCGGTACGAGCGGTAAATTCATTAGCACCAGAGCATTTAGAGGTCATTACTGAAAAAGCGGAGCAAGTATCGCAAATGATTACACATGCTGGCGCGATTTTCATTGGACGTTATAGCTCAGAACCTGTCGGCGATTACTTTGCAGGAACGAACCACGTATTACCAACTAACTCTACAGCGCGTTTTGCAAGTGGCTTAAATGTCGACGATTTTATTAAGCGCACGAGCGTTGTTTATTATAGTAAAAAAACATGGGCTCAAAATGCACCGAAGATTGCCCGTTTAGCACGCCTTGAAGGACTAGAAGGGCATGCTCGAGCAGTCGAATCACGCGGATGGGACAAAGGAGAAGAAGAATGACACGTTTTGCAAAGATTGAACGAAATACAAATGAAACAAAGATTGCAGTAGAGCTTAATTTAGATGGAGCAGGACAGGCAGAAATTAAGACTGGTGTCGGCTTTATGGACCACATGCTTGACCTTTTCATGAAGCACGGATTATTTGACGGGAAAATAATTGCGAACGGTGATACGTGGATTGATGATCACCATACGACTGAAGATATTGGAATTGTGCTAGGTCAAGTATTCCGCGAAGCGCTAGGAGATAAAAAAGGAATTAAGCGTTACGGCAATGCCTTTGTACCAATGGATGATGCATTAGCGCAAGTAGTAGTCGATTGTTCCAATCGACCGCATTTAGAATACCGCATTGTACCTACATTAAATGCCAAAGTCGGCAGCTTTGATACAGAACTTGTTCATGAGTTTTTATGGAAGTTTGCATTAGAAGCCCGTATTAATTTACATGTCATCGTGCCATATGGACATAATACACATCATATTATTGAAGCGATTTTTAAAGCATTGGCACGAGCATTAGATGACGCAATTCAAATTGACCCAAGGGTAAAAGGAGTGCCATCAACAAAGGGGCTGTTAACGTGAAAATTGCAATAATTGATTACGGAATGGGTAATCTTTTTAGCGTTGAGCAAGCATTAAAAAGGTTAGGTGCCGAAGTAATTGTAACAAGTGATAAAACCTGTTTAGAGACAGCAGATGCTCTTGTTTTACCAGGGGTTGGCGCATTTCCTGATGCGATGAAACGTTTACAAGAAACAAGGCTTATCCCATTTATTCAACAAACGAAAAAGCCACTCCTAGGTATTTGCTTAGGAATGCAGTTAATGTTTGAGCAAAGTGAAGAAGTAGCGCCAACTGAGGGGTTGAAAATTTTCCAAGGGCATATTAAGCGTTTTGAAGGCGTCTCACGTATCCCACATATGGGCTGGAACGAATTAAATGTTCAGCAAACACCCATCTGGCTAACTAGTAGTTTACTGCCAAAGGATCGCTATGTATACTTTGTCCATTCTTTTTATGCAACGAAAATGGACGAAAAAGAGCTCGTTGCTTATGCAGATTATGAAGGAATAAAGGTGCCGGGAATTGTATCAAAGGATAACTTTACAGGGATGCAATTCCACCCAGAAAAATCGGGACAATTTGGTGTGTACTTATTGACGGCTTGGGCGAAGGGGGTAATGGAGAAGATATGTTAACTAAACGAATTATTCCATGCCTAGATGTTAAAGAAGGTCGCGTTGTAAAAGGTGTACAATTTGTTGAGTTACGTGACGCGGGAAATCCAGTAGAGCTAGCGAGGTTTTATGATGAGCAAGGCGCGGATGAATTGGTTTTTCTAGACATTTCCGCTTCACATGAAGGGCGTGAAACGATGGTCGATGTCGTACGCCAAACTGCAGCCAGCTTAGCCATCCCCTTTACAGTTGGTGGCGGGATTCGCACATTAGATGATATGAAGCGAATTTTACGAGCGGGTGCCGATAAAGTTTCCGTCAATACGTCCGCGCTAGAACGCCCAGAGTTAATTAAGGAAGGCTCAGACTACTTTGGCGCACAATGCATCGTTTGCGCTATTGATGCACGCTATTCTGAACAAGATGGCACATGGATGGTCTACACACACGGTGGTCGTAACAAAACTACTTGGAAGGCTGTAGAGTGGGCGAAAGAAGCTGTCCGCTTAGGTGCTGGGGAAATTCTACTCACATCGATGAACCAAGATGGAGAAAAATCTGGTTTTGATTTAGCGTTAACTAAAGCCGTACGTGAAGCAGTTACCGTGCCGGTTATTGCAAGTGGTGGTGCGGGCAATGCCGAGCACTTCCGCGAGGTGTTACAAGATGTTGATACAGATGCGGCTCTTGCGGCAAGCATTTTCCACTATAAAGAAACGAGCGTAGCAGAAGTCAAAAGCTACTTAAACGAAAAAGGAGTTCCTGTACGATGAACGTAAAATTTAATGAGCAAGGGTTAATCCCAGCAGTTGTTCAAGATGCCCAATCAAAAGAAGTATTAACAGTTGCCTATATGAATGAGGAATCATTACAAAAAACAATTGAAACGAACGAAACTTGGTTTTACTCTCGTTCTCGTAACGAACTTTGGCATAAAGGCGCAACAAGCGGTAATACGCAAAAAGTCGTGTCAATAAAAGCAGATTGTGATCAAGATGCACTTGTCATTGAAGTCATTCCTTCTGGCCCAGCTTGTCATACAGGCACAACGTCATGCTTTACTGAATCACTTGTTGAAAACGAACGTCCAGGCTCAGTTGCCATTTTACCGCAGCTTGTAGAAGTAATTAAACAACGTGAAATCGATATGCCAGAAGGTGCGTACACTACATATTTATTCGACAAGGGTATCGATAAAATTTGTAAAAAGGTTGGGGAAGAAGCAACAGAGGTTGTCATTGGCGCGAAAAATCGTGACAAAGAAGAAGTGAAATGGGAATCAGCAGACCTTTTATATCACCTACTTGTATTACTTCAAGAACAAAAAGTGGATGTGTATGAAGTGTTGCAAGTGCTACAAAAACGCCATGAAGGAAAACCGCAAAAATAAGTAAGGTAAAGAAAACTTCAATAAGTGTTGGTTTAGAAATAGATTTTAAGAAGTTTATGTCTTTACCATCGCAATTTTATGACATAAGGGCTTAATATGTTATAATAATACCTATTATGTAAGGAACGACATTAGTTCGTTCCTTATTTCTTTGCATAAAAACTATTATTATTGAACAATAATGTATATAAATTGGAAGTTAATCTTTAAAAATAGAAAAGAAAACGAACGGAAATTGCTTTCTAGTTTCGGAGGAATTTGATTGGAAAATAAACGTTTAAAAGCTAAAGCAACAAATATTGTGTCGTTTGTACCAAATGGTGATTATTATTATAATAAAGCATTAAAAGCGATTGACCGGGATGAGATGGACAAAGCTTATAAATATATAAAACGTGCAGCAGACTTAAGTCCAGATGACGCCCATGTGTTACTTCAGTATGGCATACTGGAAATGGAGCTTCAAAACTATGATCATGCATATGAATTAATCCATACTGCGTATAGTTTAGAGCCAAATGAAGCGGAAATTGTCTTTATGCTTGCAGAAGTTTCTGGATGTATTGGGCATATTCATGATGCACAAAAGTATGCCGAAAAATATTTAGAGATGGAACCTGATGGCTCATATCTTGAGGATGCTACTGAAATATTAGAATTTGTTGATTACGTAGCGGATGATATTGAAGAGGTTGATGAACACGATGCTGCAAAAATGGTTTCACAAGAAAAAGCTAGACGATTAATGGAACAAGGGGACTTTCAGGCAGCTATTGAAGTGCTAGAAGAAACAATTGAGGAATTCCCTGACCTTTGGAATGCCCATAATAACTTAGCACTTGCGTATTTTTATGTAGGCGAAGTAGAGCAAGCGAGAGCGTTATTACACGAAGTATTACGAAGAAATAAAGGGAACTTACATGCTCTATGTAATTTAACGGTTTTTGCCTACTATGAAAAAAATGTAGAAGATTTACCAGAGTTACTAGAGCTCTTGAAAAAAATTCAGCCATACGAATGGGATAACCGTTATAAATTAGGAGCAACATTTGCCTTAGTTGGCGAATATGACCACGCCTATAAATGGTTACGATCGATGCATAAAAAAGGCTACGAAGGAGATGCGGGCTTTTATTTTTGGTTAGCCCAATCTGCGTATTTTTCAGGACACGAGGTTTTTGCACAGGATATGTGGAAGACGCTTTTGAAACTTGATCCATCAAAGGAAGGTCTTGAACCTTGGGTAAATGGTGATGCGACAAAGCTTCGAAATTCAGCAGAAAACAATCGAGATTTTATCATTCGCCAATTATCCGATGACAATGATTCAAGCCGATTATTTGGATTGTTTTTACTAAAAAAATCTGCACATAAACAAGAAATTGTGGCTCATCCTACGTTATTAGATATATCGAGTTTCTCCCAGCTTGAAAAATTAAGTTTGGCGTATGCACTCGATTATGATTTTAATGAAGCAGCAGATGAAGAAAAGATTTTCTTAAACTTTATGCAAGTGGCAGAGCAAATTGTAAAGGTAAATGGGTCAATTACACTTGAAGTTGCCCAAATATTAAGTACTTGGTTTACATTAGGGGAAATTGCTTATAAGCAAGGCTATCTCTTTAAAAATATCCAAGCTTTAGCAGCCGCGATTGAATACTCATTCCATACAGCGTTAAATAATAAAGTAACAAAAAAAGCGATGGCACAAAAATATGCTATCTCTGTTTCGACGTTAACAAAATATAATGATGAATTATATGATTTCGTTCCAATCGATGAGGAATAAGCAGTAAAGTTGTATTTCTAGTGGCTATCTTATAGGATTAGCATTAGAACTTGTAGTTAGAGGAGGATTCTTATGTCAGAAGAAAAAATTTATGATGTCGTAATAATCGGTGCAGGCCCAGCAGGGATGACTGCAGCTGTTTATACATCTCGCGCAAATTTATCAACATTAATGATCGAACGTGGTATTCCTGGTGGTCAAATGGCAAGTACAGAAGCAGTAGAAAATTACCCAGGATTCGATACAATTTTAGGGCCTGAGTTATCATCAAAAATGTTTGAGCATGCCAAAAAATTCGGTGCTGAATATGCATACGGTGACGTTTCAGAAATTATTGACGGCGAAGAATACAAAACGATAATTTCAGGTAAAAAACAATACAAAACACGTACAATTATCATCACTACAGGTGCAGAATATAAAAAATTAGGTATTCCAGGTGAAACGGAGCTTGGTGGTCGTGGAGTTAGTTATTGTGCGGTTTGTGATGGAGCATTCTTCAAGCAAAAGAACTTAATCGTTATCGGTGGCGGTGACTCAGCGGTTGAAGAAGGTGTGTATTTAACTCGCTTTGCAGATAAAGTAACAATTGTGCACCGTCGTGATAAATTACGAGCTCAAAAAATCCTTCAAGATCGTGCATTTGCAAATGAAAAAATCGATTTCATTTGGAATTCAACAGTAAAAGAAATACATGAAGTAGATGGTAAAGTTGGTAAGGTGACATTATCATCAACTTTGGACGGTACTGAAACGGAAGTTAATACAGATGGCGTATTCGTTTACGTAGGTATGCTTCCATTAACTGCACCATTTGCTCCGTTAAACATTTTAAACGAAGCAGGTTACATCGTGACAAATGAAAAAATGGAGACAGCTGTTCCAGGTATTTACGCAGCAGGTGATGTACGTGAGAAAATGCTTCGTCAAATCGTTACAGCAACTGGTGATGGCAGTATCGCAGCACAATCTGCACAACATTTTATCGAAGAATTAAAAGAGAAGATTGCACACGCATAAACTTTATATAATTCTTTAACATGAATGTAATCAAAATGTTACAAAATAAGGGTACAATATACATGTAATTGTTTTAACCCCCTTATATTCTAATTAGTCTTAGGTTGCTTATTGCGTAACTACGCAAAGGCAACCTCTTTTTATTGAAAAAAGTTAATTTTTGGGAGCTCGTGTTCTTTTACGAGTTGCCATATACAAGGTATAATATATAGAAGATTAAAGGAAAGAACTGAGGTGTTATTAATGCAACGTATTACAAATTTATTAGCTATTAAGGACGGAAAAGTGTTATTGCTCCAAAAACCGAGAAGAGGCTGGTTTGTAGCGCCAGGAGGTAAAATGGAGCTTGGGGAATCAATTTATGAATCGGCCATACGCGAATTCCAAGAAGAAACAAATTTAACACCGAAAGATATTCATTTAAAAGGCACCTATACAATGATCATTAAAAACGGTGAAAGAATAGTAGACGAATGGATGCTGTATACATTTATTGCACATGATGTTGAGGGCATTCCATTTGATGAGACAAGAGAAGGTAAGCTTGCTTGGCATTCTATCGAAACATTAAAGGACTTGCCAATGGCGGCAGGAGACCGAACAAATTTATTATTTGCTGCATTAAATAAAGGGATGCAATATGGTACATTTGAATATACAGAGGATTTTGAGCTACTGAGCGAAAGAATCCAACATACGACCGAACAATAATAGAGGAGATGAACATACGTGGATAGTCCGAGCTATACACATGAGTTAGTTATTATTACGGGAATGTCAGGAGCAGGAAAGACCGTTGCTGTTCAAAGCTTTGAAGATTTAGGGTATTACTGCGTTGATAATTTGCCACCTGAATTACTGACGACCTTTTTAGCATTGATGAAAGATTCAGAGAAGAAAATTACTCGCATTGCCGTTGTTATGGATTTACGTGGTAGGGAGTTTTTTGATTCATTAATCGAATCTCTTGATGCATTATTAGAAGAAGAAGAAATTTTACCACGTATTTTATTTTTAGATTCTGATGACGCAACATTAGTGCGAAGATACAAAGAATCGCGCCGCTCGCATCCACTTGCGCCACAAGGATTACCTCTAGAAGGAATTAAACTTGAGCGTCAATTACTTTCTGAGTTAAAAGGACGCGCCAAAACAGTAGTCAATACATCCCAGCTAAAGCCACGAGAATTACGTGAACGCATTACAAAAGAATTCACGAACTTGAATAGTCCAACATTTTCAATTAATGTGATGTCATTCGGCTTTAAACACGGCATTCCTATTGATGCAGATTTAGTATTTGACGTACGTTTCTTAAAAAATCCATATTATGTCGAGGATTTACGTCATAAAACAGGTTTACAAACGGAAGTGTCATCCTACGTATTAGCTACAGATGAAACACAGCAATTAATTGCAAAACTAACGGATTTGTTTACGTTTATGATTCCGCATTACCGCAATGAAGGGAAATCCCAATTAGTAATTGCATTTGGCTGTACAGGAGGGCAACATCGCTCGGTTACATTAGCTGAATATTTCGGCAAGCTATTAGGTAACACGGAGCAAGTTGTCATCTCTCATCGAGATATCAATCATAGAAAGGATTGATGTAATGAAAAAAAAGAGGACACGTATTGTTGTAATCGGAGGAGGTACTGGGCTATCGACAGTTTTACGCGGTTTAAAGCAACATCCTTTCGACATAACAGCAATTGTAACGGTGGCAGATGACGGAGGCTCATCTGGTCGTTTGCGTGATGATTACGATATTCCTCCACCAGGAGATGTACGAAATGTAATTGCCGCACTTTCTGATGTGGAGCCATTAGTGGAGCAAATGTTCCAGTTTCGATTTTCACAATCCAATGATTTAGGTGGTCACTCGTTAGGAAACTTAATGCTCACAGCGCTTACCGAAATTACAGGTGATTTTAATCATGCAATAGCTGAGATGAGTAAAGTATTAAATGTTCATGGAAAAGTCGTCCCAGCTGCCAATAAAAAAGTAACGTTGCATGCGGAACTGACAGATGGATCGGTCATTACAGGAGAATCTAAAATTCCTTCTGGTCAAGCACCTATCCAACGAGTTTATTTAGAGCCTGACAATGTGAAGCCATTACCAGCTGCCATTCATGCAATTGAATTGGCAGACTATATATTAATTGGTCCGGGAAGTTTATATACGAGCATCATTCCGAATTTACTTGTTAAAGGAATCGGTCAAGCTGTTGTTCGAGCAAAAGGTGAAAAAATATATATTTCCAATTTAATGACACAACTCGGAGAAACGCTAAATTATACGACATCTCAGCATATCGAAGCGATTCATACACATGTAGGAGTGCCATTTATTGAATCTATTATAATAAACGAAAAAGATATTCCTTCGACTATTTATAAAAATTACCGTCAAGAAAATGCAGAGCCTGTTCAATTTGATATAGAAAAAATTGAACAAATGGGCATAAAAATAATAAAAAAAGAAATTGCGATTATTCAAAATGGCGTTGTCCGTCATGATGCAAAAAATTTAGCAGATTGGCTTTGTGAGTATTCGCTACAAAAAAACTAAACAACACGTTGAAATAGTAAGCTAATACTTACATAGTTTGCTAAAGAAGGGGGAACATATATGTCATTTGCATCTGAAACAAAAAAAGAGCTCACGCAAGTCGAAGCGGATGACAATAGTTTAAAGGCTGAGGTGTCCGCCCTTATTCGAATGAATGGTTCATTAAGCTTTACGAATCGTCAACTAAGCTTAGATGTTCAAACTGAAAATGCCGCAATTGCAAGGCGTCTTTACACAATAGTTAAAAAACTATATCCCTACAATGTAGAATTACTCGTTCGAAAAAAGATGCGTCTGAAAAAGAATAATGTATATATTTGCCGTGTACGTGAAGGCGCAAGAGAAATATTAGCAGACTTAGAAATTGTCTCAAATTCATTTGAGTTTAATCATACAATTTCAGAAGCAATTATTCCTAAAAACAATCAACGACGCGCATATTTACGTGGCGCATTTTTAGCAGGTGGATCAGTCAATAATCCTGAAACATCATCATATCATTTAGAAGTGTATTCTTTATATAAGGAGCACGGAGAAGCACTTGCTAACTTAATGAATCATTATGACTTAAATGCGAAGACAATTGAACGAAAAAAAGGATATGTAACTTATTTAAAGGAAGCAGAAAAAATATCAGATTTTCTTAATTTAGTTGGTGCTACACAAGCGATGCTGAAATTTGAGGACGTTCGTATTGTGCGCGATATGCGTAACAGTGTAAACCGAATCGTTAACTGTGAAACAGCGAATTTAAACAAAACGATTGGTGCTGCGTTACGACAAGTTGAAAACATTCGCTATATTGATAATGCAATCGGTTTAGATCAACTACCTGAAAAGTTACGTGAGATTGCAAGATTACGAGTAGAATATCAAGATGTTACATTAAAGGAATTAGGCGAAATGGTTTCGACGGGTGTTGTAAGTAAATCAGGTGTTAATCACCGCCTACGGAAAATCGATGAAATCGCGGAAGCAATTCGTCGTGGTGAGCACGTTATTAAATAAAGACTCCATCCTTGGAAGTTTTAATAACCCGTGAATGCGCGGAAAAATTTGATAGCGATTTCATCAATCGCGTATTCTATTATTGTTCTTTTCGAATAATTTAGATAAGATGAAGTATATAGCGATGAACGGTTTTGAAAGGGAGTTTTTCAAATGGTCGAAAAAAAAGTTGAAGTAAAGCTGAAATCAGGTTTACAAGCAAGACAGGCTGCACTTTTTGTACAGGAAGCAAATCGATATAAATCGGATGTTTTTTTACAAAAGGAAGCGAAAAAGGTAAATGCGAAATCAATTATGGGGATTATGAGCCTGGCAGTAGCTAAAGGTACAATTGTAACCCTAAGCGCAGATGGTCATGATGAGGAAAAAGCAATTAATGCATTACAAGCGTTAATTGAAAAAGAAAATTAAACATTAACAACAAAATGAAAGCAAAAAAATGAGTAATTTTGATTTAACTTCAAAATTACTCATTTTTAATATTAAGGAATTATTTGTTTAATTGATTACGTTCGAAAATTTTGTCAATTAAACCATATTCTTTTGCTTGCTCAGCTGTCATGAAATTATCACGATCTGTGTCACGTGCTAATGTTTCGTAATCTTGACCAGTGTTCTCAGCCATGATACGGTTTAATTTTTCACGTAAGAATAAAATGCGACGAGCTGCAATTTCGATTTCGGTTGCTTGACCTTGTGCGCCACCAAGTGGTTGGTGAATCATTACTTCTGCGTTTGGTAATGCGATACGCTTCCCTTTAGCACCAGCAGATAATAAGAAAGCACCCATTGAAGCAGCCATACCGATACAAATTGTTGATACATCAGGTTTGATGAAATTCATTGTATCGTAAATTGCCATACCAGATGTAATTGAACCACCTGGAGAGTTGATGTATAGGTGAATATCCTTATCTGGATCTTCAGCTTCTAAAAATAAAAGCTGTGCTACGATTGAGTTTGCTACGTTGTCGTCAATCGCGCTTCCTAATAAAATGATACGGTCTTTTAATAAACGTGAATAAATGTCATACGCACGTTCACCGCGATTTGTTTGTTCAATAACTGTAGGAATTAAGTTCATTAAAAAATCCTCCTTCTGTTAAAGGCTTTATTCGTATACTTATGCTGAAATTGGTAAGACATTCAGCTGTAAACCTATCATACACATATTAGTCAATGATGGTCAAATATAAAGTCTGATTTTTATGATTGAAAACTACGCATTCCCTTTGTATAATGGGAAAGTCGACTATTTCATTTGTAAAATGACTTTTCGCATGTTTTTGCAGCGCCCTTAATAAATTATAATATGTCCTCGTGGTGTAATGGATAACACTGAAGATTCCGGTTCTTCCACTGGGGGTTCGATTCCCTCCGAGGGCGTCATGTTATTTTTAGAACAAGTTTAGACACTTTAAATACCTAAAATAGGGTTTGAGGTGTCTTTTCATATTGATGAGATATCCCTTTTATATGAATGATGTATTGCGTGTTCATACAACTTTAGTATGCTTATATGTTCCAATTGTTGATTTTAACTCTAAGTTAATTAAACCGATAAATATCGCTAAATGAAGTGAATTTACAAGCGCATCGTATTCCCGGTTAGATGCAAAGTAATTGTATAACTAAATGTGTTTTTAAAACGTGAAAAAGGTGTTTATTAACACTTCTTTTTATAAATTTCCCATTCATTTCTAATTTAAACTACGGAAAAAAAAATTCCCTATAAAAAACAATCAAATTTTAAAAATAATACTTGAAAAATAGTTCTATAATTAGTACATTTATAAATGTTGTAATTTTGTCTATAAGAAGTAAAAATCTCTTATTACAAAACGAAACATATTTTATATATGTCCTTTTATGGGCACCATTTTACTGTTTTAATATACTTTTTAATACCAATTGTAGAGATAGCTTAGCAGCCTATTGTCTACAATGGGAAGTGAAGTTTTATAGGGGTAAAAAGAATCACTGTACCGTTTCTTTTTATCCCAAATTCATTTCTTATAACAAAAAATTAGTGAGTAAGCACAACACAAGTTCAATGTGTTGTGTTTTTTTGTGTTTCAATGAAACCTTAAATACATTCATCAATGAATAAATATTTATATGTGTGTTAGAAACTTCTCTATTTGTTTATAAAAATTCATTAAACTGCAATAATAATCAATTTTTTAAAAATTTAATGTTGTATATTAATTGTGGAATTAATATAATAGAAAAAGTTATTAATCATGCATAAATATTTTTACAACTAGGAGGATTTAATAATGAACAAACATAAACTGTTTAAATGGATGCTACCATTTGCAACAGCATCAATGATTTTAACCGCTTGTGGTGCAGATGATAATTCATCAAATACAGGTGAAGGCAAAGAGTATACAAAAATATCAGCTGGTACAGAGGCAACTTATGCACCGTTTGAATATTTAGATGATAAAGGAAATGTTGTTGGATTAGATGCCGATATTTTAGCGGCAATCGGTGAAGAAATGGGTATCGAAACAGAAATTAAAAATGTCGGTTGGGAGTCAACATTTAGTCAAGTAACAACAGGGGAGCTAGATTTAGGTGCAGCGGCGATTACAATTACCGATGAACGAAAAGAAAGCTATGATTTCACTGATCCATATTATGAAGCAACTTTATTAATTGTTACGAAGGAAGATTCGAAGATTGAATCCTACGAACAGTTAAAAGATAAAAAAATTGCTGCACAGATTAACACGACAGGTCATATTGCAGCACAAGAGCTACAAGGTGTAGCTAGCTCAAAAATTTTAGCCTATGAAAACTTTGCAGTCGCGATTCAAGAAGTAATGAATGGCTCTGCAGAAGCAGCGATTGGTGATAATGCAGTTGTACTTGATTACTTAAAAAATAATCCAGATTCAGGCTTAAAAGCTATTGAAGATGATTCATTTGAAGTAGATTACTTCGGCTTTATGGTGCAAAAGGGAAATAAGGAATTACTAGAGCTTTTAAATGAAGGCTTAAAAAAAATTAAAGAAAACGGTAAGCTTGCTGAAATTACAGGTACAGAAATCGAGTAATGTCGTTCAAATTTTATGTGGAAATTTAGTCCGCTTAGAAGGGCTCTAAACAATTGGAGGGTTTCAGATGGAAATTTTTGATTTTTTCCGTTGGGATATTATCTGGAACTACCGTGAACTATATGCAAAAGGCTTATTAGCAACAATTATTTTGACAGCATGTGGTTATATTGGTGGTGTGATTTTAGGTCTATTTTTAGGATTAGGCCAAGTTTCAACAAAAAAATGGATTTACTGGCCAGCTAAAATTTATGTAGACGTATTTCGTGGTACGCCAATGCTTGTACAATTATTATTAATTCACTTAGCGGTTATTCCAACAATCTTTGGTCAAGGACTCGGTTGGTGGGTATCAGGTATTGTCGGGTTAATATTAAATAGTGCAGCATATAACGCAGAAATTTTCCGTGCAGGAATCCAGTCTATAGATAAAGGGCAGATGGAGGCAGCACGTTCACTTGGTTTAACGCACTCTCAAGCGATGCGTAAAGTTATTTTACCACAAGCATTTCGCCGTATGATTCCGCCATTAGGAAATGAATTTATCGCATTGTTAAAAGATTCTTCTTTAGTTACGGTTATTGCAGGTGCTGAAATCTTGTATGTAAGTAAAGTAGTAGCTGGTACGTATCAGCGTTTCTGGGAGCCGTATTTATTCGCAGCGTTCTTATATTTAATGTTAACGTATCTTGTTACGAAGCTGATCGCATTTATTGAAAAGCGAGTTGACATCAATTACAACCCTAGAAAGAAAAAGGAGCGCGCATAAATGATTAAAGTAGAAAATTTACACAAGCATTTTGGCAAGCTCGAAGTGTTAAAAGGAATTGACTATGAAATTCATGAAAAAGAAGTAGTGTGTGTGATTGGTCCATCTGGCTCTGGAAAAAGTACATTCTTGCGTTGCATGAATTTACTTGAAGAAGTAACAGCTGGAGCGATTTATATTGAAGGTGTCAAAATTAATGATCCGAAAACGAATATTAATGACATTCGTACAGAGGTCGGTATGGTATTCCAACAATTTAATCTATTTCCACATATGTCAGTCATTGATAACATAACAATGGCACCGATGCAAATTCGTAAATTGAATAAAGCAGATGCAGAAAAGCTTGCTTTAGAGCTTCTTGATAAAGTAGGTCTGAGTGCTAAAGCGGACAACTACCCACAGCAATTATCCGGTGGTCAGCAGCAACGAGTTGCCATTGCACGCGCATTAGCAATGAAGCCAAAAATAATGTTATTTGATGAGCCGACGTCAGCACTTGACCCAGAAATGGTTAAAGAGGTTTTAGATGTAATGAAAAACCTTGCAAAAGAAGGGATGACGATGGTTGTCGTTACACATGAAATGGGCTTTGCCCGTGAAGTAGGGGATCGTGTGTTATTTATGGATGGTGGTTACATCGTCGAACAAGGGCGTCCTGATGACGTGTTTGGAAACCCACAAAATGAGCGAACAAAAGCTTTTTTAGGGAAAGTACTATAAATTTTAAACTGCCTTACAATCATCGAACGTGAGGCAGTTTCTTATATACAAAATGATGTAAACGTATTAATTTCCTTACATATAAAAATTTCGGAATATTTAAAAATATTATTGTGTATTTTTTATCCAATTAATATAATTAAGTACAATTCAATCAAGGGAGGACATAAAACAATGAAAAAAAACAATGCACTTATGATGATGTTTGTACTAGTATTATCGATTGTACTTGCAGCATGTGGCACATCTGATGATAGCTCATCAGGCGCTGAAGGAGAAAATGGGTATACAAAATTATTAGTAGGTACGGAAGCAACGTTCGCACCGTTTGAATCGATGAACGATAAAGGTGAAATTGTAGGGATCGACGTTGATATTATGAATGCAATCGGTGAAGAAATCGGTGCAGAGGTGGAATTTAAAAACGTAGGCTGGGAGCCAGTGTTCCAGCAAATTACAAATAAAGAATTAGATTTAGGGGCTTCAGGAATTACAATTACGGAAGAGCGTAAAGAAACATATGATTTCACAGATCCATATTATGAAGCATCATTAATGATTGTTGTGAAAGAAGATTCAAAAATCGCTACATTAGATGAACTAAAAGACAAAAAGATTTCAGTTCAAATTAATACGACTGGTCACGAAGCAGCTAAAAAATTACAAGGTGTTACAAGCTCAAGTATTTTAGCCTATGAAAACCAGCCAATAGCTTTCCAAGAAGTTATTAATGGCACAACAGCAGCCGCTATTGGTGACAACGCAGTAGTATTAGAATACTTAAAAAACAACCCAAACTCTGGTTTAAAAGCAATCGAATCAGATGACTTTGAAAAAGAATACTACGGCTTCATGGTGAAAAAAGGGAACAAAGAATTACTTGATCTTTTAAACGAAGGTTTAGCAAAAATTAAAGAAAACGGTAAATTGGAAGAAATAACAGGTCAAAAAATCGATTAAAGTAGTTTAGAGACTGGGAGATAAGTAGAAAGCTTTTGTATTTTGCAAGATTTGAATAACGGAAACCAATTTACGCGCATTAAAAAATACAATTTTTCTCCGTAGAGAAAAGGACTAACCTAATTTTATAAGACAACATAAAACACCACTAAAATGGGTATGTATGTAATACATGCTTAATCATTTTGGAGGTGTTTTTTCTATGACAAGAGTAAGTTATTCTTCAGATATTAAATGGTCGGTTATAAAAGATAAATTAGCAGGTAAATTAACGACAAAAGAAATTTTGGCGAAATATAACATTAAACATCGCTCTCAAATTAATACATGGATGCGGTGGTACAAAAATAATGAACTTTACCGATTCGATCAACCTGTAGGCAAGCAGTACAGTTATGGACAAGGGCCTGAAGGGAAAGAAAAGCGAACAAGAAATGAAAGACCGCAAAATGATGCATCTAGAAATGGAAAATGAAATCCTAAAAAAGTTTTTGACCATCAAAAAGGAGTTGAACGGCAAGTAATTTTACAAACTGTGGAGAATCTGCGTAAGAAATATACAGTCACATGTATTTTAAAGGTGCTAGGGATTCCTCGTGCAACCTATTATCGTTGGATGAAAGAAGGAATCCGAGGATTTTCAGCCATTGAAACAGTACTGATTGAGCTATGTAAAAAAACGAAATATCGTTACGGTCATCGTAAGATAAGATATTTACTTCAAAAAGAATATGGTTATCAATTGAATCGCAATACGGTACAAAAGCTGATGCAAAAGCACAACCTACAATGTCGGGTGAAAAAGAAACGAAAATTTAAAATAGACCAAGGGCCAGAAATCATTGCCCCTAATTTATTAGCACGCTGTTTTACAGCTACGGCACCCAATGAAAAGTGGGTAACAGATATAACGTACATTCAATATGGTTCTACAACGATGTATTTGGCAACGATTTTAGATTTGTTTAACAATGAGATTGTCGCATATAAATTATATGACCATCAACAAACACCACTTGTGATGGATGTGTTAAAGGCGGCTTTAGAAGAAAGAAATTATCCAAAAGGAATCCTTGTCCATTCAGACCAAGGAAGTGTGTATACATCGTATGCCTATCAAAATTTTTTAGAGGAAATGAATTGTCGAGCAAGTATGTCACGACGAGGAAACTGTTGGGATAATGCGGTGATTGAGTCATTTCATTCACATATCAAAAGCGAAGCATTTTTACGTGTGAAAGTTCATTCACTAACAAACGAAGAAACGAAATTACGTGTAGCAGCATACATGTGCGAGTATAATCAAGAACGTATACAAGAAAAATTAGGCTACTTAACTCCCCTTGAATATGGAAAGCAAGTAGCTTAATTAGGTGTTTTATGTGTGTCTCAAATGACTAGGTCAGTTCAAAAAATTGTATTTTTGTTTTGACCCAGACACGCCTTCGTTGACTCGATATTTATTTAACACTAGCGGAGTTCACTTCTGAAATGGAACTTGTAGCGACCTTTAGCACAGCGTTCACAAGGACATCAGCACCTTTGGAACATTGTTCATAGGATGTATATTCATCTTCACGATGACTATAGCCTTTTGCACTTGGTACGAAAATCATTGTGGAAGGTATATATTGTGCGATAAATTGGGCATCATGGCCAGCGCCACTAAACATTTGATGACTCGAGTAGCCAAGCTCATCGGCACTTGCCACTACTGCGCTTATAACTTCTGGAGCAAAATTTACAGTGTCTCGCTCCCATAGCTTTGTATAGCTAAGCTGACAATGTTCAATTTCTTTTGGTAAGTCAAAAATGATTTGTTCTACTTGCTCGATAATGGCTGGATCTTGGTGGCGAGTTTCAAATGAAAATGTCACATTGCTTGGAATGACCGTGTGAATATTTGGATAGGCGTTGATGCGTCCTATTGTATAAACGAGATCATCGGGCATTTGTTTTAATTTATTTTGCAAAATGGAAATAATATTCATCGCAGCAAACATACTATCTTTACGCATTGAAATCGGGGTCGTCCCTGCATGATTGGATTCACCCGTTAATGTAATGTCATAGCATACCATGCCAAGAACACCTTCAACAATACCAATTTCTTTATCGTAATACTCAAGAACTGGTCCTTGTTCAATATGAAGTTCTAAGTACGCATGGGCTTCAGTTAAACGATTTGTTTCTTCGCCTTTATAACCACTCTTTTCTAAAGCTTCTTCAAATGTGATGCCTTTAATGTCGGAGGAGGCTAACATTTTTGCCTTATCAAACTTTCCAGAAATTACACCCGAAGCCATTAATGAAGGCTCAAAGCGTGCGCCTTCTTCATTTGTAAAGTTTACAATCGTTAAAGGATGGTCTAGTTCAACATTCGCATCAATTATTGTTTCTACTGCTTCTAAAGCTGTTAATACACCTAACACGCCGTCAAAGCGTCCGCCTTTTATAACTGAATCTAAATGTGAACCCATTACAATAGGTAAATGATTGTCCTTCCCAGGAAGTGTAGCATACATTGTACCCATATCATCAACCGTTACAATCAATCCTCGCTGCTCGCAAATTGCTTTTAACTTGTCGCGAGCAATTATGTCTTCATTCGAAAGGCTTAAGCGAGTAACTCCATTATTGTCAGTTGCACCAATTTGACTAAATAACTCAATATTCTTTTTTAGTCGTTCACGATTCGTTAGTAACATTGTGAAACCTCCTTTTAAAGTCAGTCTTCATTTCTACTTTATCACTGAAATAAAACATATTTATATATACTTATTGTAAAATGATACAATAATTGTATAGACAGTCTGTAAATTTGAGGGAGAGGGATTGCTTATGTTAACCGTTCAAGAAGTGTTAAATCGGAAGCATTTCGAATCTGCAAAAGTAGTGGCAGGGAATGCTGGATTAAGCCATGTGATTAAATGGATTCATATAATGGAAGTAACCGATGTAAAGCAGTTAATAAAGGGCAATGAGTTAATCCTAACGACAGGAGTTGTTTTAAAAGATAATGAACAGGGATTTCTTCAATTTGTGAAGCAGCTTAGCAATCTGGAAGTGGCTGGACTGTGTGTAGAGTTAGGTATGTACATTGAAGTCATTCCAGAACGAGTCATTAACTTAGCAAATCAATTGGATTTTCCGATTATAGTATTTGAAGAAATCGTGCCTTTCGTCGAAATTACCCAAGACTTGCACACAGGTATCATCCATCAACAATACGATGTTTTAAAACAACTAGAAGATTACTCCCAAAAAATTAATAAGCATGTTTTAAAAGTAAATGACAAGGTGAAAATTTTGCAGTATATGCAAAAGTACCTGAATGTTAATGTTTTTTTTGAAATAAATAAAGGGACAAGTCTATCGATACCTGATAAAAAGATTGAAAATTCAAAAGATTATATAAAAGGGCTGAATAGTAAGTATTGGGTAAGTAATGAGCTGAATTTATTCGATCAAGTGTACGGAACAATATATATTTATTCAGAGAAAAAGGAAATTACAGATTTAGACAGTTTAATTTTAGATCGAACAGTCGTCACATTATCTCAATTTGTGTTAAGAGATTTATATATAGAAGAAAAACTTGAAAGTGAAAACCGCAAATTTTTTGAGAAATGGTTGGATGGGCAAAATAGCAATGAAGAAATGCTGTTTTTTATAGAGGAAATTGATTGTAATTTAAAGCACAATGGCTGGATGGTTATGATCCATCAGTTGAAAAGAAGGAATATTAAAAAAGACTTAACGAATTATAAAATAAATCTTCGCCAATCTCTACAAAAGGAAGGCTTTTACACATTTATTGTAGAGCAATCACAATGTTTAATTTTTATCTTGAGTGATTTAGGGCAAGAAAGCACGTATAAAGAACGAATGAAACGAGCAATGAATGAAATTATTAATCAGTATCGACTGGATACATTAATTGCGGTAGGAAAGTATGTGTACCACTACAATGAGCTAAAAGAAAGCTTTCAAACCGCTCAGGATTCTTTGCAAATTCGTATGAAGAATATGAATCTATCATATTTTTATGATGAGTTGACACTTTATCATATGGTAAAGGTACTACAAACAAATACAATTCTAATGCAAATGGCAAAGGAAAAAATAGAAAAATTAAGTTTCTATGATCAGAAACATAACAGTAATTTAATTCAAACATTAAATATGTATTTACAATGCAATGGTTTGAAAAAAGAAACAGCCGAAAAACTATTCATTGTTCGTCAAACACTTTATCATCGTCTAGAAAAAATCGAGCAAATTATAGGCAGTGATTTCATGGAATATGAAAATCGTTTATGCCTGGAAATTATGCTTTTAATGACGAGACATAATTTTGTTGTAACATAAAAAAATGACCTTAATGTGAAATAGATAGAATCATTTATTTTACACAATGTATAATGCCCTAATCCTTCCAATAAGCGAAAATAAAAGTAAGTTCGTAAAATTAGGAGGGATGTTCATGAGCCAGTCAGTGGATTATAACTGGAAAGCAAATGACGAAAAGCATGTATGGCATTCGATGAAGCCTTATAACCCAGATGCAACCTTTATCGTTGAACAGGCAGAGGGTGCTTGGTTGACAGATATTGATGGAAATAAATACTTAGACGCCATGGCAGGTCTATGGTGTACAAATATTGGGTACGGCCGTAAAGAAATTGCGGAAGTAGCCTACGAACAAATACTGAAAAATTCCTATACGCCATTATCCTATGGTCACACGCCTTCCATTTTATTAAGTCAAAAAATAAGTGAATTACTAGGTGATGAATATGTCGTGTTCTATTCAAACAGTGGTTCTGAAGCGAATGAGGTAGCTTTTAAAATCGTTCGTCAATATTATCAGCAAAAAGGGGAAACGAACCGCTATAAAATTATCTCTCGTTATCGCTCTTATCATGGCAATACAATGGGTTCTCTTGCTGCAACAGGTCAAGCACAACGCAAATATAAATATGAGCCACTTGCACCTGGATTCCTACATGTTGCGCCACCAGACCAATATCGAAATCCTGAGGAAATGGAAAGTGGCGATCCAACAACATTACCGAGTGTAAAAACGATTGACCAAACGATTACTTGGGAAATGCCAGAAACCGTGGCTGCCGTAATTATGGAGCCGATCATTACCGGTGGCGGTGTAATCGTTCCAAATGATGCATATTTGAAGGGTGTTCAAGAAGTATGTGAAAAGCACGGTACGTTGCTCATTGTAGATGAAGTAATATGTGGCTTCGGGCGAACGGGCAAAGCATTTGGCTTCCAAAACTATGGGATTAAGCCAGATATCGTGACGATGGCAAAAGGATTAACGAGTGCCTACATGCCCCTATCCGCAACTGCAGTACGCCGCGAAATATATGAGCAATTTACAAGTAACGGTGATTACGAGTTTTTACGTCACGTTAATACGTTTGGTGGCTCGCCTGTAGCGTGTGCAGTAGCGCTAAAAAATATTGAAATTATGGAGAGAGAAAATTTATTTGAGCAATCCGCTTTACTTGGCGAACAGCTTATGGACGATTTAAAAGAAGGTTTATCAGATCATCCATTTGTAGGAAATATCCGTGGTAAAGGGTTATTAATCGGTATTGAACTAGTAGAGAATAAAGAGACGAAAAGCCCGCTAGATATTACGAAAGTGAACGCGGTCATTGCTTATTGCAAGGAAAAGGGATTAATTATAGGGAAAAACGGCGTGACAGTGGCAAACTTCAATAATGTATTAACGCTATCTCCACCACTTTCCATAACGCTAGAAGAAAAGAATTTTATTGTAGATACATTCATCGAAGCGGTAAGTAGTATTAAGTAGAGGGAGGAATCTAGAAAATATGACAGAGGCTGTATCTGTAAAAAAATTATCGCATTTTATTAATGGGCAGTTAGTAGAAGGGAAAAGCGGTAATTATGCAAATGTATATAATCCATCCACGGGCGAAGTGATTGCAGAAGTACCTCTTGCAACAGCAGAGGAAACACGAGAAGCGATTGAAGCAGCAAAAGTTGCTTTCCCAGCTTGGCGAGATATTTCTGTTGCTAAACGGGCAGAGGTTATCATGCGCTTTAGAAATTTGCTGACAGAAAATATGGATGAGTTACTAAATATTATTTGTACTGAAAGTGGAAAAACATTAGAAGATGCTCGAGGTGAAATAACAAGAGGATTAGAGTCTGTTGATTTGGCGATCGGTGCCCCTCATTTAGTGAAGGGAGAATACTCGGTCAACGTTGGGGGCCAAATTAATGCCTACTCAGCGAAATATCCGCTAGGGGTTGTCGCCGCCATCTCCCCTTTTAACTTCCCAATCATGGTCCCGCTGGCCCAAACATCGATGGCTGTGGCGGTTGGAAATGCAGTTATTTTAAAGGCTTCTGAAAAAGTGCCGATGACATCTTTGTATGTAAGTGAACTGTGGAAAAAGGCCGGCTTGCCAGATGGCATTTGGACGGTAGTGAATGGTAGTAAAGAGGCGGTAAATGAATTGCTTGAAAATAAAGCGGTACAGGCAATTTCCTTCGTCGGCTCTACTCCAGTAGCTAAGTATATTTACGAAACAGGCGCGAAACATGGCAAGCGCGTAACAGCGCTTGGTGGTGGAAAAAATAATATGGTCGTAATGCCAGATGCAGATTTGGAGCAAGTAGCGAACGCGTTTATGGGAGCAGCTTATGGCGCGGCTTCCCAACGCTGCATGGCAATTTCCACTATTATGCCAGTTGGCGAAGAGACAGCCGAGAAATTAGTAGCGATTTTAAAGGATAAGATTAATAAGCTAAAAGTTGGCAGCTACAAAGAAGAAGGGACAGATTTCGGGCCAGTAATCTCGAAAGAATCTAAAGAGAGTATAGTAAAGGCGATTGAGCTTGCAGAACAACAAGGTGCAACCATAGTGAACGATGGGCGTACATTAAATATCGTAAAAGAATCGGACGGCTACTTTTTAGGACCTACATTGTTAGATCACATAACACGAGACATGGATATTTTCCAGCAAGAGGTTTTTGGACCGGCACGAAATGTAGTTCGGGTTGACACTTTAACCGAAGCCATTGATTTAATTAACGCGCAAGAATTAGCAAATGGTGTAACGATATTTACAAATGATGGTGCTGCAGCGCGAAAATTTACAACGGAAATTGACGTAGGAATGGTAGGCGTAAATGTGCCAATTCCAATTCCAGTTGGTTACCACAACTTTGCTGGCTTCAAAGGTTCTCGTTTTGGTGAAGGTCATATGTTTGGACCCGATCAAGCGCGGTTCTTTACGAAAACGAAGACGGTATCAGAGCGTTGGCCTGAAGTGACAGAAAAAACCGAGTCTACTTTTGCATTCCCTAGCAATAATTAAATAGATAGAGATGGAGCTTGCTTTGTTATTACATTATAGATTAGTAATAATGAACGAGCTCCTTATTTACTTAATGTCCAACATTTCGATGCAACACATTACTATCTGTCTATTAAATACGAAGTACTCATTTAGTAGAATTACGATTATATAAAAACTACGCAAAATTTTCTGGAAACACTTGTAAAATGCTATTTCTATCGTGTATTTTTTTACAAACAGGTAATGATGTGAGAATTTATAACATATTTTAAAAGAAGTAATATACTAATTTTCTAGTTTGTATAATAGCTTTTACTCGATATGTCATGTTCTTCTAAAATAGCTAACTGAATAGAACAAGTGGCTTATAAACAGTCTGAATTTTCTGTATTGTGATTTGTTTTATCAATTCTACCAAGAATTTTTGATAAATAATTTTAACATTCAGGAGGGAAATGTATGAAGAAGTTAATAACTGGAGGAACAATTGTCACATCTGCAGATACGTATGAAGCAGATGTGCTAATTGAAGATGGCATTATAAAGCAAATTGCATCCAGTATTCAAGATGTAGATGCGGAGATTATTGATGCAACAGGTAAGCTTATATTCCCTGGAGGCATTGATCCACATACCCACCTAGATATGCCATTTAATAATACGGTGACAGATGATGATTGGGAGTCTGGAACGATTGCAGCAGCATTTGGTGGTACGACTACAATTATTGACTTCGTGATTAGTGCTGGATCTCCAACGTTAATGGATGCGATCGACACATGGCATAGTAAATCGAAAAACAAGGCTGTTATCGACTACGGCTTCCACTTAATGATTGGCGATTTGAATGAGCAACGGCTAAAAGAATTACCCGAGGCACTAGAAAAGGGTGGTATCAGCTCCATTAAAGTATTTTTAGCATATGCAAAGGAATTCCAAGCATCTGACCGTACATTATTCCAAGCATTTAAAGTAGGAAAAGAGCTTGGTGCAACAGTGATGGTGCACTGTGAAAACGGTTCTGTCATCGATGAACTCGTCGAAGAAGCAAAAGCAAAAGGTAATACTGCACCAATCTATCATGCATTAACTCGTCCCCCAGAAGTTGAAGGAGAAGCTACAAAGCGTGCCATTGAACTGGCTAATTTGGCTGGTGCTCAATTGTATGTTGTCCATGTCACATGTAAAGAAGCAGTGGATGAAATTATTTCAGCCCGCAATAAAGGCTACAATGTTTTAGGTGAAACTTGTCCCCCGTATTTAGTATTAGACCAAACGGCATTAGAAAAACCAGATTTTGAAGGTGCAAAATATGTTTGGTCTCCACCATTACGCCCAATCGAACACCAAGAAGTATTATGGAATGCACTGAAGGCAAAGCAACTACAAACAATTGGCTCAGATCAATGCTCATTCAGTTTCAATGGCAAAAAATCATTAGGAAAAGATGACTTCTCGAAGATTCCAAATGGAGGTCCGTTTATCGAGGATCGCTTCTCTGTTTTATATTCAGAAGGGGTAGAAAAAGGGCGTATTTCAGTAAATGAGTTCGTTGATATGATCTCTACTCAGTCTGCTAAGATTTTTGGGTTATTTCCACAAAAGGGGACGATTGCGGTCGGTTCAGATGCAGATATTGTTTTATTTGATCCTTCTGTAAAACGAACAATATCCGCGAAAACCCATCATATGAATGTAGACTATAACGCATTTGAAGGTTTGGAAGTTACAGGAGAACCAATTAGTGTGTTAGTACGTGGAGACTATGTTATTAAAGAGAAAGAATTCGTAGGTAGTCTAGGAAGCGGAAAGTATATTCGCCGCGAAGTAAAGAATACAAGTAAAGTAACTTCATAACGTTTAAATCTACTAAAAAAGTAATAACAAATCGCACTGGAGAGAGGGTTGTTATTAAAATGAGTACGGATTTAGCAAAAAACTTTGAAGAAATGTTTGGGGGATTAACAACATATACAGCCACTGTCGAAGCAAATCGCTGTTTATATTGCTATGACGCACCATGTATTCAAGCGTGTCCAACAAGTATTAATATTCCAAGCTTTATAAAGAAAATTGCTTCGAATAATATGAAGGGCTCTGCTCGTGTCATTATGGAGTCCAATCCAGTTGGTGCAAGCTGTGCGCGTGTATGTCCTACTATTGAACTTTGTGAGGGAGCATGTGTTTTAAATAGTGAGGAAAAGCCAATTCAAATAGGTCATTTACAACGCTATGCAACAGATTGGCTACGTGCATCTAATGTTCAATTATTTACGCCAAAGCCGTTTAATGGTAAGAAAATTGCCATTATCGGTAGTGGTCCTGCTGGTTTATCCGCAGCGCGTGAATTAGCATTATTGGGTTATGGGGTGACGATTTACGAGGCAGATGAAAAGGCAGGGGGGTTAAATTACTATGGAATTGTTTCGTTCCGTTTACCACAAGACGTTGTGGAATGGGAAGTGCAACAAGTAAAAAACTTAGGTGTTGAAATAAAAACGAGCACAAAAATTGGGGAAGATGTTCTCGTTGATGAGCTACTTGCCAACTATGATCGCATTATTGTAGCGGTTGGGATGGGGAAAGTGCCAATGCTCGGTGTTGAGGGCGAACAATTAGAAGGTGTATATGATGCAATTGATTTCGTTAAGGAATCGAAAGCTGAATTCACGGATAAAGTACTCGGTAAGAAAGTTGTTGTCATTGGGGCGGGGAATACGGCAATTGATGCTGCAACATGCTCGATCCGTTTAGGAGCAGAGCAAGTACAAATCGTTTATCGTCGAACATCAAAAGAAATGACAGCATATGATTTTGAATTCGAATTTGCCAAGCAAGATGGTGTAGAGTTTAGATGGTTATCACTCCCAAAAAAAATACTAGGTGACGAAAATGGCAAAGTAATTGGTTTAGAATGCGTGAAAATGCAATTAACTGTTGCTGAAAATGGAAAAGGCGCTTTATCGGAAATTCCTGGTTCTGAATTTTTAATTGAAACAGATGCAGTTATTCGAGCAATTGGTCAATCAAAGCATTACGAGCTAATCGAACATTTAGGCTTAGCGAATACACGTGGTGTCATTGATGTTGACTCGGATAATTTAAAAACATCAAATACGAAAATTTATGCTTGCGGTGATGTGATTTATGGAAATGGATACGGTGAAGCAACAGTAGTATCCGCGGCACAACAAGGGAAAGATTGTGCCTACGCAATTCACAATGAGCTACATGCAAATTCAGAAAGTGCATAGGGGGATTTCAAATGGCAGATTTAAATATAAATTTTGCTGGTATAAAGTCACCAAATCCATTTTGGCTAGCATCGGCACCACCTACAAACTCGGGCTATCAAGTTCAACGTGCATTTGAGGCCGGATGGGGAGGAGCTGTTTGGAAAACGTTGGGAGATCCAATATTGAATGTTTCCTCACGTTTTGCAGCGGTAGGCTTTAATGGGCAAAAAGTAGCGGGCTTTAACAACATTGAGTTAATTACGGACCGTCCATTAGAAGTAAATTTAAAAGAAATTTACGAAACGAAGAAAAGGTTTCCGAATCATGCAATCATTGCTTCATTAATGGTTGAGCCAAAAGCAGAGAAGTGGCATGAAATCGTAAAGAAAGTTCAAGATGTAGGTGTAGATGGCTTTGAGTTGAACTTTGGCTGTCCTCACGGGATGGCAGAACGCGGAATGGGTGCAGCTTCAGGGCAAGTACCAGAATTGGTTGAAAAGCAAACTTATTGGGCAAAAGAATATGCAGAAGTACCTGTCATTGTTAAGTTGACACCTAACATTACGGATATTACAGTGACTGCAGAAGCGGCAGTTCGTGGTGGTGCAGATGCTATTAGTATGATTAATACGATTAATAGCTTAGCGGGTGTTGATTTAAATTCATGGAACACAATTCCGCACGTTGGTAATAAAGGTGCCCATGGTGGATATTGCGGTCCAGCGGTTAAACCGATTGCGCTTAATATGGTTGGGGAATGTGCAAGAAATCCATTCATTAACGTACCGATTTCAGGGATCGGAGGCATTTCAAATTGGCAAGATGCTGCGGAATTTATATTAATGGGTTCTTCGAGTGTGCAAATTTGTACAGCTGCTATGCATCATGGATTCAGCATTGTTGAAGATATGATTGATGGTTTAAATAATTATTTAGATGAAAAAGGATTAGCTTCAGTAATGGATCTTGTTGGGAAAACTGTTCCAAAATATTCTGATTGGGGTGATTTAGATTTAAATTATAAGGTTGTCGCAGAAATTAATAATGACATTTGTATTAATTGTAATAAGTGTCATATCGCTTGCGAAGATACGTCTCATCAATGTATCGATTTATATTCAGAAAATGGGCGCCCGATGTTAAAAGTTCGTGAAGAGGACTGTGTAGGCTGTAATTTATGCTCGATTGTCTGTCCAGCGGAAGGGGCAATTACGATGAAGGAATTGCCACATACACAGCCACCAATGACATGGAACGAAAGACAAACGTTAATTACGCAATTTAGTGCAAGTAGTTCAAATGTTGTCCGTTAATTCGCTTTACAAAATCTAAAGAGATGAGGTGTAGCCATGTCAAAATCAAATAAATCGGAAAATAATTATTTGAAGTCTGTGGATTTACTTCCTATTACTTATGAAAACCGCAATATTGGTATGTTCGGTTTTGCTGTAATTTGGGTAGGAATGGCCATTGTATTAGCGGCCTTCGCAATTGGTGCAGGTGGCATCATAAATTTAAGTATGCCGATGTTAATACTTGCCACTTTAGTAGGGTCTATATTAATTGGGATCTTTATGGTGATTATCGGTGATATTGGTGTAGAGCATGGATTGTCTTTTCCAGTTTATATGCGTGCCCCATTCGGTACGATTGGAACACATTTACCGTCGTTTGCTCGTGCTTTTACAGCATCCTGTTGGTTCGGTATTAATACGTATTTTGGGTCCGCAGCAATCAATGGAATCTTAAATATAATGTTTGGTTTTGACAACTGGTTCATATGCTTCATCGTCTTTGCAGTATTACAATTATTGAATGTATCGTTAGGTATTAAATCAATCGAGCGTTTTGCAGACTTTGCCGCACCAATCATTATCTTCATCTCGATTTGGATGTACTTACAATTATCAGCTGAAGCGCAGGAACAAGGGAAAGCAGTATGGTCATGGGTAGAAGCGCCACAAACAGGATTTGAACAGTTTACCGCATTTATGGTTATTGCTACTGCAATCATGGGGTTCTGGGCCACGTTAGCTGCTGATATGCCCACACTTTCTCGGCACTTTAAAGCACCGAAATATGAGCGCAATTGGTTTAAACGTAATAAAACCCAATTGTTAGGCTCTCTTGTTGTGCAACCCGTATTTAATACATTAATGATTGTCATTGGTGCTGTTTGTTATATGGCTACAGGCTCTGGAGACCCAGTTAACGCGCTACAGCAAGCAGCTGGTGGGTTAGTCTTAGTCGTATTATTATCAATGATTGTTCTTGCACAATGGTCAACAAATACGTCTGCCAATGTTATACCTGCGGCGACAATTTTTTCGAATATTGGTGGATCGAAAGTACCTTTCTGGGTTGGGGTCGTTTTTGCCGGGATTGTTGGAACCGTTGTTCAACCGTGGAGCTTATTTGACATATTGAATAGCGTTTTACTTATCATTGGTGGGATTTTATCTTCGATTGTTGGTATTTTATTCGCGGATTATTATTTAATTCGAAAACGAAGAGTCAATGTAAAAGATTTATATGAAATGAACGGTCAATACCGGTATTATAAAGGAATTAATTTTGCAGGAATTATTGCTTGGATTGTTGGTGGACTTATCGCTAACATTTGGCCAGCATACTCATCACTCGTAGGCTTCATTGTAGGGGCAGTTTTATATTATGTGTTGGCAAAATTCTGGTGGTTTAAAAAGTACCCTCAAGCTGAAATTACAAATCCAAGCGATGAAGTTTATTTAGGAATTACAGCTGGACGTAGTTGGGAAATTGATGTGCAAGCAGAACCAATTGCTGTTCCAACAACCGTTTCTACAGATTAAAAATTGAAACGAGGTGCTCCAATGTCAGAATATAAATATGTAGCAGAAGAAATTCAACAAATTGATCAGCTACTTGCTGAAAACTATTTATTCAAAAGTATTAAAGAAGATTTAGAAGGCGCTTTTGTTACCTTTATAAATATTGAAAATAATGAAGAGCGAATACTGCATATTAAAATGGCTGATACACGTAAATATTTCTCTTCAAAATTGCATGAGCAGTTAAATAGTTGAATTTTATAAACTAGTGTTATTATGGGGAGTTTTCATAATAATACTAGTTTTTGTTTGGAATCAAAAATGCTGTTGACGTATATAAAATATAGCCAACAGCATACTTTATTTAACGCTCAATTATGACGAGTCATAATTGAGCTAGTTAGGCATATTTTTTGCTTGCTGTGCTTGCCCATACATATTGAGCATAATGTTCATGTCCTCTTGAGAGAATTGAGGAACTTGATAATAGCCTTTTTTGTTTTGGTAAAGGGCAATTTCATAGGCCATTTCAATACAGTTAGGTACTGAATCTTGTAGTACACGACGCACAACAGGGTTTGTTGATTCAAGTGCAGCGGCAGTTTTCCCTGTTGCACCAGCTTTATGACATGCAAGCATGAAACCTGAAATAACTGCGTCATCTATTTCATTAGCCGCTTGCATTGGTTTCTTTGGCTGGCCTGGCTTTATTCCATACGTTGTATCATTGCCAGTTTGCATGTTGTAACTACGAGTAGGATGTTTTGGATCATGACCAGTTTTATATGCTTCCATCGTAATATTATATTCGTCAAGCATAAAAGCATACTGGCGGTCCAAAATAGTAAGTAATTCATTGTCTTCTACTTTGTCACGTAACAGGACATATTGATTTAAGCCACCGATCATAGTGCTTAAAACTTCATGCACATCCATTAATTCATGTGCTCCGTGATTCATTGAAAGTGGCATCGAATTGTCTTGTGATTGCGATGATTGGGTAAACATATTGTAACCTCCATAATAAAATATTTCGTACATGATTATTGTGGCAGAGGGACAAGAATTTATTCGTTTTTACTTCAGGAAATGATAGGAAGGAGGATTATTGAAATGAAAAATGAAAAAGGTAGTGCACTCGTCATTGTGATTATAATTATTGCGGTTGTCGGTATTGCAGCATTATTGATTATTCCAAAATACAATAATTTAGTAACGGGGGAAGAAAAAATTGAAGCTTCCTGGGCGCAAGTTGATAATCAATTACAGCGTCGGTTTGATTTGATCCCAAATTTGGTGAATACAGTAAAGGGCTATGCTGCTCATGAGGAGGACATTTTTACGCAAATTGCCGAGGCTCGAACAGAATATGGCAATGCCAACACGGTTGAAGAATTGGCAGGGGCGAATAATGATTTATCATCTGCATTATCGCGGTTGTTAGTGGTAGTGGAAAATTATCCGAACTTAAAAGCAGATAGTCAATTTACTCGTTTAATGGATGAGTTAGCAGGTACGGAAAACCGATTAGCTGTAGCAAGGAAAGATTACAATGAAAGCGTACAGCAATTTAACAATGATGCAAGAAGATTTCCAGGTAATATAGTTGCAAGTATTTTTGGCTTTGAGAAAAAGGATTATTTTGAAATTAAGGAAGGCGTAGAAGAGGTACCATCCGTAGATTTTGGGAGCGATGAATGATGGGCAAAGAGGCAATGATTTAAATCGTTGCTTTTAAAGGAGGTAAGATGACATGAGGTTTTTAATCTCGTTTCTAATTGGTCTGCTTTTACTGCCTATTTCTACGATGGCGGCAGTTCCACCAAAGCCTGCATACAATTCTTATGTTTATGATTATGCTAATGTCATTTCAGAGGATGTCGAGAAAAAGCTAATCCAAGCAGCGAAAACATTAGAAGATTCTACTGGCAATGTCGTAATAATGATGACCATCGATACAATTGGAGAGCTAGAACCCTATGAATTTGGTACAGAAACGATACGAAACTGGGGCATTGGAAGTGCAAAGGTGGATAATGGCATGCTTATCTTTGCAACGACTAAGCAAGGGCCAGGTCAAAATGACGTATGGATTTCCGTTGGCGAAGGTTTAGAAGGCGATTATCCAGATGGCAAGCTCGGAAGCATGATTGATACGTATATGATGCCGTACTTAGCGAATGGGGATTATACAAATGCATTCGCCAACATATTTTCGCAATTTTATGAGGAAATGGATGGCGAAGTAAGTGGTACGGACTTGGTGAGGCCCGTTGATCACTCAACAGAGGGTGGAGGTGTTTCGATTGGATTCATTCTATTTATCATTGTCGTTTATTACATCATTTCTAGATACGGCGGAGGAGGTGGTCCAGGAGGACGTAGACGAACAGCACGGAGAATCTATCGACAGGGTGGCTTCCCGACTGGCTTAGGCGGAGGCTTAGGTGGAGGGACATCAGGAGGCTTTGGCGGTTTCGGTGGTGGAGGATCATCAGGCGGCGGTGCAGGAAGAAAATTTTAGACACTTTCATATTGGAAGTGTCTTTTTGATGAAAAATACCCTCCTGAAATGGTAATCAACGGACGATAATTGGATCACAGAACAAGGTTTATGTGAAGGCACAAAAGGAACGAGTCACGAAAAATACAATATATATTTGTAAAAAAAAACCTCATAAAAGCTATAATAAAGGAAAGGAGAGAAAAGCATGCTTGTAAAATTTTATTCAAGACCCGATTGCGAGTTATGTAACGAAGGACTACACGTACTCAAAATTGTTCAGGAGGATATTTCATTTGACATCGAGCAAATTAATATTGAAGAAAATGATGTCATACATGAAAAATATATGTTTATGATTCCAGTTGTTGAACAAGATGGCGATGTTATTCAATATGGTCAGCTTGACTATCCGACCCTTTTAGAGGCGCTAAGTGATTAATTACTAGCGCCCAATCACGAATTATTTTCGGAATTGAAGGGATATTGTTGCAAACAAATATTATTCATTTTATAATAAAGGCACAAATTATTTTTTTGCCGCAAGTGGGACTAAAAATTATATAGTGGGACAAATTACGACCAATAAATACTGGTAGGTGAGATTTTGGACAATATTTCATTTTTTGAAGCAGAGCGAAAATTGATGCCTGAAATAGATTTATTATTTCAAAAACGTTTTCGAGTTTTGCAGGCATTAGCGACATTTGGTCCAATTGGAAGAAGAGCTTTAGCTGAGCAACTAAATTTATCTGAACGAGAAATTCGTAATGAAACAACAATATTAAATGAGCAAAAATTAATTTTTATTCAACAAAAAGGTATGATTTGCTCACCACAAGGGTATGAAATATTGGAGCAGCTTCTTTCCTTGTTCCGTGAATTGTCGGGCTTAGCTGCTAAAGAACAGCAACTAAAAGATATATTTGGCATCGAACGGGTGATAATCGTACCTGGAAATGTGGAATTAGATAGCACAGTAAAACATCACCTAGGCAAAGAAGCTGCAACTATTTTAAATACAAGTGCAAAAGGGCAAGATAAAATTGCGGTCACGGGTGGAAGTACAGTAGCGACAATAGAGGAATTTTTAACACCCAACACTTTGTTAAATCAAGTGAAATTTATTTCTGCACGAGGTGGAATGGGGGATGAAATGACATTCCAGGCGAATACATTAGTTGCTAAGTTTGCACAAAAATGTGGCGCTACGTATCGCACCTTATTTTTACCAGAGCATTTAAGCGATCAAGCATATCAGGCAATGAAAAGCGAACCGATGATTGAAGAAATGATGACCCTTTATGAGCAAATTAACATTGTTGTTCATGGTATTGGTGCAGCCCAAGAAATGGCGCTCCGAAGAAATAGTTCTGAGCAAGAGCAACAGCTACTTAATGAAAAGGGTGCAGTCGGTGAAGCATTTGGCTATTACTTTAATGAGGCAGGCGAAATCGTTCATCATATTCGAACAATAGGCATTCAGCTTGAACAAGTAAAAAATGCTCAAAAGGTCATTGCAATTGCAGCGGGTGCGAATAAAGCTACTGCAATTCAAGCCTACTTTAAAAATGCTGCTGTACAATCGGTTCTCATTACCGATGAGCAAACTGCAAACGAGATTTTAGGAAATATAAAGTAGTTTTTAAAAGTATGTTTAATAGCATACTGATTAAATAATAAATTATTGGAGGAATTTCAAATGGCATTACAATTAGCAATTAACGGATTTGGTCGTATCGGACGTTTAGTATTCCGCGAGGCGATGAAGCATGATGAATTTGAAGTAGTGGCAGTAAATGACTTAACAGATGCAAAGCAATTAGCGCATTTATTAAAATATGACTCCATTCACGGTGTGTACGATGCAGATGTGCAAGCAGAAGATGATGCATTTATCGTAAATGGCAAACGCATTCAAGTGTATTCAGAAAAAGATCCAGCTAAATTACCTTGGGGCGAGATTGGCGTTGACGTTGTTCTTGAATGTACAGGTAGATGGCGTTCGATGGAAGAAGTCTCAAAACATATCGAAGCAGGTGCAAAAAAAGCAATTCTGTCAGCTCCTGCAAAAGGGGATATGCCAACATATGTAATGGGTGTAAACCATAAAGATTATGATCCATCACAGGACGTTATCTCGAATGCATCGTGTACGACAAACTGTTTAGCTCCACTGGCAAAGGTATTAGACGAAAAGTTCGGTATTAAGCGCGGTATGATGACGACAATTCACTCATACACAAATGACCAACGTATTCTTGACTTTCCACACTCTGACCCACGCCGTGCACGTGCTGGAGCAGTATCAATGATTCCAACAACAACGGGTGCGGCAGTCGCAGTATCTAAAGTATTGCCACAACTTAAAGGAAAATTAGACGGTTTCTCAATGCGCGTACCTACACCAAACGTATCATGTGTAGATTTAGTAGCAGAACTTAATGCAGATGTTACGGTAGATACAATTAACGCAGCATTAAAAGAGGCATCAGAAGGCGAATTAAAAGGGATTTTAGCATACAATGAATTGCCGTTAGTATCGATTGACTACAATGGTAACGCTGCTTCATCAACAATTGACGGTTTATCAACGATGGTAATGGAAAACCGCATGGTGAAAGTTGTTTCATGGTATGACAACGAAATCGGTTATTCTACTCGCTTAATGGATTTAGCATTATACATTGCAGAGCGCGGTATTAAGGAATAAATAATTGTGACATACTTTTTCGAAATTAAAGAAAAAGTGTGACATATTAATCGTTATTCGTCATAAAAAGTATAGCCTTTAATTGGCGTACACTTTATAATAAATAAGGGTAGAAGAGCGGTAGGGAATCACCCAACCGCTCTTTTTTTGGAGATAAGTAAAATGAGGACATTACAAGACAGTCCGACACAATTTTGATACTATTTGAACTAGCTATATGATTAGTGAAATTAGAAAATATCCGATACTAAATATTTAAGGAGGATTTTCTTTATGTTTTTAAAGAAGTCAATGAACGATGTAGAAGTAAAAGGCAAGCGCGTATTTGTACGTGTTGATTTCAACGTGCCAATGGAAGATGGGAAAATTACTGACGAAACGCGTATTCGTGCAGCAATTCCAACAATCAAGCAACTAGTAGAAGGCGGCGCGAAAGTTATCTTAGCTTCACACCTTGGCCGTCCAAAAGGTGAAGTAAATGAAGATATGCGTTTAACAGTAGTTGGGGAGCGCCTAGCTGAATTAATGGGCAAGCCTGTGACAAAGCTAGATGAGTCAATTGGCGAAGCAGTTGAAGTATCCGTAAACAATATGCAAGATGGCGATATCCTTCTTCTTGAAAATGTTCGCTTCCATAAAGGAGAAGAAAAAAATGATGAAGGCTTATCAAAAGATTTTGCAAAATTAGCAGACCTTTATGTGAATGATGCATTTGGTGCAGCTCACCGTGCCCATGCATCAACAGAAGGAATCGCAAAATTCGTTCCTGCCGTTTCAGGTTTATTAATGGAAAAAGAATTAGATGTATTAGGAAAAGCATTATCAAACCCAGAGCGTCCATTTACAGCAATTATCGGTGGTGCAAAGGTTAAGGACAAAATCGGTGTGATTGAAAACTTATTAGATAAAGTAGATCATTTAATTATTGGTGGTGGTCTATCCTTCACATTTGTTAAAGCAATGGGACATGATATCGGTAAATCCCTATTAGAAGAAGATAAAATTGAATTGGCGAAAAGCTTTATTGAACAAGCTAAATCAAAAGGTGTAGCATTACACATGCCAGTTGATGCAGTAGTTGCAAATGAATTTTCAAAAGATGCCGAAACAAAAATAGTAGACATCGACGCAATTCCAGCGGATTGGATGGGTCTTGATATTGGGCCAAAAACAGCAGAAAAGTATGCAGAAGTAATTAAAACATCGAAATTAATCATCTGGAATGGTCCAATGGGCGTATTCGAAATGGACAAGTTTTCCAATGGGACAAAAACAGTGGCGGACGCAATGGCTACAACCGAAGGCTACACAATTATCGGTGGCGGTGACTCAGCTGCAGCGGTAGAAAAATTCGAAGTAGCATCTCAAATGGATCACATTTCAACAGGTGGTGGTGCCTCATTAGAATTAATGGAAGGCAAAGAATTACCTGGAATTGTAGCTTTAAACGATAAATAAGAAATGGAGGAATATACTATGCGTAAACCAATCGTAGCAGGAAACTGGAAAATGTATAAAACATTTGATGAGGCGGTTGATTTTGTTGAAGAAATTCAACAGGCAGTTCCTTCTCCCGACAAAGTCGATGCAGTTGTATGCGCACCTGCAATCTTTTTGCCGACTTTAGTTGTGGCAGCAGAAGATTCATCATTAGCAATCGGTGCACAAAATATGCACTTTGAAGATGAGGGAGCATTTACAGGGGAAATTAGCCCAGCTATGCTTTCGAATATTAATGTAGACTATGTCATTTTAGGCCACTCAGAGCGTCGTGAAATGTTCAACGAAACAGACGAGGCAGTAAATAAAAAAGTTCGTGCGGCATTAAATCATGGAATCGTGCCAATTATTTGTTGTGGTGAAACGTTAGAAGAGCGTGAAGCTGGTTTGACAGTAAAAAAAGTAGCTGGTCAAATTACGAAGGCGTTAGAAGGTTTTGCACCAGTAGAAGTAGAGCATATGGTGATTGCCTATGAGCCAATTTGGGCAATCGGAACAGGCAAAACGGCAACAGCAGATGATGCCAATGCAGTATGCGGTTCGATTCGTGCTGTTGTAGAAAGCTTATACGGCAAAGCTACAGCTGACAAGATTCGCATTCAGTATGGTGGCAGTGTAAAACCAGAAAACATCGAAGAATTATTAACAAAAGAACATATTGATGGTGCATTAGTTGGTGGTGCAAGCTTACAACCAGCATCATTCATGAAATTATTGGAGGCGGCAGCAAATGCCTAAACAACCCGTTGCATTAATTATTTTAGATGGCTTTGCCTTTCGTGAAGAAGTAAAAGGGAATGCGGTGGCACAAGCAAATAAACCTAACTTTGACCGATACTGGCATGCATATCCACATGCAACATTAATTGCAAGTGGTGAGGCAGTTGGACTACCAGAAGGCCAAATGGGGAACTCAGAAGTTGGGCACTTAAATATTGGTGCAGGTCGAGTTGTGTATCAAAGCTTAACACGCATTCACAAATCGATTCGTGAGGGGGATTTCTTCCACAATGAACAATTTTTAGAAGCAGTCGAGCATGCAAAAGCACACGGCTCGAAGCTTCATTTAATGGGCCTACTTTCAGATGGCGGTGTACACAGCCATTATGAGCATTTATTTGCGCTATTAAAATTAGCAAAGGCCAATAACATAAAAGAAGTATATGTTCATGGCTTTTTAGATGGACGTGATGTTGGACCAACAACTGCTCTTGACTATATTCGCGAAACAGAAAAGCAAATGGAAGAAATCGGCGTTGGTAAATTTGCAAGTATTCATGGTCGCTATTATGCGATGGATCGTGACCGTCGCTGGGAGCGTGTGCAATTAACTTATGATGCATTAGTAAACGGTACAGGATCTACGGCCGCTTCAGCTACAGCTGGTGTTCGATCATCGTATGACCGTGATGTGGTCGATGAATTTGTAATCCCATTTGTCATTACCGAGGAAGGGAAGCCAGTTGCCACGGTTGATACGAATGATGCAGTCATATTCTTCAACTTCCGTCCAGACCGTGCGATTCAACTTTCTACGGTATTTACAGGTGAGCCATTTGAAGGAATTACTTATTGCAAAAAGCACCCAACGAATTTGAAATTTGTTACGTTTACACATTATAGTGATGAAGTAAAGGCTCAAGTAGCATTCGAATCGGATAACCTTGTCAACACAGTTGGGGAAGTTATCGCAAAAAGCGGGAAAACTCAACTACGTATTGCCGAAACCGAAAAGTATCCGCACGTGACGTTTTTTATGAGCGGAGGGCGTGAGGAAAAATTCGCTGGAGAAGAACGTATTTTAATCGCCTCTCCAAAAGTGGCAACCTATGATTTGAAGCCAGAAATGAGTGCATATGAAGTAACTGAGTCCCTGTTACAAGCAATTGCTGCGGATAAGTATGATGCAATCATTTTAAACTTTGCTAACCCTGATATGGTTGGTCACTCAGGTATGCTAGAACCAACGATTAAAGCAATCGAAGCGGTAGATGAATGTTTAGGAAAAGTGGTCGATGCGATTGTCGCTAAGGGCGGGCAAGCAATTATTACAGCCGATCACGGTAACTCAGATGAGGTTGTAACAATCGATGATCAGCCTATGACAGCACATACGACAAACCCAGTCCCAGTTATCGTAACAAAACGCGGAGTTATGCTACATGAAGATGGAATTTTAGCTGACTTAGCACCAACAATGCTAGATTTACTAGACATTGAACAGCCTGTAGAGATGACAGGAAAATCATTAATTAATCATTAATTATGCCAAACGAAGAATAAGCCTTCGCACGGTTGATTATATAGCTTGCAAAATTGCAAGTACCTAATAAATTTACTTACAGAGGAGATTTTTATTATGCCATTCATTACTCAAGTATATGCTCGTGAAGTATTAGACTCTCGCGGTAACCCAACAGTAGAAGTAGAAGTATTTACAGAATCAGGTGCATTCGGACGTGCAATCGTGCCATCTGGTGCATCAACTGGTGAATATGAAGCAGTAGAATTACGTGATGGAGACAAAGGCCGTTACTTAGGTAAAGGTGTTGAAAAAGCGGTAGAAAACGTAAACACAGTTATCGCTGAAGAATTAGAAGGTCAATACTCTGTATTAGACCAAGTTGTAATCGATCAAGCGTTAATCGAGCTTGACGGTACAGACAACAAAGGTAAATTAGGTGCAAACGCAATTTTAGGTGTTTCAATGGCAGTAGCACACGCAGCAGCGGATTATTTAGATATTCCTTTATACCAATACTTAGGCGGCTTCAACTCAAAACAATTACCAGTACCAATGATGAACATCATCAACGGTGGTGAGCACGCGGACAACAACGTAGACGTACAAGAGTTTATGATTATGCCAGTAGGTGCACAAAGCTTCAAGCATGCACTACGTATGGGTGCTGAAATTTTCCACCACTTAAAAGCAGTATTAAAGGACAAAGGCTACAACACAGCAGTAGGTGATGAAGGTGGTTTCGCACCAAACCTTGGCTCAAACGAAGAAGCAATTACAGTAATCTTAGAAGCAATCGAAAAAGCGGGCTACAAAGCAGGTGAAGAAGTACGCCTAGCAATGGACGTAGCATCTTCTGAGTTATACAGCAAAGAAGATGGCAAATACCACTTAAAAGGCGAAGGTGTCGTTCGTACTTCAGAAGAAATGGTTGCTTGGTACGAAGAGTTAACAGCCAAATACCCAATCATCTCAATCGAAGACGGCTTAGATGAAAACGACTGGGCTGGTCACAAATTACTTACAGAGCGAATCGGTGACCGCGTACAATTAGTAGGTGACGATTTATTCGTAACAAACACTGCGAAATTATCTCGTGGTATTGAAGAAGGCGTAGGTAATGCAATTTTAATCAAAGTAAACCAAATTGGTACATTAACAGAAACTTTCGAAGCAATCGAAATGGCAAAACGTGCTGGTTATACAGCCGTTATCTCACACCGTTCTGGTGAATCAGAGGATGCAACTATTGCAGACATCGCTGTTGCGACTAACGCAGGGCAAATTAAAACGGGAGCACCATCTCGTACAGACCGCGTAGCGAAATACAACCAATTATTACGCATCGAAGACCAACTGGGTAACACATCTCGTTACGAAGGTATCAAATCTTTCTATAACATTAAATAATTATGAATTTACTGTATATGTAAATTACATGCTAAAGCACATAAGAGAGAATACTCTTTCTTGTGTGCTTTTTTGTCTTGCCAGTTGTAGAGAAGCGGTGGGCTTCATGGATGTATGGACTTCAGAGAGTTTTTTAAGGAGCACTTTGAAATGGTGTTGATGAAAGATTGAGCTGAATCTGAACAAGCAGAAGCACTCAAGGTAAAGGGAGCTATCTTGAGTGCTTTATATGCCTGGTGGGGTTTGTGGAGGTAGTGTTAATGGTAGAGTTGCGGAGAATCTAGTTGTGCTAGCAGAGCCAGGAAGTTAAAGGACAAAAGGCTAAAATGAAAGGACAAATTGTGTGAGAAAATGGACAAAGAGGTCGAGATAATATCCAATTAATATTTGCGCTAGCAGAGCCGTGGAGTTAAAGGACAAAAGGCTTTAAAAAAAGGACAAATTGTGTGAGAAAATGGACAAAGAGGTCGAGATAATATCCAATTAATAGTTGTGCTAGCAGAGCCGTGGAGTTAAAGGACAAAAAGCCTAAAGAAAAGGACAAAAACAAGTGAAAAAGAGACAAAATCAGAAATAAAAAAGACAAAATCGTTCAGAAAAAGGAACAACTAGTGCAATTAATAGACAATTCCCACCACTTAAATTACAAAAAACTGTAAATAATATACAATTTTATATAATTATAAGCATACTAATAAAATCCTGCAACACTATATTTAAAATCACTTCAAATTTTCTAAATCACATAATTTTCATCGTGCCAAAACTCCTCACCTCTTTCTTTTTTCAAATATATCTTCTGGAATGACAAAATACGCGCCACGTTTCTTTCCTATTTGTTGCATACCCGATCGTACCAAAACTTTTGAAGCAATGCCTTTATTATCAATGCCTACGAATTCTCGAAATGCTCGGTTATTGATATTCGGGCTAATTATAATTCGATATTGATGTAGCGCGAGCTTTAATGCTTCTTTGCTCCGACACGGGCAAACGGGGCAAATCCAATATCCTTTAACATAATTCATTGCATAGGCAAAGCTGCATTTTTCACATAACACGCCTTTACGGATTCGGCTTCTATCGATTGATCGTCTTGGGGTAAGGGGGAATATAAATGCTCTAATTGTTTCTGTAAGAAGCCTAAGTTCACTGAGTTTTTAGGATACTTAACGTGCAATTTTTCCAACAAGCTTGGCATTCCGTTTACATGAAAAATGGGGAAGTTTTGGAGGGAGTTATCTAATTTAGCGCGGACGTTTGCGATGACTATGATATATAAAACTGGTAAGGAAATATTCCATAATTTTAATCGACTTTCTAAAAATAATTGATGCCGCAAAGCTTGGTCAAATGGATTTAAAAAATTTTCTTGTGCACCAGCCTCCGTTATGCGGAATGATTCATGCTGTTGCGGTTTATAACCGAGTGTTCCAGAAATTTGTTTGACTTCGACAACGAGCAAATAACCCGAGGTGCAAATTAACGCGTCCATTTGATGGGTATACCCATTGTCATTAATACACTCAAAATTATAAAAAATGTTCGTATCTTCCTTGAACGAGTAGTCATTTGAAATTTGCCGTAATCTTCTTTCACCGGAAAGCCCGGCTTCCATGCGAGAAAATTCCTCTTGAACGGATTCAAATTCAAGATCTTCGTTGTGAAACCGGGTGATTAATGCTTCCATAAAATAATAATTTAATGATTTTTGTATAATGTATCACCTCCAATATTACTTTACAATACAGAAAATATTTGTACAAATAGCCCTAAAAACGCTTAAATGAATCAAAACATTAACCAAAATTACTCAATTAAATTTATTAATAATTAAAATGGCTAAATTAAATCTATTAATATTTAAAAATTTTCATTTCAAAACACTAAAAGTTTAATATACTTAGTAAAAGTAAAATTTTAGGAGGGGTTTGTATGAGATTGGATTTGCCATTAACAGAAATTCAAAAGTATGAGCAGGAAGTAACAAAGGGAGGTCAAAAAGTAGTGGAACGTAAAAAGTATTCCAAAACGAAAAAAGCCCTTCGAAAATTGAAGAAAAGAGAAAATAAACTGCAAAAGAAAAGAACGATGCCATCTCCAACAGATATTCAATATATAGTGAATAAGGACAATGACTCGATTGTCGTAAAGGGACGAATTGATCAAGAACAGACACTTGATACAAAAATATTTATTCGATTTAAGTTAAGTGGTCAAACTGATTTTTTACCGTTCGGATATCAAGCAAAAATTCCAATTTCCAAAAATAATCACTTTCAATTTGAAGTGCTTCAAGCAGCTTTGCTCGATGAAGATGAAATTGCCATTCAGGCATTCAATGAAAAAGGACAAGCTTCCGAAATCATCACGTTTCAGTATAGAAAATAATGTGTTATTACATTCACTTTCTATTAATTTTATCATATGTAGTTGAATAACAATCAGTTGCATTCAACCAAAAAAATATTAAAAATATTAATTTACATGTTTCATCACAGAAATTACGGGAAAACTTTAGCAAACAGTTAAAGGAGGCTTTACTTTTTATGATGAAACAGCGAAATTACTTCATGCTATTCATGACACTATTATTATCATTTTCTCTAGTAGCTTGTAATGATAATAATGATGATGATGTTAACGACAATGATAATGGTGTCTTGGATAACAACGACAACGACAATGACGATGGTATTTTGGATAACGACGATAACGACGATGATGATGGCGTTTTGGACAACGATGATAACAACAAAGATGACGATAACAAATAAAAAAAAGCATGGCGCTCTCGTAGCTGCCATGCTTTTTTATCATAAATTAAATTTCACCGAATGCTAGCCATGGTAAGAAGCCTTCTAAAAACATCTCCGTAGCTGGCATGAAGTAAGAGCCGAAGTGGAAGTCTGGATCTAGTGTTGTTACGATCCAAGTGCCTTTAGAGCTTACTTTGTCGACGTATAGTAATGAGCCGCCATCCTTCATATCGATTAACGATTGCATTCCTTCTTGTAAGTGGAATACACCGTGCTGGTGCCAAGTGCATGCTTCAATTGTTAAGTGACCATCACGGAATAGTGGGTAATCAGCGCCAACCATGCGTAAACCGCTATCTGCATTAGGTTCTAACCACCACCAGAAGTTTGTCGGACGTGTTTCCCAGTTTTGATTTGGTATCCAGTTCCAAGGCTGAGGTCCGAATGCTACTACAACACCACCATTGTCCGCAAATCGACGAATGATTGGGGCAGCAGCTAATAAATATTTGTTGTGAAGCTGAGAAGGAACGACCAATACATCCATGTCTTCTAAATTTTGTTCTTCGAAATGTGGGAGATAAATAATTTTTTCTAAGTATTGATTGAATTTTGGTTCGTGGAATGTCACGTAATGTGGTGCGTGGCCACTGTATAAAACTGCGATCTTTCTCATGCTTGTGCTCCTTTTAAACGTAATAATTCTTCATCTAACCAGGCTAAAAATTGTGGTGCGATTAATTGCGTTGAATTTTCACCTGTTGCATATGTTAGGAAGTCGCGCGCAGCACTTGCAACTACTGTACCTTTTGTAGCGGTACGATCGATAAAGGCAATTGGTGTACCATCAGTAAAGCGTAAAACAACTTCTGATTCTTTATTGACGATTGGGTGTGAACCACGTGCATAAAACCCTGAAACGCCTTTACGGTACGTCAATTCTTGCATATCTACATTGCGGTAAAATGTGTTGTCATGAGCAGGCTCCATGAAGTAGTCCGAATGCTTCGTAATTTTTTGAGGCATGAATAAACCAGCACCAGGTAACCATGGACGGAAAAGATGTGCGCATGAAACAACGATTTTTCCCTCGTTTAAAAATTGCTCAATTACTTCTTTTTGTTCATATAAATACTCTTGATCGATAAAATCCGTTACAACTAAAACATTGAAATCAGATAAATCGGCGTTGCCAATTTCATATTGGTCAATAAATGTTACGTGGTCCATTGGCTCGTTTGAAACATTCATTGCACGGCCTTCTAAGCTAAACGCATGTCCGCCATCCAGCTTGACAATCTTGTACTCCGCCATAAAAATTCTCCTTTAAACAACAAATTTATTATTATTGAAACTCATTCTCACTAAAAAGAGAAATGAAGTTGACATTGAAAATCATTTTCAATTATACTCATTCTTGTGATAATTTCAAATGATTTTTTATAGATAAGTGATTAATAGTGCAATATAAATGAAAAAAACTGATTAAATAGCATCAGGGATTTTCAGAAGATTAAGGAGAGTATTAAATGTTCAAACGTAAATCATTAGTAGCAACACTTGCTTTATCAACAGCAGCACTTGTAGCTTGTTCAAATGATGAAGCAACAAATCCATCGTCTGACTCAGGTGCAGAGGTGCAAACAACTTTAGAGGAAAAAATTGTAGTTGACCAAGCAGGTACTGAAGTAACAATTCCTGGTGAAGTAAATCGTATCGTATCAGGCGGTATTTTACCGTACTTCCATACGTGGTATGTAGCGACAAACTCAACAAAAGAAATCGTGGGTATGCATCCAAACTCATACAATGCAGCTGAAAACTCTATGTTAGCGAAGCTTTCACCAGACGTTTTGAAAGCGGATACTTCATTTGTACAAAACGGTGAAATGAACGTGGAAGAATTAATGAAAATTAATCCGGACGTATATTTTGAACTAGCAACAGATGAAAAATCTATTGAACTAGCACGAAAAGCGGGAATCAACACTGTAGCGATTAAAGCAATTGATGCTGCGGCAGCAGAGCCACTTGCAACATTCAATAGCTGGTTAGAATTAACGGGGCAAATCGCAAATACAACAGAGCGAGCGGACAAGTTTTTGGAAGTTGGGACAGCTGTTCAAAACGAAATTTATGAAAAGATCGATGGCTTAACGAAAGAACAAAAGCCAAACGCGTTAATGATGTATCAATTATCTGACCAAGCCATTACGGTAAGTGGTAAAAACTTCTTTGGTAATCAATGGTTAAATGCAACAGGGGCTAATGATGTTGCAGAAAATGATGTACAAGGTCGTAAAGATGTGAACATGGAGCAAATTTATCAATGGAATCCAGAAATCATTTTTTTAACAAACTTCACAGAAATCCAACCAGAGGATCTTTACAACAATACAATTGAAGGTCAAGACTGGAGTCAAGTAGAAGCCGTAAAAAACAAACAAGTGTACAAAATTCCATTAGGGATTTATCGCTGGTTCCCACCAAGTGGTGATGCACCGTTAATGTTAAAATGGTTAGCAAACATTAACCAACCAGAGCTATTCAATTACGATATGAATGCTGAAATTAAGAGCTACTATAAAGAATTTTATGAATATGACGTAACAGATGAAGAAGTGGAGCAAATTTTACACCCTTCTTCAGCTGCTGCGAAATATTAATGAAGTCGAGGACAAATCATGAAATTGTGGAAAAATATTTTACTGTGGGTGCTACCGCTTGCGCTAGCAATAGCTTCTCTAGGCATTGGCCGTTTTGAAGTAGATTTTGTGACAGTGGTGAAAATCTTAAGTTCACATATTTTTCCGATAGATCAAACTTGGACGCAAATGGAATACAACGTAGTAATGACCGTTCGACTACCACGCATTATCCTCGCACTATTAATTGGTGCGGGGCTTTCCATTTCAGGTGCGGCTTTCCAAGGAATGTTTGCGAATCCGCTTGTGAGTGCTGATATTCTTGGGGTAGCAGCAGGTGCAGGCTTTGGTGCATCTATCGGAATTTTATTATTTGGTAATGGCTATATTACACAGGGCCTTGCATTAATATTTGGTCTAGCAGCCATTGGGTTTACGTATATGATAGGTGGCGCAGGCAAAAATTTGCCGATCTTCATGCTTGTGTTAGCAGGTGTCGTTACGAGTGCACTATTTAATGCGTTAATTTCGTTAACAAAGTTCGTCGCCGATCCAGAGGAAAAGCTTCCGGCCATTACATATTGGCTAATGGGAAGCTTAGGTACAGCCTCATACCGTGATTTATATACAGCTGGCCCAATTATTTTAGTTGGGATGTTCATATTGTTAGTCCTTCGCTGGCGCATCAATTTATTAACATTACCAGATGATGAAGCAAAATCGCTTGGTATTAATGTAACGCGCTTAAAATGGTTTGTCATTGCTGGTGCGACCCTTTGTACAGCTGCAGCAGTAGCCGTTGCAGGTATTGTAGGCTGGGTTGGTTTAATCATCCCACATATTGCCCGTATGTTTGTCGGGAGTAATAATGAGCGCGTCTTACCAATGTCTATTGCACTTGGTGGTGCGTATCTTTTATTAATTGATACACTCGCTCGTTCGGTGACGGCAGCAGAAATTCCATTATCAATTTTAACGGCAATTGTTGGGGCACCATTCTTCGCTTACTTATTACGAAGAACGGGAGGTAGTTGGTCATGAAAATTGAAGTACGTGAAGGTAACTTCTTCTACGCAAAAAAGAAGGAAACGAAGCCCTTTATTTATGAATCTAATATTGATTTTGTATTAGAGCCGGGACAAATTATGGCAATTCTTGGACCAAATGGCGCTGGGAAAACAACGTTATTAAAATGTATTACAGGTTTAAATGATTGGCGTCAAGGGGAGACATTGATCGATGATGTGCCACTTAAAAAAATAGCTGAAAAAGAGCTATGGAAGCGTATCGGCTACGTACCACAAGCGCATAAAATGGTGTTCGGCTTTTCAATTGAGGACTTAGTCGTTATGGGACGTGCTCCATACATTAGCTCGCTTTCAAAGCCACGCAAAGAAGATTACGAAAAAGCGCATGAAGCATTAAATGAAGTTGGGATTTTACATTTAGCAAAAAAATCATGCAATGAAGTAAGTGGAGGCGAGTTACAGCTTGCCTTAATCGCACGAACGCTCGTATCGAATCCTGAAATTTTAATTTTAGATGAACCTGAATCCCATTTAGACGTTCAAAAGCAAGTTGTAATTTTAGAAACATTAAAGCGTCTTTCAAAAGAGCATCAAATTTCATGTATTATTAATACACACTACCCTAACCACGCCTTTTATTTAGCGGATCAAGTACTAATGATTGCGAAGCAGAAAAAAGTAATGATTGGTCCTGTGCATGAAGTGATGACGGAATCTCGAATGAAAGAGTATTTTAATATAGATTTACGTAAATTGATTTTTGAAGAAGAGGATTTATTGTTTGAGACAATGGTGCCATTAGCTCTTGCCGCGAAGCGAGATATTAGTGCGTGTAAGTACCATCCATTTGATTAAAAAAAATGGTGTTCATTGCCAAAGTAACATTGTCATATTACATCCAGTTTGATATACTAATTTGTATTGTGACGTCCATGTCTAGGAGGTGGAGCAAATGCATACGTTATTAACAGTTTTACTTATTATCGTAGCTTTAGCCTTAATCGTTGTCGTTTTATTACAATCAGGTAAAAGCGCTGGTTTATCAGGTGCCATCTCTGGTGGAGCTGAACAACTATTCGGTAAACAGAAGGCTCGTGGGATGGATTTAGTATTACACCGTGTTACGATCGTTTTATCTGTTGCATTCTTCGTGTTAGCTTTAGCTATTACAAAAATCTAATCGAACGAAATCAAACGCCTAACCGAGCATTTTGCAAGGTTAGGCTTTTTCTTTTAGTGTGGAAGAAAAGGCAGTATAATAGAAGAAATGGAATTTTTGGCGATTCGAGGGTGTGCTCGAATCGTATTTTCAGTATAGGAAAATAATATCTTCATTTCGACAGGGGCGGTAACGATGAAAAAGGCTTTGTCTTCACCGTTTTTCTTTGAGGCAGGACGACGGGCGGTTTTATTACTACATGGTTTTACAGGGAGCTCTGCGGATGTGCGCATGCTAGGTCGTTATTTAGAAAAGCATGGCTATACATCACTTGCCCCGCATTATAAAGGACATGGTGTACCACCAGAGGAACTTATTGTCACGAATCCACATGATTGGTGGCAAGATGTGATAAATGGGTATAATCAATTAAAACAAGCAGGCTATGAAGAAATTGCAGTGGCTGGCCTATCACTAGGCGGTGTTTTTTCATTAAAGCTTGCACTTGAACAGCCGGTGAAAGGTGTCGTCACAATGTGTTCACCTATGACAATGCGCACAACAGACACTATGTTTGAAGGTGTCATTGAATATGCTAAACAATACAAAAAACAACAAGGTAAAAGTGAACAGGAAATTGAATTAGAGATCAAAGCGATCAAACAGCAGGGAATGGCATCATTACCTGATTTGCAGCAGCTGATTCACGAAGTAAGACAGTCCATTGACTTACTTTATGCCCCGATTTTAATTATCCAATCGCGTCATGATCAAGTCATTAACCCAGATTCTGCAAACATAATCTACAACAGCGTCGAATCTATTCAAAAAGAAATACGCTGGTTTGAACAATCCGGACATGTTATTACACTCGATAAAGAAAAAGATCAGCTTCATGAAGAAGTTCTCACGTTTTTAAATACGCTAGATTGGATAATCTAATGAAGTATATATTATTTTCTGTTCAAAGGAGGGAAAATTATGACTCAAAACAATGATTTACAAAACCAAATCCTCGAATTTATGAGGGATGATGATTATAGACCGATGACCGTATCTGAAATTGAAGGTGCGTTTGCATTAGAAGAAGCAGATGATTTCCGTGAACTTGTCAAAACGCTTGTTAAAATGGAAGCTCAAGGACAAATCGTGCGCTCACGTTCTAACCGTTATGGTTTACCAGAACGCATGAATTTATTACGTGGACGCTTTATCGGTAACGCAAAAGGCTTCGGCTTTGTAGCACCGGAAGAAGAGGGCATGGACGATATTTTTATTCCATCTTACGAAACTAATGGCGCACTAAATGGCGATACCGTACTTGTTCGTATTTTAAAAGAATCTTCAGGTGACCGCCGTGAAGGTACGATTACAAAAATTGTGGAACGTAATAAAACAACTTTTGTCGGCACGTACCAAGCAAATCGCGGCTTTGGCTTCGTAGTTACCGATGACAAAAAGTTAAATATGGACATTTTCATAGCTAAGGATGATGCACTGGGAGCGGTAGATGGTCATAAAGTAGTAGCGGAAGTAACCCATTGGCCAGACGCATCAAAATCAGCGACAGGTGTCATTACAAAAATATTAGGGCACAAAAATGACCCAGGTGTGGACATTTTATCGATTCTTTATAAATACGATATTCCACCAGAATTCCCACAAGAGGTTGTGCAAGCAGCAGCCGATGTACCAGATGAGATTGCAGAGGAAGATTTAGTTGGCCGCCGTGATTTACGTGATGAAGTAATCGTGACGATTGACGGCGCAGATGCCAAGGATTTAGATGACGCAGTTACAGTCGTGAAGTATGATGACGGTACTTACAAACTAGGTGTCCACATTGCAGATGTAAGTTATTATGTGACACAAGGTTCTGTATTAGATACGGAAGCTTATGAACGAGCGACATCTGTATATTTGACAGACCGTGTAATTCCAATGATTCCACACCGTTTATCGAACGGGATTTGTTCATTAAATCCACAAGTAGATCGTCTAACATTGTCTTGTGAGATGATTATTGATGGTGCAGGGCACATCGTAAAGCATGAAATTTTCCAAAGTGTCATTAACACGACGGAGCGTATGACGTATACAGATGTGTATAAGATTTTAGAGCATCCTGACGAAAATCCAGAATTAATGGAGCGCTACGAAAAGCTTGTGCCAATGTTCCAGAACATGGAGGAGCTTGCACAAATTTTACGTAATAAACGTATGGTGCGCGGGGCGATTGACTTTGATTTTAAAGAATCCAAAGTGCTAGTTGATGAAGAAGGTTGGCCACAAGATATCGTCCTACGTGAACGTACAGTGGCAGAACGATTAATCGAGGAATTCATGCTTGCAGCAAACGAAACAATCGCAGAGCATTTCCATTGGATGGAATTGCCGTTTTTATACCGTATTCACGAAGATCCAAAACCAGAGAAATTACAGCGTTTCTTCGAATTCGTTACGAATTTCGGGATTGTTATTAAAGGATCTGGCAACTCGGTTCATCCGAAGGCATTACAGGAAGTGATACAATCGATTGAGGGCTTACCAGAGGAGCCAGTTATTTCAACGATGTTATTACGTTCGATGCAGCAGGCAAAATATTACGCAGAGTCATTAGGACACTTCGGTTTATCGACGGAGTTTTATACACACTTCACATCACCAATTCGTCGTTACCCTGATTTAATTGTTCATCGATTAATTCGCACGTATTTAATTAATCAGGATACATCGAAGGAAACCGTTGTACAATGGGGCTCTGTGATGGATGAAATTGCAGATCATACATCTAACCGTGAACGTCGTGCAGTAGAAGCGGAGCGTGATACTGATGCACTGAAAAAAGCGCAGTATATGTCCGATAAAATTGGCGAAGAGTTTGTTGGCATTGTCTCATCGATTACGAACTTTGGTATTTTCGTTGAATTAGAAAATACAGTAGAAGGTCTAGTGCACATTTCGAATATGACCGATGATTACTACCGCTTTGAAGATCGTCATATGGTTATGATCGGCGAGCGTACAGGTCGTCAATTCCGTATCGGCGATGAGGTGAAAATCCGTGTCGCAAATGTTGTCATTGAAGAATCTTCTGTCGACTTCGAAATTGTCGATATGGTTTCAAATGCACGCCCATCGCGTCGCCAAACAGCAAAGGTAATCCATGCGGGACGTAAAGAAGGCCGTAGTGGGGACAAAGAGCGCATAGGTGAAAAACGTGACCGTAAAGCACGAGGCGGTAGCAAGGAGCGTCCAGCGAAGGAGAAAAAACGAAGCGGAAGCAGCGAGCGTGATCCCCGTGGACGTCGAAAAGACGGTAAAAAGAGCGACAAGCCGTTTTATGAAGGCATCGCAAAAGGTAAAAAGAAAAAAAGCAAAAAGAAGAAATAATGTGTGAAGCTGTAGTCCATCTGCAGCTTCCTTGGTGGATAAAAAGGTATAAGTTTTTCATGGAAATCCACATAAGAAAAGACATCATTTCGCGCTATTTTGACGCGAAAGGTGTTTTTCTAATAAATCGAGGTGTTGAAGATGGCAAAAGGTACAGGTAAGGTTTTAGCGCAAAACAAAAAAGCAAACCATGATTACTTTATTGAAGAAACGATAGAAGCAGGGATGGTGCTTACAGGAACCGAGATTAAATCGATCCGTGATGCACGTGTGCAGCTGAAGGAGTCCTATGTAAGCATTCGCGATGGCGAAGCGTGGATTCGCAACATGCATATTTCTCCCTTTGATCAAGGAAATCGATACAATCATGATCCATTACGTGAGCGCAAATTGCTATTACATAAAAAGCAAATTAGTGAATTAATAGGCTCGGTAAAACGTGACGGCTATACGATTGTCCCATTAAAAATCTATATTAAAGATGGCTATGCAAAGCTGTTAATCGGTCTTGCAAAGGGGAAGAAAGATTACGATAAACGTAATGATATGAAGAAAAAAGAAGCAAAACGTGACATGGAGCGCGCCTTCAAGGATCGTCAAAATTCATAAGAAATGATGAGAACGAGTGTGTAATTGTGAACACTCGTTTTTGTTATTCAGGCAAAACTAACAAGATTTTTGTATTTTATACAATAAAAATGCAATAATGGGTGATTTTTCTAATTTCTTCGTGTAAAATTAAATGCGTGAAAGGGGTATATTGTTAATGAACCATTTACGCCATTTGACAGTAGTAGATAAGATGGTGATTTTTATTGAAACAATATTACAAAACAATAATTGCTTAAAAGAGATAGAGGCGAATTTCTCGCATAATTACCCAAACTATGAGGTAATTTTTCACACATATATAGGACTAAGTGTTTCTGAATATATTAATCAGGCACGCATCATGGAAGCAGAGAAATTGCTGGAGCATACAACCCTGGATTTCAAAGAAATTGCAACGAGAATAGGGATGAATGGCTACTTTGAATTTATGCAGCTATTTAAGCAGGTGAATGGCATTTCACCGAGCACGTATCGTAATCAATTGTTAAAGGATCTAAATCTAACTACAGAAGAGAAGTAAGGAGATTTGGAGTAGCGCATTTGTGTCATGATCTGAGTATATAACTTGCGAGAATCACATTTTTATCATATACTTTAGTTATCAAGCCAGTGTATGCCTACTCATACGGTATACGTATAGAGCAAAGAAATTTGCTCTTTTCCGAACTTATCTCGGGTTTATAACTCGGGGACGTTACGGATTCGACAGGGGTGGTTCAAGCTCTGGTCGCGCGTCGGAGGTCTCGTCTTCGTCAACAACGGAAGTTATATAATAACTGGCAAACAACAAAACTTAGCTTTCGCAGCGTAAGCTCGTGAGCGCTCGGCCTCTGCATCGCCCATGTGCAGTACGTCGGGCCCAACTTTAGTGGGATACGATTGCTGGTACCACCTGAGTCAGCAATAAGAGATTTCCAGGTTAGCGATTCGGACGCCTGTTTGTCGGCATAAGAACTCGCGAATTGCAAGTAGACAAACTACACGCGTAGAAGCCGGCGTATTGGAGCTTCTGGACGTGGGTTCGACTCCCACCGTCTCCATACATACTTATCGTTATTTGTAGCGTTATATCAACGTTCAAATGGCGTACATAGCGTCTGACACAGTATAGTCGGACAACCATCGACCTTCTTAACGAATTAATCGTTAGGGAGGTTTTTTGCGTTTATGAAAAGAACACGGAAACATGGCGCATTTGCTGTCGCTGAAAAATTCGATATTGAGATTAAAACGGTCGAGGATAAACGCGATTCATTGACGTTACAGCAAGCGTTAAAGACGGTTTATCGTCAAATGGAAATCAGCGGCAATCGACCGAGAACAATCGAAAGCTATGCTTTTGCATGGAACGAATTTATTAAAGTTACTGGCGTTAAATACGTCGAGGATATTGATACGGATATGGTTTACGACTATTTGAACGAAATTGACGTATCAAAGGCGACTAAGCTCGTTCGCTTGAAATCGTTAAAGGCGATACTTAATCGTTTCTTTGATAATCGGTGGATTGAGATTCGCTTTTGGTCGAAGATTCAAATTAAAGTCGATAAGTCGATTAAAGGCGCTGCTAAAGAGAATGACGTTGAAGTCTTACTCTCGCTAATTGATCGCAGTACATTCGTTGGCTTTAGAGATACATGCGCAATTTTACTTATGTATCGGACAGGCATTCGTATTACAACGCTAGGCGAATTGAGAGAGCGGCATATCGACCTCGATAATAAAACGATTGATATGGACGGAGCTGTTCTAAAGAATCGCGATACATTAAAATTGCCTATCGACGATCAGCTGGCGGATATGCTGCGAGTGTTAATCGAAAAGAACAAGCAAGTAAGGCGTAAATATAATACGCGCAATAGCTACGTCTTTTTATCGGCTAACGGTCAAGGCATTAATAATAGTCAATCGAGCAGCAACGCTATTTCGAAGTCATTAACAAAGTATGCGAGAGAATTCGGATTAAAGAACGTCAATGCACACGCTTTACGCCGAGCCTTTGCCACTAATCTGTTAAATCAAGGCGCTAATGTCGCTTTAATAAGTAAAGCACTCGGTCATAAATCGTTGGAGACTACGACAGTGTATCTCGATTTAGAAAAGGAATTTGTAGCGGAATCACTTCGCGAATATTTGTAAACGAAAAAAAGACGTTCCGGGTGCAACCGAAACGACTTCTTAAAACTTCATATCTACGCTAAAAATTGCCTAGCAGCATTTGCGTAACTCATAACTGAATATGAGCGTTATATAGCCTTCATTTTACTCAAAAAAAAGTAAAGTGTCAAAGGTTAGCTTTGCTATTGTCTTTTTTAGCAAGCGCTCAAGACGAGCAGCCGTTAAGCGTCTTTAAAAAACACGTCAAGTTTGCCGAGCTAATGCAATAAATTCGGATATATCGCATATAAACGATTCCCTGTTATCGTAGCGACGAATAGCGAGCACGGCTTTATGGTGCGGTATGGTTTACTGGCTTACTACGGTAAGGGTAACTATGATCGAGCGCTTCATGCGCACATGCAGGACAGTAATTGCATGAGATGATAGTGGAAGAAATTCCGATACGAACAGGGCAACGAGAAACCTCAAACGTCACATGACGCTAGAAATTGCGTATTTACCTTATGTCGCTTACTACGTTTATTTCGTGGTTTGCGACATAAGGTAAATACGTTTCAGCCGATTTCCTAAAGCGAGCGCCATTCTGCTAGATTGAGGGTGCGTTTGTCAAGCGAGAATCTACTAAAATACTAAATATATTTATATAAGTTGATTCGCAGTAACATCGTTTTACCTTACTAAACACGTCAAATTAGGCGCGTTACCATCGAAGTAGACGTATTTATCATACGGACTTTAAAACGCCTCACAGGCGCTAATATAAAGGAGGATTGAACGGAATGGAAAACGCAGTATCAACGCTATCTACCGATATACACGTAATCACCGCAGAAATAAACGCATATCAACGTGTAGCAGGCGAGGCGATATTCGAGATAGGTAAGCGTCTAAAGCACGTAAAGGAGAACGATTTGGCGCACGGTGAGTTCGGAAAGTGGCTAGAGAGCGTTAATCTCCACGAAAGGCAAGCGCAACGGTTAATCCGAGTTGCAGAGGAGTTCGGTGTAAATACGACCACGTGGTCGGAATTGCCGTTTAGAACGCTATACGAAATCGCAACACTCCCAACAGAAGAACGCAATATCGAGCATGAACTAAAAAGTGGTGAAACGAAATTCCCAAAAGAGATGACGGTGAGGGAGTTGGCGGAAGTCAAAGCGGAACTCAAGCGAAAACAAGCAGAATTGGACGAGGCTAGACGAAGCGAACAAATCGCACTAACGCAGAACGAACGCTTATCGGACGAGTTAGCAACCGCAGTAAAGCCGGAAACAGTCGTAGTAGAAAAGGAAGTTGAGCGTAGCATCGAAGTAAACGGAATTCGCGACGCCATCAAGTGCACGCCGGCCTTTACGGTAATTAGCGGACACCAGCGTCTACGTATCGCGAAGGATTTAGGATTATCGGAAGTACCGGTCGAAATTATCGATGTAGACGAGTGGGAGGCGGAGTATTTACTTATCGCTGAAAACGTAGAGCGACGAGGGCTAGCCGAGCAAGACCCGATTAAGAAAGGACGCATCGCTAAATTTATGGCGGAGTATTGGGATGTTAGGTTAGGGAGGGGTGGCGATAAGAAATCAACCGCCATTATGGCGAATGATAAAACCGTATCAGATGTCGCTGAATTTATTGGGGAGTCAAAACGAGTTACAGAACGCCTCTTAAAACTAAACGAACTAATCCCGCAATTAAAACGCCTAGTATCGTCGGGAAAGCTAGGAACAACTAGCGCCGAGCAACTCGCCTATTTAACACCCGAAGTTCAAACGGCATTATACGATGCACTAGGCGAGGAAATCGGCGAGCGCACCGTAGCAGAGACGAAGCAATTGCGACAAGAAGCAGTCGGTAAGAGTGTAGACGATATTCAACGCATGCTCGACGCAGAAAAGAAAGCGAAGGAGCAGGCATTAGCAGAACGAGCAACAGCATTTCATAGAACAACCGCACACAATCCCGTCAACTGGCGAATCTAAAACAGTCGATGAAATGACTGTCCGAGAGTTACGAGAAGTCAAAGCAGAGTTAAAGAAGGCTACGGAAAAAGCGGAGCAAGCGGAATCCGCCCGACAATTAGCCTTATCGCCATTTATTAATGTAATCAACTAGCGTATCATGCACCGGAGCGCTGCCGTTCTTTATTTCTTTGAAGATATACGAAAGCAATTCGAGCCAGGAAATTCGTTCATCATACGGATTATTGGAGTTGAGGAATCGTATAACCTTTTTCAATTCTTTCATGCGATTATCGTCGAGTGTATTTGCGAGGTGTTTTTCTAAATACGGATTTATGAAATCGTAATCCATTAAACTAGCTTCGAGAAGTAGAGCGGTTGCTCGAGATGGCGTTACGTTGAGCGCATAGGCAAGCGTACATATATTTTCATAGTCAAACGCTTTAAACCGTATGCCGATCCTTTCGGTGTGAGAAGAAGTGGACATGCGTTGTATTGGCGGATTGTCTAGGTGGCCGATGTAGCTTGTATTTTGAAAACGAACGTTTCTTTTGAAGTATTGGGACAACTCATTGAGTACACGTTTCGAGTTTAAGCCATGTAGGCAAGCATCTTCGCAAATGTCTTTTATCGGTCGCGAAATGATGTAATTGATTCTGTAAATCGTGTCTTTTAATTCTATTAGAATAGTTGGGTGTATATCTCTTTTCTTATCGCTGCGGGACTTGCGCACTTCCCTATTCGTCAATTTGTCTCCTCCATCGTGATTTATGTTTATAACACTGTCATTCCGTTACTGCTTTAAGATACGACATCAGTGGGGGATATATGAATAGAATTTATAAAAATGGTTATGCTTTGTTTATAGCAATATAGCAAAGAGGTGTATTTGTGGAAAAGACGAAGAAAGAACGCGCTGCAGAAGAAGCACGTAAAATTATTGAGTATGCTCGAGAAAAAGGAATTCCGATGAAAAAGAAAAATCAAAAGAAAAAAGCGTAGGGCTACGATGCCTTTACGCTTTTTTACTTTCTTTAAATTCTATAACTAATTCTAAGCCCAATTCTTCTGCAATCTTCTCCAAGTCCGCAACTGTATAACTCTCATTCTTCATCTTCTTAGACAAATTTGATTGAGTCGTCCCTATCTTATCGGCTAATTGTGTAGCTGTCATATCTCTTTCGACCAACAACATTTTAATCTTCTTTGTAATATTCATTTAAATCATCCTTTTTATGTAGTTGTTAATAATATATCATAATTTATGAATTTTATTCATTTTTTATGTTGACTTAGTTATAAATTTCATATAATATGAATTTAAGGAATAATTAATGAATGAGGAGGACTTACGAATGGATCAAAAAATTGAACACGTAGCACTTGATGAGGATTACGCAGTAACACTTGTAACAACGCAAATTATGGACGGTGTACAATTAATCGTATGTGAAGAGGAACGTGAAGCAACGCTTATGATTAACGATCAAGACATTACATTAGTCTATACGGATGAACTGGCGTCTATTATTGGGAATTTAAGCGGCTTTACAGCGGAACAACTCTTAATAGCTCTCGCACAGCAAGGCGATTTTAGAATTTCGTAGTAAAAATAGCGTGCTTTATTGGGGAACATGTAAAAGGAGGAATGAAATATGTGTCAATATCATTCGAAATTTAACGATTTTATAAGCGGATTAAATGAACAACGTGCATTATTAATTACACAAGTATCGCGATTGGATAAAAAGATTAGTAACTTATATCACGATTTAGAAGGCGTTGAGCCAACGGAAGAATTTGCGCTTAGTTTCGTTACACAATTACATGAAACACTAAGGAAGCGGCGCGTTATAAAAGACGAAATGGCTCGATTAGATACGGTATTACGCCCTATTAGTAATATAGCTGGGGAAATTGAAATGTCGGTCAAGCAACGTAAAGTAGTAAGTAAACGATGGAAAAGAGATTTTAAAATGTCGCTAACATTAGAAGAAGTAATTTCGGAAAGATAATAGTTTAATAGCAAGGTGATCGCGCCAACGGTCATCTAATCGCCAAGACTGCGCCAACAGTTACGGCATAGACGTTTTGCTGAACGTCGAGCGAGTATGCGCCAACGTATTCGTAAAGGAAGGAACGTAGTTGCAGCTGCGTTCTTTTTTCCGTTAGTGTACATACATTTAACCCACAAGGTATTTTTGTATATACAGAAAATAGATATGTATTATAATGTAATACAAATAAGAACAGGGAGGTATATTCACATGACAAAAACAAAAGAATCGGAGGTATTACGTTTATTCTTAGGTGGTAGTAATATCGGTACAATATGCCGACAGCTATCCGTCACACAAGAAACGGCATTCGATATTATCTTCGCTAATCCGGTAACAGGTGATTTACTACGGAGTTACATCGACATTAGCAAAGAAAGAGGCTATCATCCGTTCTTTTCTTCTCCTAAGCTTGGACGCGATAAACTACCGGAGCATAAGAAACGTAAGATTCGCCAAGTCCGCATATCGGACGAGGAAATGGAGGCGCTAGGCAATCCGAGTAGTTCGGAGATTAGACGTAATTTAATTAGGCTGCGTAAGATTGAACAGTTACTTAACCGCTTAGATGACGCAGGAATTGACGTTATACCTAGTGAATGGATAGCCGAGGAATATCCGTCCGATGAAGCGTTTTGGATTCCGTTCCATAAGAGTCAATATTGGCGTTTATTAAAGTTATCAGAGCATGAGCGTTTGATACGGAAATTAACGGATTAAAGCGGTTATATACGAGGCTAACGCCTCTATGATCCGCTGGCGCGTCTCATTGCATTATTATTGTAATTCTTTTATCGTACGATATAAACGGTATAATAACTGCCCTCGGATTTATTTTGCGTTCTTTGCAAAATGAATACGAGAAGTGTTTAGGAAGTTGTACCAACTTCACGGAACAAAGGCGGATAACTTCGTTATTTATTGGCGGATTACTTACTCGCTATATATTATTGATGGTCTTTTAGTATACGGAGAGTATAAGATAAAGATGAGTAAGACGATTTCTGTAACTGCTGAATATACAAGGTATATGTATTTTCTAGCTAAAATAGTACATTAAGTACAATATATTGTGTTATTATGTAAAAGTCAAGTGGTACGTAAAAGCGGTATAAATTGCCGTATTCGGTACGTAAAAGCAAGTTATTTTTAGTAACCTACTTACTTTATTTGTAAATACATAAACCAATCGGAGGGAAATACTATGACAAACGACTTCAAAGCACGCATCGAGAACTACCAAAAGAACGGCGACCGACTAATAATTGATGAAATTTTGTACGGATTGACATTCGATTTTTTGAACGATCCAACTCGCAAGCATATCGACGATGGCGTGAAGCTCCACGTTCGCATAAATTTACCACGACACGAGTATTACGTGTCCTATCGTATCAAAGTTTTACGCGAATTTGCACTAAAAGAATACAACGGAGTACCTCGCGGAGCAGAATACGAGGATTTTTGCTACTATTTGACCGTTTTAAAGTACCAATACGGAATGGATTTCGGAGCAGAGGTCTTAAAATACAACGAGGAAACCGAATATTTTAAACTAACGGCAGCATTATTCGAAAAAATAGACGCCAGTCGCGACGATATACTCGAAAATGTGTACGACCACGACCTACAAGGACTGTACCGAGGCTTTCACCGTTTCCGAGATAGCGTAACCGAGCTAGAGAAGGCGTGTGTCGTCGTTACGAAACAAGTCGATGCAAACATCGTCCAAGCGCTAGAACGCGCTCTAAGCTACGTAGACGCCTCAAAATCAGAGCGTGAAATCGTCCGTTATATCAATTCGGCATTTTCGACTAAATTCGGAGAGCTGGAGTTGGAACGTAAGGGCATGAAACGTATATACCGAGTGAACAACCAAGCGCGTACGGCTAAATTATTCGTGAAACAATACTTCCCCGACGATAGTTATAGCGTCATTTTGCCGGAATTAACCGAGGATCATCTATCGGAATTAACAAAACAGCAAGTGGAGTTCGTGAAACAGGCGTTAGAAATCGTCGAATTTGACCGAGGTATGCAAGATTTAACTAATTACAGTTGCCGAGCGAACGGAGCAGCGGTCATAAAAAGAGACTATTTGGCGGAAAAACTAGGGAAAAGTGATGAAAGTGTAAGAAAAGTTTTATCAAGAATCAAAAAAACGGTCACAAAATGACGTATTAATATAAAATAGGGAAAGAGAAAAAGTCAATAGTTTTATTTAACATACGATATGTTAAGCGTTTAGTTGGCTATATAGGTGAGGAAAGATATTTAACACAAAAGGTTGTATTATAACCGTTCAGTTACTTAGAGGGTTGCAGGGAAAAGGAGTATTTTTGTTTGAATGGTCACTTTTAACCGATTAGCTGTCTATATAGGTGAGGAAATAAAAAATCATACTTTAGTCGCACCTATATTTTACGCTAAATGTATGTCTTAAAAAGTAGAGAAAAGTTTTTTCAATAAGCACCATTTTTTAAGTGTTTAGCTTGCTTATCTTTATGAGCCATAGAGGCAACACCATAATTAAATCATTTCGTCATTATATATTTTGAGAAGTCAAAGGCAGTCCAAAACGGGCGGCTTTTTTTATTTTGTCTGTTAGTGACCAAATGTACACAAATTTAAAAGATTAGGGGGACGTCAAATGTTTTTATCACCGACGGATTTAAAAGACTACCGAGCATTTTACGGCTTATCACAACGAGCATTGGCGCAATTTCTCGGCGTCTCAAAGACATATGTAGCAATGTTTGAAAGTGGTGAGCGGAGTATACCCGACTATATTGTCGATCGGTTAGAAGTTACCACCGAGCAAATGCAAAACATTCGCATGGTGAAGGCGGAGCGCCTGGCGTTATATCCGCAGTACCACAATAAAAAGGATTAAGGGGAGATTTACAATGACAAACGCATTAACAGGGAAAGAATACAACGGATTACATCGCAAAGTAAGACGCCAAGCAATCGCACAAAAGCACAATTTCGTAGTAGTAGACGATAAGCCGTACGATTTGGAGGGCGAGTATTTAGGCGATAAATTCCGCCATGAGCTAGTTCCAATCCGAACAGAGGCGCAACAACGTTTCATCGAATCCAAGAAAGTATTAGGCGATCACGAGGCGGAGAATGGCGGCTTTGTATTTACGTTCTTTAAACAGTCTCGGACGATTAATGAGCGATTCCCTTCACTAGTTGCTGCGGATATTGCGCGATTAATGTATTTAGCGACTTTCTCAGCGTGGAAAACGGGGCGCGTACAGTATGACAATGGACGAGTAATCGACCGTAAAGCCGTTGAGGAAATGTTTAAGCTAAGCGAGAGACGCGCACGTCAGCTATTTGAGCGCTTTATCAGCGAAGGTATTTTATCGGAGCAAGACGGAGCAGTATACGTCAATCAATCCGTATTTTACCGAGGCAGTATCAGCGACGCACCGAAAGAAGTAACCGACTTAAAATATACGCGCATGTTTAAAGATACAGTGCGCGATTTATATGAGAAATCCGAAGGCAAAACGATTGCACAGCTTGCGCTTGTATATTCGATTATGCCTTTTTTACATTTCGGCAGTAACGCAGTTTGTCACAATCCTGACGAAGTTATTGACGAGCAAATAGAGTTAATGACATTGGACGAGCTGGCGGTATTACTGGAATACAAAGACGCAGCTAAGTTAAAAACAGCAATGAACAAAGTGAAAATCGGCGGCAAGCCAGTATTCGGTTTCTTTGAAAATCCGAACGACCGCCGTACAAAGCGAATTGTTGTAAATCCACGCGCAGTCTATGCCGGTGACGGTAAACAACTCGCAGCGATTAAAATTTTATTTAACTAAGGAGAATGAGAGATGGAAAAACGAGAGATTGAATTTAAGATTTTAGCTAAGCGAGTAGCTTATCGCGAGTATGACGTACATGCCTTTGTGGACGGTGAGGAATACCTGACATTTGAGTATAACGATTGTAACAGCGCCTTTGCTGCTCATACGATGCTACGTAGGCTCATTCACGACCATCCTAACGCGTTAATCACGTTAAAAACGAATGTGAATGCGATATTAAGCGACCTGAGAATGCTTTACGATAACGACCGTACGCTTACTCGATATTTACGCGAAACATTAGGCGATAGCGAATCGGAAATCATTAAGGCGGAATATACCGCTTTTTAATAAAAATAAACAGGTAAAAGGAGAATGGGAAAATGTTAATTATCAGTCTTGCAATGTTCACAACAGCAGGTATTATCGCGCAACAGACGAAGAAACAACTGGCTAAAATCGAAGGCGGTGAGCATAATGCTTAAATGCCAAAAATGCGGCCAAGAAAAGCCATTAAATGAGATGCGTAAGAAAAGTAGTAGTAAAACAGGCTATTTAACGATGTGCAAGGTGTGCCAAGCAAAACAGCGCGTTGAAAATGGTGAATATCGTCGAGAAATTGTACGTCGATTCGCGAAAGCATCCGACCAAAAAGTTCCGTTAGTAACAGAAAAGGATTTAATCGCAATTGCGGAAGAATATCCGAATTGTGCTTATTGTGACGTAAAACTGACGCAAGATAATCGCTCATACGACCATGTATATCCTACGAGTGTAGAGTATGGCGGTGCAAATATTCCTGACAACCTAGTTTGTGCATGTAGATATTGCAATTCTCAAAAGAGAAATAGAAGTGTACACGAGTTCTTTTTATCGAGTAAGAAATTTACACCGGCTTTATATCGAAAATTCGTTAAAAAGTTCACAAGTCGATTGATTCGACGAGAAATTACGGATTTTGAAGTGGAGCAAATGCTTGAGATTTTTAAAGCAGAGGCAGAAATCCATAAACGAGATCGTAACACAGAGTCGAAGCAGGTGAAGAAAATTGTCTAATACAAATAATCGCGATTTTGAAGCCTGGACGATTCCTGGCTTTTTTATTTTGTACGTAGGAGCCGGTCATAACATAGCAATCAGTAAGATTAAACAACGTAAAGACTTTGACGTCATGGCTACCTACACAACACGTAAAGGACAGCTCGACGCAGTACAATTCAAGATTCCAGCTCGCTTGCATCGAGGCGTTAAGTCAGTATTGCAGAAATTGGAATCGGGCGAGTATGAAAAGTAGGGTAACAAATTCGCCTATTTTATTCGATTTAAGCGTTTTAAAGTCATAGACGATAAATTGGTCTAGTGTCGAGATTAATGCACCAAATATCGAAAGAAACAGCGGTTTTTATTACTCTACGGCTAGGAATCACAGGAGGCACGGAAAGTTGGCAAAGAAAACGAATAAAACGATCAATCTTAGCAAAATGACAGGTTGGCAGAAGAAAAAAGCAAGTAGGAAAAAGCGCAGTATCGAGTTTAACGAGCGCAAAGCATTTTTACAACGACTAAAGGAGAATGATTAAAGATGGAACAAAAGAAAAAATACTCGTCAGAATTTAAAAGACCAGGGAAGAAACGACCTCCTCGAAAGCTAAATAAGAACGGTATTCCAGCGGACAATGACCGACCGCCTTATTATGCAAACAAAAGGGATAAGGAGTAGTGATTTATGCGATTCGCGCTAGTTTCAATCGTTAAAATTTATGACGTCGATTTTACGTCGATGATCCTATACGAATCAGACGAGCAAGGAATTTGGAATTGTATCGCAGAAATCGCAAAGCCTTTCGAAATTGACGATATGCTCGACGATTTAGCGGAGTATAAAGTATCGGAAATACAGACTGATAGCCAAACGATATACCGTGAGCTAGTAAGCGCAAAAATTCCGGTTATATATCGCAAGGAAGTTACCGATACGCGTGAACTAATTGGACGTAGCGAGGAAATGTTAATCGAATTATTTGAGTTAAATTTAGAGCCTGCCGTCGTTTTACCTCGATGGAGGCTTTTTATTATCACTAAATTAGAGAAACTCATTCAAATTTTAAAAACGAGAGGATTAAAACACAATGACAATTAAAATTCAAGATTACAAATTATTAGAGGATTTCAAAGCAGAGCAACACGAGCGAGCAGAAAAGTTTGCACAATATTCATTAGATGCACAGGCAGCACGCTCTCGATTAACTGAGTTACAGACTCAGTACGAAATCACGTTCACACGGTCGGTAAAAGAAGGAACAGACGTTACGGCGGAACTCCTTAAAATTGACCAGGACATAGAGGTTCAGCGGGAGGTAGTCGCACGACGCGAGCGAGATTTACGATTAGCACACCAAGCAATGCCCGAAACAAAGATTTCATCAGTTGACGTTGTAGCACGATATAAGCCTGATTTTGCGGACGGTGTACGTACGGAATTTGAGGAGCTAGTCAATCCGAAGTTACAACTTGCTCGCGATTTGATTTTAAGCGCAATCGTAGACGGAAAAGAATACTCAGCGGCATATCAGCCAATTCACGAGGAAATTGCCGAGCATGTGAAGGGTAACCACAAACGAGGATTAACGCCACACATCATGTTACAGAATCATCCGACTGATAATGCGAGGATTCATAACGCAGTAGGCGTCGTAGCTGGCGTTCGAAAGGTATTAGAGGAAGTGTCGCAGTTCACACACGGACAAAAACCTCACGACTATACGTATATTGACGTAGCGCCAACGGTAAAAACAAAAACAACAGCAAAGGACGGGAAATAATATGAGCAGATATAACGAGCAATTAGACGTATACAACGCAACAAAAGCAGCACACGGAGGCAAGACGGTTAATTACCGAGTCCTCGAAAACGGACTAAGACAACGCCTTGCAAACGGTGAGATCACGAAAGACGACGTAGCCGTAGCTTTTGATGTAGCTAAACGATTGCAAACGGATCAAGCGCGAGTTATGTATGCCAGCGTCAAGCGAGCAGCAGAGAGCATCGTCGAGGAAACACCGGACGACACGCCCGATAATGAAGAACAACCAACGGAATAAACGGAGTTACGGCAGCCATTGTGCTGCCTCTTTTAATAAAAAACACATACGAATGGAGACGATTATTAATGTTACAAATTATCAATCACGAAAACGGTACTATCATCAGCGGAGACGAGGCTTTATTACAACGATTACCCGAAGGATTTGACCCTACAACGGTCGATTTAACAGACTTCCGTATTGACGCACATAATTTAGCGATTGTTTATGATTACGCCACGTACAAAGGCTTAGAGGCGATTAAATTTTATAGCGGACTAAAAGCGGCTTACATCAAGCAGCAAGAGTTGGCGCTAGCATCGCGTAGGCCGGTATTAGTCGAAGAAGAAGTAGAAGAAACGGAAGAAGAAACGGAAGAAGTTTAATTCCAAGCGCTACGCTCGTTTAATTACGACTAGCGCTTTTTATATTATGCGGAGAAATCCGCACCAACGATTAATTTTGGTATGTCGACGTAGTAAAATTCCCCCATTGTTGTTGTACGTGTGGAAAGCGTATAACTAACCGCCATTGCGCAAGCGGTCTATAAAATTGCGCTTTTTTATTTATAAAACGAAAGGAATGAACGAGATGAATACATTAGAAAACGATTTAAACATTATCGGGACGCTATCGTTACTTGCAAATCCGTTAGCGTTAATTACTGCCGGTATTGCCGGAGCTGCCGTTGGCCTCAAAGCCTTATACGACAACAGCGAATCGTTTAGAGGAGTAATCGACGGAATTAAATCGAAGGCTATGGAGCTATGGAGCGCCTTTAAGACCGGAGGAGCCGGTGGATTGTTAGATTCGCTATTCGGAGGCGGTACTGCGGAAAAGGTAGCCGGTATTGTCGATAAAGTAAAAGCTAAATTCAGCGAGTTACAAGGCGGATTCTCAATCGTGAAAACGGCGCTTGCTAATGGTTGGACCGTTATTTCTGACGTATTCTCCAACTCCTGGACGCTTATACAGCCGATCTTTTCGGGATTATGGTCGATGTTAAAAGTTGTCGGTGAGTACGCTCAAATTGCATTTAATAACATCATCGCGCCAGCTCTTAGCTTCGTAATGCAATTATTCTCGACTTTATGGGCAATCGCTAAGCCGATTTTAACGATGATTGGCGGTCTATTCGAGGTTTTAGGCGCAGTCGTTACGGTAGTATGGAAGAATATTCTAGCTCCGTTAATGGAGTTCGTTACTACTGCATTCTCGAACGCGTTTAACAACCTTAGCGGAGTGCTAGAAATCGTTGCCGGATGGTTCGAGAAAGTCGGGGGCTGGGCAAATACCGCTAAGGATTATCTGAGCAAATTCGCAGACGTTATTGCCGGAATTAAGTTGCCGGATTGGGTAACGAGTGGAATTAGTACGGTTGTAACTACGGTAGGGAAAGCTATTGGTGCCGGTACAGTAGATGGCTCGCATTATCACGGCCTTGATTACGTAAATAAGGATAATTATATTGCTAGACTTCATAAGGGAGAACGAATATTAACGGCACAGGAAAACAAAGAGTATTCCGGTAAAGGCGGAGCTAGCGGACTAGGCGGAGGTATTACAGTCAATATGCACGGAACTGTAGTCCGAGAGAACGCTGACATCGATAAAATCGCGATGGCACTTGCGAAAGCAATCGAGAGTGAGCGGTTGCAACGTGGTTAAGGAATAACGAAAAGGCAGGCGCTCATTAACCGAGTGCTTGCTTTTTATATTGACGAAGGGAAGGCGATTAAATGAAACGATCACCAACGATTGAGGAGTTAAAGGCGGATATTGAGCGATTGGACATCGAGATTGATGCCGCGAATATGGAGCGAGGCTATTGTCAGTTGCCATTTCCGCCAGTGAGTGACGTATGGGGCGAGCAAGCCTATATGTCTGTATTACCGGACATTCAACGCTATTTGACCGACTATGCAGCGCTAGTATTAACAGCTAAGGACGTTGTAGCGATTGGGGAATCCGATAAAGTTAACGGATGGATCGCATTATTAAACGTTGCAGCAGAGGCAAAAGACGTCGTATTATCGGCTACTTGCACCGGTTTGGTGTCATTACTACGAATCACTCAAACGGGTAACAGCCGTATGTATTATACGAATTTAGCGGATATGTTTTTAGGAATTGCGTCAGAAGTTCCGTATAAAGTCTACGATAAAGAACGATATACCGGCGACTATGACGGCAACTTTGATGATTATTACCAACAAAAAAGAACGGAGATGGAACTATGGTACAACGTAAACTAGACGATATTTTAAAGGATTTAACACCACAACAGGCGCAAGCAGCGGAGCTTATGTATGAGAACGATTTATTACCGCCTTCCAAGCGTAAGAGTATGCTTGATATTGCGAATGAATTAGAGGTAACTGACCGCACTTTACGCAACTGGCGCAAGCTACCGGCTATGCTCGAATACAAAGCAGCAGTAACTACGCAGTTATTAGCGGAAAATCGTACGCGAGTAATGGCGGCTTTATTGAAGGAATGTGAGGCGGGTAATGCTTCGATGATGAAACTTTATATGCAAGCGGAAGGTATGCTCGTAGATAAAGCGGAAATCGAAGTTAAGAGCGAGAAAGTCGATGAATCAGCGGTTGCTGCGAAGTTGGCAGCGTTGCAACAACGATTTAAATAGTCGATACTTTATCGTACTAAAGCGCTATAAATGGCGGTAATTCAACGATTTAGCGTACTAAAGTGTTATAATGGCGGTGGTGACTTCGGTTGCTGCCGCTCTTTTTTTATGCGCATTTATAGGCGATGGGTGAGCGATTGAGATTCCGTATATTTCCGAGAATTGACGTAAAACATCGGCTGCACGGTGCTGGCGCGTGTCTACCTCCGAAAACAAATCGAAGTCTGACAATTTACATATACGGATTATAGCGGAGGTCAGACGTCTATATGTACGATATTGTATCTTTTCATACATTCAAACCGTTGACAATAGCGCATCCTTACGATAAACTAACGTTATAATACATCAAATGTACGATAACGTATGAAAAGGAGCGGTATTTATGACGAATGAAAAGAATGTACAGCCGTTAAGATCGGCAGAAGAAATCGCGGATATGCGTTGGGCTTTATCGAGATATGCAACGGCTAGAGACGTATTTATGTTTAACTTCGGAATAAATACCGGCTTACGAGTAAGCGATATTGTACCGCTTCAAGTATCGGATATTAGAGGTAAGACGCATCTAACGATTAAGGAACAGAAAACAGCGAAGTCAAAGCGCTTTGCTATTCCGAAGGCTTTGCGCCAGGAGATAGAGGAGTATACACGCGGTATGGATAGCGGTGAGTATCTGTTTGCTAGTCGTAAGGGAAACGGCTATATATCGACTACACAGGCGTATAGAGCGCTACAAAAGGCTGCTGACGCTTTAGGACGTAATGATATTGGAACGCACACAATGCGGAAAACATTCGGTTATCATCATTACAAGCGGAATAAAGACGTGGCGATGCTGCAGCAGCTGTTCAATCATGCGGCTCCGTCTATTACGTTAAGGTATATCGGTATTACTAACGATGAAATAGACGCAACGTTAGAAGATTTCAGCTTATAACTAAACGAAGTAAAGCGATCAGCTATCGGAGTTGGTCGCCTTTTTTGTGCTCAAATCCGCTGACTCCCAAGCGCCATATTCTGTACGGTCGCATCTGCTGTCCGAGAATCGTAAGCACCAAATTGAAAACACGCCGATTTTCTAACGTTTACCCAGGACGTACCCTTAACGTAGAACTATCGCAACCTCTAAAAAATTCCGCTATAATTTTTCGAAACTAGCCGGATAACCTTCGCAGATTCGACCTCAGACGCATCGAGAATCGGATAAGCGGGTAGTTGGTCGATTGGATTCGTTTAAACTGCGTTAATTTTACGTTGGGACAATTGAACGTTTTTCGCATAATAACGCGTTGAGTCACTGTAAAAAGTCGGATGGTATAAACGGAGTTGAGGCGTTATACTTTGTCCGTAAAGGAGTGTTATAACGATGCACACACGTAATTTAACTAGCAACCAAGTCCGGAAAGAATTAGGATTAAACGGAAATAGAAGCGGAGTAATTTTCGATATTTCAAACATGTTATCCGATAGAATCGGGAGTTATGGCGGCTGCAATGGCTTATATTATTCGCAAAAGGAGGTAGCGGAATTGAGTTACGCTTTTTGGCGAATGAAGAACGAATATGAGATGGCGGCGGTAGTTAACGAAATTTATGATATGTGGTATGCGGATTAGTCTTTACAACCGTTTCCATTTAACGTATGATGGAGCGTAAGAAGGTCGACTATGCAATGTACGACTATTGAACGGAGCTTGTCCGGTAGTACGCTTATATCATCGTCTCAAATGACGCTACATAGAGCGATACAACCATACGCTATAATAACGATTGTATGGACGTGGGTTCGACTCCCACCGTCTCCATATTTTAATTTCATTGAGTTTCAATGAGCATCAAAACCCTTGGATTCAAGGGTTTTTTATTTTGCACTATTTCATTAAATCGCAAGTAATTTCAACAAACCGATGCTAAAACCGATGTTAAAGATTCGCTTTTAAATACTCATGAAGCTATCGAATTTATTGATGGCTTCTTCTTTTGCTTTTTTGGAAACGTGCGCATAAATGTTCATCGTTGTTTGGATATCCGAATGACCTAAGCGATCTTGGACTTCCTTTATGTTTACTCCCGCCTCTAATAAAAGCGAACAATGAGTATGACGAAAGCCGTGCGTCGTAATTTTAGGTAAATCATATTTTTTCAGAATTTGCTCTAGCCATGTTCTCGTCTTTGTAGGCTGCATTAAGTCATTATTCTCATTACTAAAAACTAGTTGCTTCGGTTGCGTGGTATTTACCCCTAACGCAAAGTATTCTTTCTTTTGTAGCTTTTTCCACTCAGATAGGATATTCATCGTTCGGGTATCCATTTTAATAAAACGAGAATCACCAGTCTTAGTATCCTTTACATAGCGCTTATTGTCTTTTCCGCGTGAAAGCGCCTTATTGATGTGAATCTCATTTGTTTTAAAATTAATGTCTTTCCAGGTGAGGGCCAGTGCTTCTCCTTTACGCATGCCACTATATGCAAGGAGTTGGAACAGAGCAAAGGCCTTATAATTGTTTTCTTGCTCCATGCATTTCAAGAACTTAATGAGTTGCTCCCGCGTATAAAAATTCTCGATTTTATCTTCCTTGTCGGCTCGCGACTTTTTGCTACCTTTAGGCATATCTATTAAAGTGAAGGGGTTGGTCTGAATGTAGCCACGCTTGATGGCAAAATCCATAACCTTTGCAGCATAAGACTTCACCATACGAAAATTGACTAGTTTTTTAGCCCAAGCATCTACATGATGTTGACAAATATCCACGTTCATTTTGTCAATTTTATACTGACCTAATGCGGGTAATAAATGATTTTTGAAGATACCAATTGTTTTCACAAACGTACTTTCTTCAACTGTATTTTCATAATGCTTAACCCATAAATCATAAATATCCTGATAGGTCTCGACTTGCATTTTTCGAAACGTGCCTTTTCCGATTTCAAGTTTGATGCGTGCAAGTTCTAATTCTGCTTCTTTCTTAGTTTTAAAACCGCTCCGTGTCGTTCGTTGTTCTTTTCCAGTTAAAGGATCTAAGCCGACATAGAACTTAAAGCGATATAGTTTCTGTCCATCTTTCCGTGTATAACTTTCAATTGTAGTTGATTTTTGTTTAGCCATGATAATTCCCTCCATTCCCTTTTCGGAGGCAAGAATATGAGGGTTAAATCTACTTTGCCAATAGTCTGTAAACCTTGACATTTCATATATATCACATTGAAATTTGGATATCAACAGAATGTAGATTTAAACCTTACAAATCTTGCACAGTTATTTTTTATAGATAAAATTCTTAATAACTGTTACGGGTTAGGAAGTTATCAATTTCAGCTTTTGATACACGCTTAACACTATCTATCTCGCATACTTTTAAGCCCAACATACGGTACTTCTTAAACGTATTAAAAGAAACACCTGCATAGTCGGCACCTTCTTTAATGCTCATCCATTCCTTTGCTGTCGTTTGTCCTACAAATGTATTGAAAGCATCCTTAACAGTATCTAAAACAATATTTCTTAATTGTTCTTCTAATCCTTCAGGCATTTCCAATTCGATTCTCATCTGATCTATTCTCCTATACATTCTCCTTTAATTTCTTGTCGTTCAGTGAATTAAAAAAGCAACCAAAAATAAGAACATAAGGAAGCAGTTTTTCTGCTACATGAATGAACGATAGATGATATAGAGTTCTATCGCTGACTCATAATTCTCTTATGCGCATATCTTTGGTTGCGCGATTATCGTAAGTGTGGAGACAATTTCAGGTTGTCTATATTAATAGTAAAATGGTTATTGATCTATGTCAACATATCTTAAATAGGGGATAGTGAAATTTAGTTGCTAAATCAAAATGACTTGTTATATCATAAAAGTACACAAAAGGTAGCTTAGATTGTTACCAGAAGATAAAAATTTTCATAAAGCCACTATCAGATAAGCGCGTTGCTAGCGCAAAGAATTGAAGATGAATGACCCGCTTTAAGTAAAAGGGGTTATTCTGTCAATTTTAGCTAGCAGTGGGCTATTTTTTTGTTCAAAAATTCGAAGAAGGTGGTAATAGACATGAAGCAAGTAAACAAAGTAAAAGAAGAAAAGTGGAGAATTGAGGGGGCTAGACTGAAGAAGCTACGTGAAGAGCATCAAATGAGTAGGGCAGAACTTGCACGTCAGATGAAAACAAGCGAATCACGACTAGCAAGATTGGAAAATGGTCAAGGTGTAAGAGATGCTCATACATTAATGCATTACTATGAACTCATCATGAAGCATCATGAGCTAGTTGAGGAATTGGAAGCATGGAAAAACGTAAGCCAGAAATTAGCGCAAGATTTTCAGATTAGTAAGTCGTCAGGAAGTGTGAAAAACGAGCAATCAAAAGATAAAATCTATGAGCAAAAAACAAAAAATACTAGGTTGAACGGTCGGAAAATTGTATATATATAAAAACGGCGAAAACGTTGTAAATTCAAGGTTTTGATATTTACTGCAAACCCCCATTAGATTGCTGCCCCATGGCAACTAGCTTCATCCTATAGTTGCATATAATATTTGTACTTTATGTAGAGAAAGCATGAATTGCTAGGTAATTTAATAGTTTGGCAAAAATTTTGTGAAAAGTATAGTGAACTGTTGTGAATATACAAAGTATCCGGCGTAATAAGAATCTGAAGAACTTTTTAACTGGAGGTCATATTATGCAGTTCAATCATGGCAAACTAAAGTCTGCTCGTTGCTTAAAAGGTTACAGTGTAGAGGAAATGGCAAGGCGTACAGGAATTGACTCGCATGCCTATTGGCGTATTGAGAGTGGTAAAACTCAGCTGAAGGTCAAGAACTTTCTTAAGATTGCTATGGTTTTGGAGCAGCCGCTTACTTACTTTGTGGAAGAGAATGCACTGCCTACAGAGGTTTTAGATCGTGTATCTGAACTTTACGTATTATTGAACCGGTTGGATGAGGATGGAAAATCGCAATATTCATCATTACTTAAATCGTTAGATTCATTTTGTATAACGGAGTGTTAAAAAGTGCAAGAAAACTTTGCAATAATTGTTTATATACGACTTATCAATAAGTAACTTTAAAAGAAGGGCGAAATACAGCGGGAAACTAGAGGGAGGGGGAAGTTATGATTGATACATTTGAGATTAGATTAACAACTGCTTATTCAGTTGTTGACTTATTGAGCAGGGAGCTAGGAAAGGAAATACAGTTTAGGAATAACTTCTGTAAGCTCACTAATCCACTTGAACAACCTGGAGTGAGGGCAATCAACATCACAAGGCAGAAGAACAGTAATAAATACAGCATAGCTATTGAGATTAATCCTACTGAACTGTTAAAAGGGGTTCCAAGTATTGAGCTATTCCACTGTAGTAAGGAGAATGTAGAGGATCTAAAGCAGGCATTGAATGAAGTGCTTCTGTCAATCCATCCATACTTCTCAATCAAGAGTCGAAAATGGAATCTATCTCGTGTTGATTATGCAAGACAGTTCTATACTTCACATGTGGAACTGTATACAGTACTTGAAAGCAAAGGACCAGTTCCATATCGGTTTAAAAGTCTACAGAAGCAAGGAAGTACCTACAATGAGTGTAAGAGCTCACGAATTAATGCCTATAATAAAGGTGATCAGCTGACAAAAACGAATAGTTCTGAAGCATTAAAACAAGACGCAAGTGGGTTGTATCGATTTGAGTACCAATGCTTAGACACAAGATACTTATGTAATAAGTACGAAATTGCGCCGAGTGAATTGTTTGGCCTGTTTAAAGAGGATATTGCACTTGAAGTGTTAAAAGCGCAGCATGCACGTCACATTAAGGTAGGTGATTATTACACTTATGATGAGGCCGCGAAGCGGATTAATGGTATAGAAGGTAAACGACAACAAACGAAAGACCAAGCACTTGAAGTCCTTACATTTATAGAATCTGCTGGCTCTCTTCCTAATGCATTACAGTTAATCCGAAATGATTCTGAGAGCGTACCAGAACGATTCAGAGGAGCATATAGCGAGCGGAGCTATGAAATTCTTAAGGATAGATTCAACGAGTTTATAAGGGAGCATCTGTGTAAAGAAGGAATCAATCCTGTGTTATTGCCAAGGAAATCTGATATTAAATTATTGCCTAATACTTCGTCTAGGCTATTTACAGCCTAGTTTCATATAAAAAAGCCCAGAGGTAGCGAAATGACTACACTGGGCTACTTTTTCGATTTTTAACATAAATTAATAAACCAGGTAGCGCGGAAAAATTTAATAGACTTTTTTTTAATTGGAATCTTATTGGATCAGTAAGGCTTTTAGCTATCCATAACAAAGGATTCCATAAATTTAGGAAAGAATTCTTTACATAAAGATTCCCTAATTAAAGCATTACCACCAATTTTAATAAAAGTACTGACATCTTTATCGGTATTAATTATTAAAGGTGGTCCGTACAACTTTTTGCATAGTTCGAATGCTTTCTCTGGAATTATTGGTCGGGGTACTCTTTTCTCTTTTCCGTCAGCTGTAAAACCGTCCCAACGGGTATGAGCGTCAAAACTCTTACCGCCTTCTATAATCCAAAAATAATCTTCATCATAAAAAGTAGCAGACTGATTGCTGAAGATATCAGCTCCACTACGTCTTTGACTACTTTTCCCGAGCAAATAGTCTGTCGAGACTTCAAAAAAATCGGAAGTTTTTATTAATGTATGTGTATCCATTTGGCTTTGGTTATTTTCATATCGATAGATAGATTGTTTGGTACATTCTAGCCTTATTGCTAGTTCGTCTTGTGTGAGATTTTTTTCTTTTCGTAGAGCTTGAATCCTTTCACCAGATGAAAGCATACTTATTCACTCCTTTATACTATGTTAAAATCTTTCTTATGTTTCGATTAAAGATAAAGTTGTTTCTTTATATCATAGGAAAAATTATATGAATAAGAAAGTAACAATTATGTTTATTGACATTTACCAAAAAAATAGGATTGAAATTTGCTTTCTAATCCACTTATTGCTACAATTTTAAATGCAATAATTTCTGAGGTTGTTCGTTCATTTCTTTAAACATGAGGCTGGGACAAAAAATGTTAGACCATTTACAAGTTTGGTCTAACATTTTTTTTGTTATAAGGAAGCATTTCATCCCAGCTTCCTATAATCGCTCTGTTACTTGAATGTCTTCAGGACTGGTGCTGTGTGAACGGAGGGATGATTGTGACATACGATTGAAACTTGCACAGCTGTGTTTGATTACGCTCTTGCACACCTCGCGCAGATTTACGATTTAAGAATCGAGAGAGCCAATAAACATGGTTACACGGAATAGGATTTGATTTTTATGTTCACCCCTAATACGACAAAGTGTTCTTGTGTTAGATACTCTGCATGACTCTCAAGCAATGATATGTATCTTGTGGTGAACGGACTGGAATGCTCTTCAATTGGAGATGGTTTAATACGGTAAGTTTCAGAGCCGCTGAAAATTTCATTTACGACAAAGCTAACTTCTTACTCGTGGAATGTAGTTGCTAGTAATAGTTTGATAGTTAATTTATCGAGAGTGTTGATAGTTAAATTCCTCCGATGGTTGCTTTTTATTTGAATGTAACAAGGAATTGCAAGAATGCTACTCTGGAATAATAGTGTCAATTGCTTGTTAATAGATTGGGATTAATTTGAAGGGCCTATCTAGATTAATTTGAGGTAAGATTTACCTGGAACATAGATTACTAGATATATAATTTGAAGGCTATTGCTTGTGGTAAACGTAATGATTGTAAAACTTAGGCTAATTTTAAATGGCTACCCCGGGGCTCTTTTTCTGAGATAATAGAACAAAAATAATACTGGGTACCCCTAGAAATTTTTTATAGTTTTGCTATCCTATTACTTTTTCATATTGTAAAAAAACATGATTACATATCGTTTAAGAAGGGAATCTGTATAGATTAAACTTGAGCGCTTAAATATTTTAAGAAAGCTTCATTGTAAGGGATTATGGGGAACTTTCGAACATAACGATCACTTGTCTATTTTAGAAAGAATAACTTCTTATTCTATTAATAGTTGTATAAATGTTAAAATTTTATAATTGGCGTCAAGTTATTGACGCCAATTATAATGATATAGTATTATTAATATAAATATAAGCTATTATGTATGTGCGTAAAAGAAGGATGATACTATGAACTTAAATTTAGATAGATATAGAATTTGGTTGACTAACAATAAGAATTATTCTAAAGCCACTATAAGCAATACAGTCTCGAGGATGAAAAGGGCAGATAAAATCCTGCCTTGGTTTAATGATATTGTTTATCAGTTTAAATTGGAACAAGAACCGGCATATCAAGAGCTTTCTTGTTCTGTACGATCACAGATAAAAAAGGCTGTGAAGCTTTATTTCGAATTTATAGAACAAGATTCCGTTATGTTATCAGTAACCCATAAAAAGAATAATAAATTAAAAGTATTATCATTATTTTCTAATATTGGTGTAGCGGAAGCATATTTTAAAGACATGGACATAGAGGTTCCCGTTGCCAATGAACTTATAGAACGAAGGGCTGAACTATATTCACAAATATATCCTGATACTCACATGATTTGTGGGGATATAACTCATAAAAATGTCTTCGATGATATAGTGAAAGAAAGTATAAAAACTGGTGTAAATATCATAATGGCGACACCTCCATGTCAAGGTATGAGTACCGCTGGACCGCAAGAAGATGATGATGAGCGAAACAAGCTTATAATTCCTGTGATTGAGGCTGTTAAAGAGATTAAACCCAAATATGTGTTCTTAGAAAATGTCCCCATGTTTTTAAATACCTCTATAGAAGTAAATGGAGAGCAAGTTTTAATTCCTAATTTACTAAAAAAAGAGTTAGAATCTGAATACAAGATTTCCCAATATATTATCGACACAAAAGATTACTCTGTTCCACAGACACGAGAACGAGCAATCTTTTTAATGACGCGTAGAACTGAAAACCTAAAAGAGTGGAAGCTCCCAAATAAGGATTCGAAAATTTTGACTATGCAAGATGCAATTGGGAATTTACCGAAATTAGATCCCTATATAAAGGACATCTCAGAAGAGGAATTGTTAGAAATCTTTCCTCATTTTTATGAGCGCCAGGAAATTGCCGCTAATATTTCAAAATGGCATATTCCTCCCCATCATATAAAGAGGCAGGTTGTAGCGATGCAACATACTCCTACTGGATGTACCGCATTTGATAATAAGGTATTTTACCCTAAAAAGGCTAATGGGGAAGCTGTAAAGGGTTTTCGTAACACGTACAAAAGACAAAATTGGAACACCGCTGCTTATACCATAACCATGGATAACCGAAAAATTTCATCACAAAACAATGTTCATCCAGGAAAGATAGAATATGTAGATGATAATGGCGAGGAAATCTATTCTGATGCAAGGGTTTTGACACTATATGAATTAATGATTGTCATGAGTTTGCCAGAAAGTTGGCCAATACCTGAAAACACATCGGAAGCCTTTTTGCGGAGAATTATTGGCGAAGGAATACCACCACTATTTGTAAAAAAAGTATTCGATAATATAGACTAGGAGAATTAAGAGATGGGAAAGTTAAATGGTATTTCACTGTTTTCCAATGTTGGAATTGCAGAAGCTTATATGAATGAACTTGATATTGAAATAAAAATTGCTAATGAGATAGATCAAGATAGAGCTAGATTCTATCAAAATGTATATAAAGATACACATATGATTTGTGGTGACATTACGGACGATAACATCCGGAGTTCTCTTGTTGAAGAAGCTATTGAAAGAAATGTGGACTTCTTAATAGCCACACCACCATGTCAAGGAATGAGTGAGGCTGGATTAAGATTAGAATTCGATCCACGTAATCAGCTTATTTCGTATGCAATTGATGTAATCAAAAGGGTTAAACCCAAGTTTGTATTATTAGAAAATGTTCCTAAACAATTGACTACTCGTATTAAATACGGCGATGAAATTATTTTGATTCCTGAATATATAAAAAGGGAACTTGGCGACAGTTATCGGTTTAATAAGAACCCTCTTGTTATGGCAAAGGATTATGGTGTACCTCAATTAAGAGAAAGGAATATATTCTTGCTTGTCAGAAACGACTTGCCATATACTTGGGAGTTTCCAGAAAAACAGCAAGAAATTACTCTTTATGAAGCTATCGGAGATTTACCGTCTCTTGATCCTAAGCTACGAGATGGAATGGAACTTACTTTGCAGAAGTTTCCAGATTATGAGAAGAAGCGTAAAGAAGGTCTTGAGGTATCAAAATGGCATTATCCTCCAACTCATTCTTGGAAACAAGTGCAATGGATGATGCATACACCTACAGGAAAATCAGCTATATACAATGAAGTTTATTATCCTCAAAAGGCAGATGGCATTCCTGTTAAAGCCCACCATAATCATTATCGTAGATTGAAATGGGATATGCCATGTAGAACTATCACACAGAATAATGGTGTTATCTCATCTTTAGCTTGCGTTCATCCAGGACGATTGTACAGGAGTGAATCAGGTGAGGAATTATACTCTGATGCCAGAGTCTTATCTATATATGAGTTGTTGATTGTTATGTCATTGCCACTTGATTGGCAAATTCCAGATTGGGCTAGTGAAACTTTTATTCGAAAAGCGATTGGTGAGGGTATACCTTCAAAATTAATCAAAGAAATCATGACTGCATTAATTCAGCAATTATAAGGAGGATATGGGATGGGGAAGATAGTGATGCCCAAAAATAGTGCACTGTTGAACGAAATTGAATCTGTTTTGCACATATACTATGAAGCTAACGATTGGTTGACAAATACCTTATATAAAGAACGTTTAAAGGAAATGATTGGCCCTGATCAATACCAATCTTCTTATACTAAAAAGGCACAGATTACATCTTACTTTGGCTTCACAGTTTGGGAAGATATTAATAACGCACAGTCAAGAAGAAGGATCACTGAATCCGGTAAAAAAATGTATGAAGCAATTACAGAAAAAAGTACTGATAAAATACAGGATGTATTAATGAATGCATTAGAAACTGTGAAGTTTGGTCGACACAACTATGGCTGTCCGGAAAGTGACTCTGATGTGGAACCCCCTGCACTGTATATTAGAGCTATTTTAGATTTGGGTTATTTGACATATAAAGAATTTGCATTTTTACTTTGGAAACTTGAAGATGTGGGTGGTAACTATACAGACACTTTGGATGAATTAAGACAACTAAGAAATCAAGGTCCTATAACATTGAGTGAAGAAGCTAATAAATATTCAGATTGTAAGCCAATTATGATACTGATGCGTTGGGGATTCTTGGATGAAGACGATGACACATCGGGTGGTAAACATATAATTATTAAACCGGAAGTACTTCGCAAGTACGGGAATCGCCTGAAAAATTTAAAAATATACAATATCGATATGGACGTTGCTGAACCTATTGTCGGCGATGACTTGTTTGTGCACCCAGTGGAAAGTATTTACAAGACAAGTATTAAATCAGATTTCCAACATAATAGAATTATCTTTGGTGCCCCAGGAACAGGTAAAAGTTATGAACTAAATCGAGATAAGGATACCTTGCTTAAAAATGGTGGTGAGTATGAGCGTGTGACTTTCCATCCCGACTATTCGTATGCAAACTTTGTTGGAACTTACAAGCCTACGATGTTGGATCCTGTAAATGATCATATTGTAAGCGAAGATGAGAAGGGGGTTTTATCTATTCTATTGGATGATAAGACGGCCCAAGAAAAATATGACTTGCTATATGACAAGTTTAAAGAGGGTGATTTAACTCGCCTACCACTTTTACTGGGATTATATAATGATGACAAGTTTAAAACTAAGAAAAAAGATGGCTCTAATGCTAGTGGTGATAATAGCGTTGAACGAAATCATGGTCGAGCGATTAGGCCATATGTAAATCTGATATCAAATAAAAAGTCTGCTAGTGAAATTGTATATGAATATGTCCCTGGCCCATTTATGAGGACATATGTTAAAGCACTTAAAAATGCTCAGACAGATAATCCTAAGCCATATTTATTAATTGTTGAAGAAATCAACAGAGCAAATGTTGCAGCCGTATTTGGTGATGTATTCCAGTTGTTAGACCGTGATGACGATAATGTTAGTGAATATGCTATCCAAACATCTGAGGATATTAAAAAGTACCTTGCTAAGGAATTAGGTGGTAAGCCTCAAGAGTATTCTGAAATCAAAATTCCAAATAATATGTTTATATGGGCAACTATGAATAGTGCTGACCAAGGTGTATACCCTATGGATACTGCGTTCAAACGTAGATGGAATTTTGACTATCTTAGTATAAATCATAATGAGAATGACATTAAGGGGAACTTTGTTACTATGGGTAGCGAGGTCTATCTTCGTGAGATAGAATGGAATGAACTGCGTAAGGCAATCAATAATACACTTTCTTCTTATAAAATTAATGAGGATAAGCTATTAGGACCTTATTTCCTTTCAAGAAAAGTCGTAGTTCCAAGAGCGGGGAATAAAATTAACGCTGATATCTTTATTTCTGCCTTCAAGAGTAAAGTTCTAATGTATTTATTTGATGATGCTGCAAAACAGAAAAGAGCATCTTTATTTGATGGATGTAAGGACACAACGAAATATTCCTCCATTTGCGAAGAATTTGATAAGCGTGGTGTAGAAATTTTCTGTAAGGAGATTAGGGAGAAGTTTCCAAGGGCTACGGCTATAGCAGGAGTTGCTGAATCTGTAGAGGAGTATAAATAATGAAATCCAAGTTTGTACGTGAACAGAAACGATATACACAGGAAAACCTACGAAACATTTTTGATTGTACAGCTGAAAAGACCGTTACTATCATAAAAAAACTGAAGGAATACGGTGTCTTGAAAGCTGTAAAAGCAACTGATGTGCAGAAGGATATGTCTGACCTAATCGATAAAGATATTGAAGTAATCGATGTTGAAGTTGGAGAAAAGGAGCTTCTTTATGTTTTTACATTTGTGGGTGTCATTACGGTTTCAGATTGCATCTTAAAATGCTATCCGAAATATATAAGTAACGTTGCTCCTAAAACAGAATTAAAGCAAATCATAAAAGTTCTGGAAAGATATAATTCCAAGGAACAAATTATTCGAATGTATAATGATAGCGAAGAAGGTAATTCATTTAACCTACTCTCAGTGATGATTTATCTATTAAATGACTACCATGAAAATGGCGCTTACACGAATACACAAGATATAATTGAAACTAATGGTTCGGGTGAAATACTGTGGGACAAGACGATAAATGAGACCTTTACTTATATCAGCAATAATCGCCCATATTACATAGAAATGTTTACACAAAAACGTATTAATGATGATTTTGATTACTTTAAAAGGCTCCACGAATCAATTATCTCTATTTGTTCAAGAGAACTTCAAGATGCTGATTTATTGGATTTGTTTGACATACTACCGGTTGAAGTGTCTGATGAAGAACTAGATGATTTTGAAGAAATAGATTATATACTTTACCGTATACAGAATGAATTGAATTTGCAGTTTAATACAAGAAAGCAGCTATTACTGAAGACGATATATGCCTATATTGCGCATAGTAGCGGTCTTGCAGATATTGATTGTTTCACTATGTTTGGTACAAACAGTTTTAATTTGGTATGGGAAAAAGTGTGTGCGGAAGTTCTGGACAATCAATTGCAGACCCCACTTGGCTCACTCCCTATTTCTTTAGCAGATGGATACAATCCTAGTGACTTGCTCATTTCACTAATAGATAAACCAAAGTGGAATGGCTATAAGCATGATGATTCTGAGTTTCAAAAAATCGCTAAGGAAACCCTCGTTCCAGACCATGTGTCAATCACTAAGAGGAATAACTTATATCAGTTCATTATATTTGATGCCAAATATTATAATATTCAACTTGAGCAAGGAAAAAAACTACGAGGACAACCAGGAATTGGCGATATTACAAAGCAGTACCTCTATCAGTTGTCTTATAAAAAATTTGTTAATGACCACGGAATTCAAGATATTAAGAACTGTTTTTTGATGCCAACCGAACAACAAAATATTATTGTCAAGGGATATGTCAATATTGAAATGTTAGATGCTCTCGGGTTAGAGAACATACAAATACGACAATTACCTGCAGGAATGGTTTACTCACACTATTTAGCTAATGAAAAACTGGATATAGAGCTTCTTCATTTATAAAGGAAAAACACCCATCTTACTATTAGATGACGGTATCTGATTTAGATACTACAGACAACTGATCAAATATCTCATCCTACTTAAAATAAAATTGATAAGGTTGAGAAGAGAAACAGAAAAAAAGCATCTGCACTTTATGTGTAGGTGCTTATAAATGTGTGCCAGGTATGAAACTAGTTAGGAGGTGAAAGTCCACTTTGGGGATACATTCGACCCATTACTTAGGAAGCGTAAAATTAAGTCTTCTCAGCTCGACTAACAAAAATATAACACCCAGAGTTTATCAACCATAGGCTTACCTTACGAGTGGAAATCAAAATGTTGAGAAATGTTCAAATTGGGAATAGGATAGTTAGCTATATAAGGGGGATTAATAGTGAGTCAATATAATGAACTTAAGAAGCTAATCGAAGAGCAACAAAAGGAAATCGATAAGTTATAAGCAGATAAGGCAGATGCCAAAGGAGATAATGTTGCTTCTTCACATCAAGATGCATGGAAGTGGGCAAAAGAAAAGGGCTTATTTGATGGGAGTAATCCAGTAGGTGCATTTACTCGTCAACAAGCAGCTACTGTTTTTCAGCGATTCATTTTTCTAAAGTGCTGATTGGGACAAGATAAGTAGTTTGAGGAACGCTTTACCTCGAACTGTATTAATCCTTAGAATAAAAAAGTAATCACCCCTAGCTATGACCGGCTGACTGAGTGATTACTTTACACAATATAATGCTTGCCGCTCTTCATACGGGTGATTAGAAGGTGTAGGTGTTACAGCACCTGCGCCTTCTCTTTATCTTATAATAAAGAATTACTGAAATCAACTGTTGGACTGAGTGCTAAATTGAAACTGGAACTGTTTATGATGTTACTACTCAAAAGTTATCTTAAAGAATTTGTGGAGAGAATATTTGAGTAAAATTACATAATTTTGTAATATTAATATATTAATAATATAAAAGGTTGTGTTAATAGTGTTTGCAGGGTTCAATTTATCATCTAATGAGAGTTTTAGTAGTTATCAAAGATTGGGAGAAGAAATCTATAATAAAAGTAAAATTGTGGTGCGAAATAGTTTAGATAAATATTTTGATACTAATGGTAGTATAAATGGAACTAATTTACAAGAACACTGGTTCCCTCAAATAGATGCGGACATTTTTATTTCACACTCTCATAAAGATGAAAAAATGGCAAAAGGTTTAGCTGGCTGGCTTTACAGCAATTTCGGATTAACAGTATTTATAGATTCATGCGTTTGGGGGTATTCTTTAGATCTACAAAAAGAAATTGATTATAATTTCTGTCGACTTGATGGGAAGGAATCAACATATAGTTACGAAAAGGTTATGTACTCGACCAGTCATGTGCATATGATGCTTTCAACTGCTCTTACTAAGATGCTAGATAAAAGCGAGTGTGTTATTTTTCTCAATACTCCTAATTCACTTAATACAAAAGACACTATTAATAATACTGAGTCGCCTTGGATATATCATGAAATTGCGATGACTAAATTAATAAATAAAAGGAAATTATCTGAGTACAGAAAAGGTATAATAAAAGAAGGTATGTTTAATGAAAATAGAGATTTGAACATTAAGTATGATATTGATTTAGACCATTTGGAAGACATAAATATTAATGATCTTAGTAATTGGGCTAAAATTAATCAAACTACGATTGCCGAATACCCTTTGGATATTTTATATCGAAATAAAAATATACTCTAGTCGGAGGAGCATTATGGAAGAAAATAAAATTCAATATCTTCAATTGATTCAAAATGTTATTACGCGTATGGCATCAAATTCATTTATGTTAAAAGGTTGGACAGTCACTTTAGTAGTTGGTCTATTAGCGTTTGCTAATGTTTCAGAAATGGAATCAAAATATATAATTCTAGCTTTAGTTCCAGCTATAATGTTTTGGGTATTGGATGGCTTTTTTATTTATCAAGAGAAATTATATAGAGATTTATATAACAATGCTATTAAGCTTAAAAACGATGAGATTGATTTTTCGTTAAATCCGATACCATTCAAAAAGCTAAATAAAAGAAGTTGGTTTAAAGGTATTTTCTCTAAAACACTTTGGATATTTTATTTGCCCATTATTGTAGTTATTATTTGTGCTTTAATATTATTCTAGATAATAAAAATACGGCTTTGTTTAGGTCCTTGCCTCCGAATAGTGTTTTTTTAAACCGATGTTAAAACCGATGTTAGTAATTTGTAAAATACCTAAAAAAGCTGTGTAGACACTGACATCAAGCCATTATTGGAAAAAGCGGGTTCGACTCCCACCGTCTCCATTCATGAATTTTCTAGAGTTGTCTAGAGTTGTCAAAACCCTTGTAAATCAAGGGTTTTTTCTTTTTTTGTTGTATTGAGTTTTCTGGGATTTTTTTCTGAATCTGGCTAAAAATCTGGCTACTTTTTGGTCAAGATTCTGAGTTTAAATACGTCACAAATTTATTAATTGTATCGTTTTTTGCACGCTTTGATAGGTGCGTATAAATGTTGAGCGTTGTTTGCACATCTGTGTGACCTAATCGTTCTTGTACTTCTTTGACACTTGCACCGGCTTCGAAAAGTAAAGAGCAATGCACATGACGAAATGAGTGAACATGTGTATAGGGCAAGCTGTAATTATCGATGATTTTCATGAGCCACTTTCTAGGAACTGTTTGCTGCAACAAGCCATTTTGTTCGTTTGTAAAAATTAATTGGCTTTTGTCACTCGCATTTGGAAATTTGCCTTGCTGAATCTTTTTCCATTCTGATAAGATGCTGCATGTTTCATCATCGATTAAAAGCTGGCGTGAAGTATCGGTTTTCGTTGATTTAATATAAAGCTTGTTATTTTTACCTCTCGAAAGAGCTTTTGAAATGAACAATTCGTTTGTATCAAAATTTAAATCCGCCCAGGTTAATGCAAGTGCCTCACCTTTACGGATACCTGAAAATGCAAGCAGATAGAAAAATGCGGTGATTTGAGCGTTACCATATTGCTTTAAACACTGTAGAAAGTAAATTAGCTGCTCCTTTGAATAGTAGTTAACCTCAGTATCTAATACAGTAGAAGCTTTGGTTTTTGGAAGATCCACTAGCTTGAAGGGATTAGAACTGATGTACTCACGCTTAATTGCAAAATCTATCACTTTAGATGCATATGTTTTAACCATTCGAAACCTTTTTAGTTTCAAGGAACAGTCATCAACAAAGCTTTGGCAGATTGCTACACTCAGCTTCTCTATTCGGTAGTGACCTATTGCAGGTAAAATGTGATGCTTGAAAATGCCAAGGGTTTTGACAAAGGTACTTTCTTCAACAGTTCTTTCGTAGTGCTGAATCCAGACATTATATATATCCTCGTATGTTTCAGTTTTAGGCTTCTTATATTCCCCATTCTTAACTTCAACTCTTAATTGAGCTAATGCTAGGGTAGCTTCTTTTTTCGTTAGAAAACCACGTCTAGTAACGTGAATTTGTTTGCCTGTTTCGCTATCCATTCCTAAATAAAGTTTAAACATATAGTAGGTTTTGCCATCTTTTTTTGTATACGATTTAATATTGTCTTTCATTGAAATGCCTCCTAGAACCATACAGGGAAACTAGGGTACAGTTAATTTTGCTATTAACTATATTGTTAGTATAGCTGATAAAAAACCTTTTCCCAATAAATAAACTTTCTTTATTTTGGTAGCATTTAAAGAAGAAATAGACAGGCTAGACGTGTTAAAGAACAGAAAGGGCAATTTATTGGATCAACTCCTCGTATCACTATGGTTATTATTAGAGATATTAAAAGAAGTTTTAAGGATATGCTTTATGAATCTATTTATATTCCTAAGAATAAACCCGATAAAGGAATTTTTAATAGAGAATATGTACTAACTAAATTATCTGATATAATTAATGCATCTTGAAATAAGGGGGCAAACCTTGAACGAACTATTACCTAATTTTTCACGATATACAAGTTCATGTACTGAGGAAGAAAAGGCTGAAATAATGTCAGTAATTGACACGCTTTTTAATGATAATGATTTGCTTAAAATTATAAAAGAGTTGGCAACAGTTACTGATGATTCTGAAGAGCCGCTACAAACACGAACAGATTCTTTAGATCGTATATTTCGATTTATTAAAGCTATTAATAACCCAAATCGAGTTAATGTCGTCAACAGCGAAAGGAATTTCCTGCCAATAATCAAAAAGTTCCAATTAGTTTTATTTGACTTACCAGGAGTTGGAGGAGAATTAAACAAAGCACACTACGGAATTGTTTGGGACTTAAAATTAACGCGAGATGAACTTCTTGTTATTATGACAAATAGCTATAAAGACTACAAACATATTGAAACATCTACACGATTCAATATTGGCCCTGTAGGTAACCAATCCTTAAGTACTTTTGTAATACTTGACCAAATTCAAACAATTAGTAGAAAGAAAATTATAGCTACTGTTTTCGATGGCCAAGAATTAATTCTAAATGAAGCACAACAAAAACGTATCGATCGTTCAATTTCTTTATTAAGTACCAAAGAAATTCCACTTAGTGAATTTTTAATGAATAAAAAACGTAAGTTAATTCCAATTTTTGATGATTTTGAGGTGCAAATAGAACATCTTAATATGCCATTTAAAATTATTAGTCAAAGTAAATTTCATCTTTCCTATATGCTATTTTTTGAAGATGATAGTACTAAGATTTTTAACATTAATTTTGAATTATCAACATTCGCTAATGCCAGTGAACATAGAAATGCAATACGTAGACTATTAAGAGCATTACCTACATATAGTGCAGCAGATTCTCCAGTTTTAATTGAATCATTAAAAGACGCACGTTTACGTATCTACAATGAAATCCTTTCTAAAAAAGTTTTATCTGAAAGTGAAATATCTACAAAATAAAATTTATTTTATTTTTATTTAAATTTTATTGACAGATTTAAACCCTACTGTTATATTTAAATTAACAACTGTGCCTGTTGTGGGCAAAGAGTTATATTTTTTATAAGCCTGTTGTGGGCTAACAAAAACCTTCTTACATTAAGAGTAAGAAGGTTTTTTGTTTTCCAGAAAATTAAGTAGATCTCTCTATAAATTGTATTTTAATTAACTCCAATCTTTTTCGGTTATACAAGCAGTTAACGACATAAGATTCCGGCATTAAACTTATCTAGGAATGCTATGATGGATTAGTTTAATAAGTGGATGTAATGTCAACTCTTCATGGGGAGTGGAAAAGTGCGAAAGAAACAAACTGTGCATCAAGGATGTGATTATTTTGGATACACAAAAGATAAATCTTTATGTGGATGATTTAAGAGATTGTCCGAATGGTTTTGTCGTTGCAAGAACGTTTCAAGAAGCAATTCACTTACTTGAAATTTACCAAGTAGACATACTTTCTCTTGACCATGATTTAGGAGAGGATCTACAAGGTAACCTATTGCCAACAGGTTATGACTTAGTAAAGTATATTTGTGAAAAAGGGTTACGGGCAAACAAAATATATATTCATACGGACAACCCTGTTGGTAGAGAGAATATGTATCAAACGTTGCATGGGGCAAAACGAAGAGGTTTCATTGATTCAAATATTGAAATTTATCATTATCCGATTGCTAAAAATAAGTACTCTGGTTAGTTATTTGCAAAGCATATGCTGCACATTCCATCAAAACTATAGAGTGCTCAATAGAATCAAATAACTCTGTAAACTCTTCTCTATATCATAAATCCTCATTATTGAAGCAGCTCTTCAACTAACAAAGGCGACTGCTCTATTGTGCAATCGCCTTTGTTAGTTGAAGTATATTAAAATAAGAAAATGGCATATAATATAGCAGGTTTTTAAATCGGGATTGGCGTTATTTCACAGGACATAAATATTTCTAATTGTCTTTCTTCATTGAATTCCTAAGATTTTCTACAAAAAAATACGGTGAGTTAGCAGTACCAAAATACGGATTAAAAGTAATTATCGGCTTTCCAGCCGAATCCAATTCAATTTTCGCAATAGCGGTTTGTTTCCCCGAACTAGACTTAAACCAATACTCCAATACGTTATCAACAATTACCGCTTTAAAACCTCTGGCAGTGTTTTTGGCTATCTCATTTAATTCACTTTCCTTGAATCCAGCAAAAGTCTTTTCTGGATTAATTGCAGAATCAGAGACAGTTTGGGCTATATCAGAAACCACGCTAGATGATATTTTCCCCTTTAGTACAGCATAACCAAGAAGTGCAGCTACCGGTATTACTAGCGGCTTAATCATTTTTGACATTTTCATATCGACACTTTCCCCCAGTTCTAATTTAATCAAGATTCCGTTTCATAAGAATATTTACTTCAGCGTAATCCGAATATTAAAAAATGTCACTAAATTAATGACAGTTATATCAAATAATCAATTCATTGTTTACTAAAATTGCCCAAATAATATTTATACGAGCTTCATATCCTTATTTATAAAATCATTTAGTTCTTCAACAAAAAAAGCCTTCGTTAGTTTGAATGCTCTCTTTCCAAAAATCTCGAGTTGCGTATTAATAATCTGAACTGACTATGCTATTTCCACATTTGCATCTAATTGATATAGTGCTTTCTTTATTTGCATCTAATGTGTCACCGTTAGAGACTTCTATATCCAAGCCTTTTGAAAATCCATCCCTTAATTCAATGACACAGTCGCATTTAGAACATTTAATAGTAAAAGGATAATCCCTATTTTCGTCTAAAATTATTGATACGATCCCAAGTAAAGCTGCTTTAATAAATGAATTCATCACTTTTCCCCCATAGTTTTGCGTACAATACGTATTATAATTTTCTTCAACTAATCTGCCCAATAGTAGAACAACCCAAGATTTAACAACTCACTTAAACTTACGATGTTTCCATAAATATTCCTACAAAGATATTTAATCTTGGAACTTCGAATACATACTTTATCTATTTTTTATCCTTTTAACAGGGAAGTTAGTACTCTAATTAGCACTCATTTGTTGACTAACAATGTAAATTGTCATCATGTTAATTCACATGCTAATATGACTGTTAAAAATGTGGTGAGTATATTAAATAGTTCTACATATCAATAAAAAAGGGCTGGTGAAAAGTATGCTTATCAGCAACCCAATTGTGTGTTTAATTTTCTTTTTGTACCAGACAAGTGGACGGGTTAGCAAATTTGGCATCTCTTTTTGGGATCAAAATGGGTAAGGGAGATTTAATACATGAAAAAGTACGAAGGGTGTATGCTGCTGTTTAAGCTATAGTATAAAGTTACATTCTAAACAATTAAAAACATGTCTGATGGTGTATTAAAGAATATCGCAGTATACCACTTTTATAATATAAATATAGTAGATATTATTGTTATCTGTTTTTACTAAAAAAATAAACCGCCCTCGCCCGCAAAGCTGAGAAGTGGTTTACTTTTTTACTTTTTACTCGCTAATCGCCTTTGAATCGATTCTGCTTATTGCTAAGATTGCTTGGTGTACCACCACTAAACAGTCTTATTAATAATCAATTCATACCAAATTATAGCATGGTTTTTGGATTTTCTCTAAACGATTTTAATTGAATTATTAATTTTGATGTTCTCAAGTATGTGTGATTTATCCCTAGTGAAATGTATGTTAAGTAACACTTTTACTACGCCTTTTAAACGTGAATTATGCCCGCAAAGAATCCGTGGAAAACCTACCAGTAAACTTGATGTTTCAATAATCTTATCTCCCAGAAAAATCTAGTATTTCGATTGCGATATGGCTCACCCTTTAATTACGAAATAAATGTTTATAAAACCATCGTTTAGTAGACATTTTGAAGAAGGAGCATAAATTAACGTTTACGCTCTGTTTTTTTATTGCATTTGTCTATAAACTCGTCTATTATTAATTGTATATAAAACGTATAAGTTTGTAGAAAGTGGTGTCGAAATTGGAACGAGTAATAGGATATTGTCGTGTTAGTACGGAAGATCAAAATTTAGATATGCAGGAGCAAGTAATTCAAAAATATGCAGATGAAAAAGGACTGGAGCTTATTATGTATGTAGAAAAGATATCTAGCCGTAAAGTCGAAAGGCAAGAACTTGAACATGCGATGAAAGCTGCAACTAATGGAGATTTGTTTGTTGTGTATAAATTAGACCGTTTAGCTAGAAGTACAAAAGAACTTTTTACACTAACAGAACAACTAAAGGAAAAGGGAGTTGAATTTGTTTCAATAAACGATTCATTTGATACTACGACACCTACAGGTAAAGCTATGTTTGGTATGTTAGCTGTATTTGCTGAGTTTGAAAGGGATATTATTCAACAGAGAACAAAAGCAGGATTAGAAGCTGCGAAAAGGCGAGGACGTATTGGTGGACGACCAGCTATTGATGAGAAGAAAAAGAAACAGGTAAGAGCCTTATTTGAAGCTGGTGAAAGTGCTAATGATATTGCTAAAGAATATGGAATTGGTAGGGCTACGGTATATAAAATAGTAAATATAAAATAAACTAATTTGTATGCTTTTATTTTAAATAATTATTTCATAATATTGTAAGAGGATAATAAGAAGTATTCTGAAATTGTGAAGTACTTTTTGGAAAATATTAGCTAAGTAGTTAATTATAACGAAAAAGTGAATATATATCTTAAATATATTATTTACTTAAATGCCAAATATAGTATAGAATTGAAATGAATAGTATGCCAAGATATTCCTGCGTTAAATTGTTGAAGTAAATTCAACGGTATAGTATTGACTCCCCACTACATTGATGCGGCATTAACGCCATTCCTAATATCGCAACGCATGTTTGCATGTATACGAAGATGGCACTATTATCATCAATAAGTAGGTGCAGGGGGTAATGGCTATTATTAGCCAGTTATGAAGAGTAGGAATAACTTGTAAGGGAGATTTCGACTTCTAAAATTCCGAGATTATGTGCAGGGGGAGGCGTAAGCCTTTAATAAATCATCGGAGGTACTGTTATAATGAAGAAATTCTTTAAACGGAAAGCTATTCAGTCGGAGTCGTGTGAAAATGGAGGAGATTTAGCGAAGAAAAAAGGTGCTTTAGGGCAATTATTTAATCAGGGCACTTCTCTTTATGGGAAATGGTGCTTTGCAATTTTTGTCTTAGATATGTTTGTGCAACTTTTGAAAAAGCTATATATTGTGTTACCTTCAATAATACACTTCCTAGAATCCCTTGTTTCTACTCTTTCTTATCTTTATAAGAAGGAGTTTTTTTTATGAATTTTTCACAAAGTAAACTATATGGTTTATCTAACAAAAAGTATTTAGCTGAATTATTGTGGATCGATAAAGATAAATTAAGAAATATTGATGTAGAGTTTACGCCAATTAAATTCACATCACAAGTTAATGGGAAAAATAGAGTCCTGTACGATCAAAATCCTGAGTATAAGAAAGTTTTAAAGAAAATTGTAAACTTGCTATCTAAAGTAGAACTTCCCAAATATGCTTTTGGAGGAATAAAGGGGAGAAATTATATAGGTAATGCAGATGTACATAAAGGAAATAAGTTCCTATTGTTGTTAGATATAAGAGATTTTTTTCCTTCTACTAGAGATTCTTATATTTATAGTTTGTTTTATCACAAACTCAAAATGCCACAAGATATAGCTAAGATTTTTACGGATTTGGTATCAGTTCCTTTAGAGAGTGGTGGAGGTAGATATTTACCACAGGGATTTCCTACAAGCCCAATAATTAGTTTGTTTGCATACATAGATATGTATGAAGAAATTGCTGACTTAGCAAATAAGAATGATATGGATTTCAGTTGTTATTACGATGATTTAACTTTATCCTCAAATAAATTTATTCCAAAGAGTATGAAGAAAAATATATCAAGGATTATACAAAAATACGGATTCAAGGTACATCCTAATAAATCAAAACTAGTAATTCAAAAATTCACAAAAGTTACAGGAGTAATTTTAGATAAAGATGATTTAAAAGTTCCTAAATCGCTATTTAAAAAATTACATGAAGCTTTCAATTTATTACATATTATGAATAGATCAAGTGGGGATTATAGGGCAGATGAATTTGTAGACATTTGTAACAAAGTACAAGGCTTAATAGCTGCAATCAAGAGTATAGAGCCGAATAGAAATTTAGAAATGTATAGTAATATGCTTAAATATATGAGAAAGAAATATGATATTCCGTATAGAAGAATTTCTATTTCTTCTAGTTTTAAGACTCCTGAAGCTAGTTTAATAAGAACTAATAAAACTTAAGGTGTTTGTGTCGTTTTTATTATAGCTATCAAACTTAAATGTATAAATTTTATGGTTTGTAAATAAGTGGCAGAGGTGAACTTATGAGTACGTGGATATTTCAAGGAAATCCTGAAAGATTTAATGTAAATGATTATTTGTTAGATAATGATGAAATTTGGTGGTCTATTAGACAAAAACATTTAGCAGAAAAAATTACAATTGGTGATGAAGTATTTATTTGGCGTTCTGATGGTGGAGAACGAGGTAGTGGTGGTATTGTTGCGAGAACTATAGCTCTTACGACTCCTGAACAGTATGTGAATGATGGAGAAGCAGCAAACTATTGGTATGAAGATGTAAGTAATGATTCGTATTTAGCAGTTAAATTACAAGTAATTGAAGTGGATGTCATAGAAGGTCTAAATAGATTAGAGTTAGCGAAGCATCCAAAATTGCAAAATTTAATGATATTACGATTAAAACAAAATACCAATTACTTAATTGACGATGGACTAGCAAGTTATTTGAGACAACTTTGGTACGGAAAGTATCTGCCACTTGATAAAGATTTTGAGATAGACAAAGGGATTGTAAAGACTAGATTTAAAGTAGTAACAGAGTTAAATCAAGTAAAGAATAATATTAAGCAATTTAATGAGGATTTGTCTGAATATGAAGAATTACGTAAACAACTAAAACAATTTCAGCAATGGTACTATGTATTAGAAATGAATCTCTTCGCTCCAAGTAAGTTTATTGGATACCAAGAGATGAAAGGGCATATGTACACAGATAAAGAAGCTATTATAGGTTTAGATGGGCGAGAAACTGTAAATGTATTGAAAGAGTATTTTATTCCGATTGATAATGAAGGCTTAAGGAAGCATCTTCAAAATCTGTTTCAAGGTGAACTAAGAAAAACCTATGAGATAAATGTCTTGAAAAGTGAAAAGCAAGTAATAGAGCTGCAATTTTCTAAAGAATATAAGGAAATAGATAAAAATCAGTTAATCAAAGATTTCCATAGAGCAATGTTAAGAATCTACGATAAATCTAAGGCTATTGGTTATACTCCATCTAAATTTAGACAAATGGTTGCTAATGAAGGTGGATTACAAACAGCTAAAAAGCTTATAGGTAGTAAACAGTTATCAGATGGGTTTGCAGAGTTAGCTCAACTAGGGAGGCTAGATTTAACTGTAGAGGCATTAGTTTTAAAGATAGAAAATACAGTACTTTTCACAGAATCAGAATTAGAAACTGCTAGAGAAAGGCTAACTCAATTAGGCTTCTTTTTAGAAATTGAAGATGATGAACATGATGACTTACTTTTGATTGTTGAAGATGACCTAGAAGCTTTGAGGATTGAAGAAGGTAACGGGATAGAAGGAGCAAAGAAAGCCTATCTTGTAAACAAATATGAGCGTAATTCAAAAAATCGTAAGAAGGCAATTAAAACGCATGGTTTAAATTGTTATGCCTGTGGATTTAATTTTGAAGAAGTGTATGGTGAACGAGGCAAAGAGTTTATAGAAATACATCATATTAAGCCGCTAAGCACTCTTGAAGAAGCTATAGAGATTAATCCCGAAACAGATTTATTTCCTTTATGTGCGAACTGTCATCGAATGGTACATAGGAGAAAAGATAATTATTTGAGTATTGAAGAACTCAAGGAGCTTATTCAAGAGCACAAGAGCTAATTCTAAAAGTGTTATGATGGCGATGCTTATTCGATAATCAGTAAAACTGTTGCTAAAACTAATTTTTTCCTGTCAAATAACATCACTTAGAATAGTAAATGGAACGGGGGAGCCAAGTGCCTATCTCGATTTTCTTGTGTATATAGGTAATGTAAGGTTATTAAGGGAGTGGTCTATATTAGTGCTCTATGTATTAATATAGATCACTCCCGATATACGCATGGAAATTGACATTGAGAGAGCGTACTGATGACACCACTTCTTAGCCATCAGCAACTTTCGAGTGGGGATATTAATAAAAATGTAAAAAGCCTGGTAGTGCCTTATCTAATAAGGTATCTGCCAAGCTTTTTTTTGATTAATGTATAAATAAAAGGGGGTAGTTTTAACGATTGCATTACTTATTGTGAAAATCTGTTTAAAGATAGAGAAAGAAAAAGTGCCAAAATACAAATGTACTTTGGCACGAATCGAGATTCAATTAACGTTCTTTTATGCAGCTCGTTTAAATGGCTTTACTAATATACCCCCTAATTCGGGAATGCAATGAATATACGTATCTACTGTTGTTGTTATGTCTGTGTGACCTAAGAAATGTTGAATGAATTTTACATCATTCGTTCGATAATAGATGCGGGTAGCACAAGAGTGACGTAAGCCATGAATTGATACAAGTTTTAATCCGTGTTGAGTTTGGAACTTTTTTAACCAGGTATTTAACTTGCTATTATTGTAAAAAGTATTTTTATTGTTTGGGAAGATAAATTGCTTATCGCCTTGATGCTCAAGACTTTGCCACTTTAATTGCTCTTCCTGAAGTTCCTTCCATTTTAATAAAGCTTGGAAAGTTTCTTCATCAATATCAAGTGTTCTTTCATACGAGTTTTTTGTGCTTTTAATATAAGGCTTATTCGATTCGTCCGTACCAATAGCTTGATGAATGCGGATTTTTTTGTTTGGAAAATCAATATCTTGCCATTGCAGTGCAAGTAGTTCCCCTTTGCGTAAGCCTAAATTTACAAACACTAGAAAAATTGCGATTTTTGATATATCATCTGTTGTTTTCAGTTTTTCAATAAATAAATCTATTTCATCAGATGTATAGAACAGTTTATTACCTTGTGCATTATCTCTCTTTCTTCCTTCTTTTTTTTCCCATACTCGTAAATCTTTGATTTTAACGGGATTTTTTATAATGAAATCGTCATAGACAGCTTGTTCTAAGCATTTTTTTAGTTCGATTGCTACCTTTGATGGTTTTTGTAATTTTTCTTTCCATACTTCAAAAGATCGCAATGTAACTTGGTGAGAAATATTTTTAAGCTTTAAATCTCCGTAAAAAGGTAGGATGTGGTTTTTGAAAATACCTTTAATTTTCCCTAAAGTACTTTTTTCGAGTGAACAATTTTGAAGATATCTTTCATAGTAAGAATGATAGAATTGCTCAAATGTAAGGTTTGGATTGTCAGTATCATTTCGTTGTAGCATTTCTGCTTGCTTTTGAGCATAAAAAGCTTTTGCTTCTGTTTTTGTTTTAAAACCACGCTTTGTAATGTCGATTTGCTTTTTCGTATAAGGATCGATACCCCCATACATTTTCACCATATAATGAGGAACGCCTCTTTTCATATATTCTTTAACTGCTTTGTCCATTGTTGTCATTAGAATGATCTCCTTTTGTGTTTTTTTTGTGTTTTCCATTATTTTTTATGCTTGTACATTTTTTAAAAAGTGATTTATTTCCGTTTTGGAAAATCGCTTGCTTCGACCAATTGAATTAAATTTAAGCCCTTCATCAATAAGCTTTTGTAAGCTTTTGTAGGAAATTCCTATATAGTCGCAAGATTCCTGAACGTTTAGCCACTCTTTAGCTGTAAACTCATTATGCTGTGCAAATGTTTCATCAAGGTTTTTATCAGGAGAAAATCCAAGCTTTTTTCCAAGGTAAGAATCAAGCTTTGTATCAAGGATCGATTCAATGTTTTTTTCAAGGATTTTTTCAAGGCTTTGAGTAATTAAGCTTTCAATTTTTTCTTCGATTGATTTTTCAATAGTTAGTTCCATTTGTTAGTTCCTCCGTAATAGGTAGTAGTGTTATTAAGCAATGAATGTTGCTAAAGTGTTAATACGACATTCTATACACTTGCAGAAAAGATGATTCAAAAAAAAGTGTCGTACACATCCAATCGGCAGTTATAAAAAATGACGCTTGTTAAATTATTACTGCGACACTCTATACACTTGCAGAAAGGATAATTCCAAAAAAAAACGTCGTACACATCCAATCGGCAGTTTTAAATAATGAAGCTTGCTGAAGCATTACTACAACACTCTATACACTTGCAGAAAAGATAATTCCAAAAAAAGTGTTGTACACATCCAATTGGCAGTTACAAAGAATGAAGCTTGCTTGCATTACTACGACACTCTATACACTTGCAGGAAAGATGATTCACAAAAAAGTGTCGTATACATGGAATTAGCTATTGATTAGAATTCTAAGTAGGGTAGAAACTAGAATTAAGATAATTAAATTGTTTACTTCTAAACATTTATATTAGGTAGCTATGGTGTTTGATTGGAAATTTAAGATTCGAGGAGAAGGATTACAGGGAGATGTTCATTTTGTAATTTAGGGTTGGAACCGACACAAAATGTCATGTTAAGTATAAGAAAGTTGATGCTAAAGCATCCGAAGTAAAGAAAGTAATTCTTAGGGCGAACTACTTACATCTATTGAGGTCTACATACCAATTTCTTTTAATTAACAGTGTTTTTATATTCCATGATACGTGCTAATAAACGTAATGGTATTAGCGAGCTTGGAGCTAATGTAATCTTTAAAGGTCGCTTGTAGTGATTCTACAATAAGTAGGCTTAGGCACGCATGAATGTACAGAGATATACCTGCTCCTAGTTCGAAAAAGGAAACGAGTGAGTGCACACATATAGGAATTTTTGTATAAAGTTTTCATATTTTAGACGCAATTGTGGCATTCCTGCTGCAAAGCCAACTAAATTCTAAGCCAATAAATTCAAACAAATAGGGGATATAAGAGCATTCAGATCAGCTGATACATTTGAGGTCTGAGTGCCTTTTTCTTTTTAATTAATAGTGTTTGGTTTTTCCATAATACGTGCCATTAAACGAAATGGTATAAGCGTGCTCGGAGTAAGAGTAATCCTTAAAGTATGCTTGTAGTAGTACGATAACAGGTAGGTTTAAGCACGGACGTATATACAGCAAAACCTGCCTCTAGTTCGAAGGGAAAAGCGAGTGTGTACACACATATAGGAATTTGTTGTACAAAGTTGTCACAATTTGGACACAATCGAAACGTGTCAGCCGTTACGTAAAGCCAACTAAACACTAGGCAAATAATTTTCAACAAATAGGGGCTATAAGGGGATTTAGGTCAGCAGCTAAATTTGAGGTCTAAATGACTTTTTCTTTTTAATTAATAGTGTTTTGATATTCCGTAGTACGTGCTAGTAAACGAAATGGTATAAGTGGGCTTGGGGCAAAACTAATTCGTAAAGCCCGCTTGTAGTAGTACGATAACAAGTAGGCTTACACACGGACGAATGTACGTCAATACCTGCACCTAGTTCGAAGGGAGAAACATCTGTGTACACACATATAGGAATTTGTTGTACAAAGTTGTCACAATTCAGACACAAATGTAATGTACCTGAAGAAAGATCAACTAAATTAAAAGCTGCAAACCAATAGGGGCTATAAGAGTATTCGGATCAGCAGATATATTTGAGGTCTAAATGACTTTTTCTTTTTAATTAACAGTGTTTTAATATTCCGTGGTACGTGATAGTAAACAAAATGGCATAAGCGTGATTGGAGTGAGAGCAACTCGTAAAGCTCGCTTGTAGTGATCCACCAACAAGTAGGTTTACGCACGTACGAATGTACAGCAATACCTGCCTCTAGTTCAAAGGAGGAAACAAGTGCGTTCACACATATAGGAATTTGTTGTACACAGTTGTCACATTTTAGACACAAATGAAATGTACCAACCGTTACGGAATGCCAATAATTGCAAACAAATAGTGGCTATAAAAACTTTCGCCCCAGCAGCCACATTAGAGGTTTAAATACCAATTTATCTTTAATTAATAGTGTTTTGATTTTATACTGCCAAATAGTTATATAACATATATTCAACTTATATCGAAAAGTCATAGGGTGCTTCTTGGATATTAGTGCCACAATTATATGGGAAATGATAAAAGTTATACATTTATACCACATATATATAACTTATATCGAAAAAGTCATAGGGTGCTTCTTGGATATTAGTGCCGCATTTATATGGAAAAGGATATAAGTTAAACAACAAATATATAACATTTATACAACAAATATATAACTTATACCAAAAGTCATAGGGTGCTTCTCGGATATTAATGTCATATTTATATGGAAAAGGATATAAGTTATACAATATTTATATAACATATATATAACTTATATCGAAAAAGTCATAGGGTGCTTCTTGGATATTAATGCCGCATTTATATGAAAAAGGACATAAGTTATATAACATTTAAACAACACTTATATAACTTCTATACAACTGTTATATAAGTTTAAAGTAAATTCAATAGGAAGAGAATGACCGAAAAAACTACAATTACATTCTTCCAATGAAAAAGTTCATACATAGTAAAATAATGTAAAAAAGTTATATAACACTTATATAACTTATGCCAAAAACAATATAAGTTACTTAACATTTATACAACTTATATAAAAAAGCCATAGAGGTTTCTTGAATTCAAGCTACATTTATAAAAAAAGAGGGATTATTGCTGGAAGGAAATTACAGGGGAAACTATTAAATAATTATTCCAGTAAAAATGGGGTTAAATAGCTATGGAAGGATTCGACTAAAAAAACTATTATTTTATTCCTCCAAGGATTTTAGCGAAAAAAAGAGAAAAAAACTCGGAAAAAATTTTTAAAATTTTTTCTCAAGAATACTTTAGTACCAAGGGTTGAGTAGCATTTTTGCTTCGGCAATATCCCCCTAACCAATCGCTTACACGTAAGGGATTGCTTACTGTATGAAGTTTTTTACATGACTTTACACTCTTTCGATAATAATTAAAAATTATATTAGTCCATATTAGTTAATAATTCTTAATTCATGATTCTTAGCTAAATTTTTCAATGTGATATTTCTAATAATTCCCTGTTAAATTACAATGTAATTAGGAGCCATATGAACGATTAAATGTTATGAATCACAATTACCGCGAATCCTGAAATAGGAAACAATTTAAACTAAATTTTAACGGTAAAAAAATCTGTAAGGAGTGTTTAAAGTGACAACACCGTATCATGCAAAATATTTTGCACATGAATTAACACGTATTACATCTGGGGAGGGGATAGAGAAGCTTTCTCAATCATTATTTGATGCAAATGTAGATTTAAATCCACATCAAATAGAAGCAGCATTATTTGCATTTAAATCACCTTTATCAAAAGGGGTACTTCTGGCTGATGAAGTGGGTCTTGGAAAAACAATAGAAGCAGGATTAGTACTCTGTCAGTATTGGGCTGAGCGAAAAAGAAAATTGATTATTATTTGTCCTGCATCATTAAGAAAACAGTGGAGTAATGAATTAGAAGAAAAATTTAATTTACCAACACTAATTTTAGAATCGTCATCTTTTAATCGATTTGTAAAAGAAGGAATGAGTAATCCATTTAATCAAAATAAAATCATTATTACTTCTTTTCAATTTGCAAACCGCAAAAAAGAGCAAATACGTTTAACTAATTTCGATTTGGTTGTGATAGATGAGGCTCATAAATTACGAAATGTGTATCAAACAAAAAATAAACTTGGAAAGGGAATAAAATGGGCTATCGAAGATTCAAAAAAAATACTGTTAACTGCAACCCCTCTTCAAAACTCACTTATGGAACTTTACGGTTTATCAACATTGATAGATGATCATTTATTTGGAGACGTTACTTCATTCCGTAATCAATATGTAAAAGGAGAACAAGATCTAAATGAACTAAGGGGTAGATTAAAAGACTTTACAAATAGAACGTTAAGATCTCAAGTGCAAGAATATATTCGTTATACGGAAAGAAAGACGATAACTGTTCCCTTTACGCCAGCTGACAATGAATATGAACTTTACCAATTAATTTCTGAATTTTTATTAAGAGAAGATACATATGCAATACCTAAACGACAAAGAGTATTAACCACACTGATATTGAGAAAGTTACTAGCATCATCATCATATGCAATTGCAAATACATTAAAAACAATTAAGGAACGTCTCTTATTACAATACAATAATCAAGAGTATCAAGATTTAACAAATCTAAGTTCTGAAATTATTTTCGATGATGAGATGGAATATGACATTTTAGAAGAACTAGAAGATGAAACAGAAGATGAAGAAATCATTGAAGATGAACCAAGTCTATCAATGGAAAAACTCAAAAAGGAAATTGAAGAATTAGAGGATTTAGAACAACGTGCCAGAATAATACAAGTGGATAGTAAAAGTAAAGCGTTACTTACAGCTATAGAAACAGGTTTTAAGGAAATGGCATCTATGAATGCTAAAAGAAAAGTACTAATTTTCACTGAGTCAAAAAGAACTCAACAATACTTGAAAGATTTTTTAGAATCAAATGGCTACGCAAACAAGGTTGTTTTATTCAATGGTACAAATACGGATGTAGAATCAAAACAAATTTACGAAAAATGGCTGATTAATGATGAAAATGCACAAAATATAAGTGGCTCTAAAACAGCTGATAAAAGACAAGCGTTAATTGACCATTTTAAAAATTATGCAGAAATTATGATTGCAACAGAGTCTGCAGCAGAAGGTGTAAACCTTCAATTCTGTTCTTTAATTATTAACTATGATTTACCTTGGAATCCACAGCGTATTGAACAACGAATTGGGCGTTGTCATCGCTATGGTCAAAAACATGATGTAGTAGTTATTAACTTCCTTAATAAAAGAAACGAAGCAGATATAAGAGTATTGGAGCTTCTACAAGATAAGTTTAATTTATTTGCAGGAGTATTAGGGGCATCAGATGAAGTATTGGGTACAATTGAATCTGGTGTAGATTTTGAAAAACGTATTTTATCAATATATCAACAGTGTAGAACGCCAGAAGAAATTAATTTAGCGTTTAAACAATTACAAGATGAATTAGAAGATCAAATAAAAAATAAGTTAGACGACACGCATCGAAGCTTACTTGAACATTTTGATGAAGATGTACATCAACGTCTAAAGATGCATGTATCGGAAACTGTGCTACATTTAGACCGTTTCAGTCAAATGTTTTGGAATGTAACATCATATATGTTGAAGCCCTATGCAACTTTTGATGAAAAGACGTACTCGTTTGAAGTGATAAAGCCTATACCATCTATTGAAAATAGTAATGGTAATTATCAATTGAAAATGAAAGAAAGATCTTTACAAAAGAAAACACATCAAGTGTATAGGCTGTCCCATCCAATTGGGGAAACTGTCCTTGAAATGAGTAAACTATTAAATACAGAATGTTATGAAGTTATTTTTAATATTTCAAATCATCCAACTAAAATTTCAGTAATTGAAAATTTAAAAGGTCAACGGGGGTATTTGATACTAAAAAAGCTAATAATTGTTTCTTATCAACGAGAAGAATATTTGCTGTTTAATGGATTTACTTTAGATGGTCAAACCGTTGAACCAGATATTTTTGAAAAAATGTTTAATTGTAATGCTGTTGTAAATGAGGATGTGAAGGTAAATCATGAATTGATGCATCGATTGAAGCAGGATAGTAAACAACATGTATCTGCAACAGTTAATAAATCGCTTGAGAACAATCACCGCTTTTTCAATGAGGAGCGAGAAAGACTAGAAAAATGGGCAGATGACATGATGTATAGCGTGGAAAAAGAGTTACAGGATCTTAAGGTGAAAATTAAAGAAGTTAAAAGAAAATCCAGACAATCCATTTCAATCGAAGAGCAGCATAAATTTCAAAAGGAACTACAAGAATTAGAAAAAATACAACGTAGGAAACGCCAGCAAATATTTGAAGCAGAAGATGAAATTGCAGAACGTCGAGATGAATTAATTAATGAATTAGAAAATCAAATGATTCAAACCACTTTCGAGGAAGAATTATTTATAATACAATGGAGAGTTGTATAATGAGGAGGAAGACCATGAGCAAACAATTAGAAAAATTTATTTCCCTGCTTGAAGAAATGTTTCAGTTTGACCAAGCAGATTTAGATTTTGGTATTTATCGAATTATGAATCAAAAACGTGAAGAAATTCAGAGTTTTTTAAAGAATGATTTAGTACCTCAAGTGAACGAGTCATTCGAAAAATTTAAAGGTTATGAAGTGGATGTAATTAAGCAACAGTTAGAACAATTAGAAAAACAATTGTCAGATATGGGTGTTGCAAAAGAAAGTTCTGAGAAATATCAATCATTATCTGCAAAATTATCACAAAGTGTAGATACTATTACTTTAGAAAATGAAGTGTATTCACATTTAACTAATTTCTTTAAGCGATACTACAGTGAAGGAGATTTTATTTCTCAAAGAAGATATAAAAAAGATGTATACGCAATTCCATATGAGGGTGAGGAAGTAAAACTACATTGGGCAAATGCAGACCAATACTACGTAAAATCATCGGAGCAATTTAAAGATTATACATTTTCATTTAATGATGGGAAAATAGTGAACTTTAAATTGACTGATGCAACAACAGAGCAAAATAATAATAAAGAAAAAGAAGATAAAGAGCGTCGTTTTATTTTATTTGAAGAGAATCCTATTATATTGAAGGATAATGAATTAACTATCCAATTTGAATATAAAATTCCTGCTATTCAGAAAAAGCAAGGTATCATTAATAAAGAAATTATTGACAAATTATCTTTAGCTATTTCTGAGGAAAAATGGAAATCAAGGTTATTTGCAGTGGAAGCTAGTGAGAAAGATAAAAATAGAACAGTTATCGAAAAACATTTAAATACTTATACTGCAAAAAATACATTTGATTATTTTATTCACAAGGACTTAGAAGGTTTTTTGAAGCGTGAATTAGATTTCTTTATAAAAAACGAAATTATGCATTTAGATGATTTAAATACAGAGAATGAAATTGAAATCGATAATTATTTAAGTAAAATTAAAGTCTTCAAATCAATAGGGTATAAGATTATCGGTTTTTTAGCACAATTAGAAAATTTTCAAAAGAAGCTGTGGCTGAAAAAGAAATTTGTTGTGGCAACCAATTATTGTATTACTTTAGATCGCATTCCTGAATATCTATATCCAGAAATATTAAATAATCAAAAACAAATAGATGAATGGATTAAATTATATAAAATAAATCAAATTCAAGATGACTTACTACAAAATGGGTTTTCTGAACCTTTAACAGTAGATTTTTTAAAGCAAAACCCATATTTAGTAATCGATACTATTCATTTTGATACTAATTTTAAAAATAGAGTTTTATCTAATTTTGATGATATTGATACAGAATTAAATGGTCTTTTAGTACATGGAGATAACTTTCAGGGCTTAAACTTAATACAAAAAAAATATAATAAAAAAATACAAGGTATTTATATTGATCCTCCATATAACACGAATGGTTCTGAAATTGTATATAAGAATGGATATAAGGATAGTTCATGGGCTACATTAATGTACGATCGTTTATCCATAGCTAAAAAATTATTAACACCATCTGCTCCTATGTGTGTAACTATCGATGAATATGCAGTAGACTTGCTTGGTTATGTAATTAAACAAAGTATGTCTAATTATAAAATTAGACCAGTAATTATAGAATATAATCATCGAGGGCGTGTGAAAAAGAATTTTGCAATAACTCATGAATATGGATTATGGGTTATCCCGAATAATGAAGATGTTATAACGAAAAAACGAGAAAATTCAGAAGACATTAAAAGGAATTTACGAAGAACTGGTACAGACTCAATGCGTACAGACTCCCCTAAACAATTCTATGGAATTGAAGTAAATAAAGAAACTTTAGAAATTGTAGGGGTTACAGATTCACTTGATGTAAACGAACCCATCCCGCAACACAATAATCCATCTACTAAAATGATTTGGCCAATAGATGATGATGGTATTGAACGTCGATGGTACTATGGCGTGAATAGAATAATGGACGATGTAAAAGAGGGTACTATATGGGCAAAGAAAATTAAAGGGAAAATACAAATTCATTATTTCCAGGCAGGAAAACCAAAAGCTAGAAAATCTATATGGTCAGGGTCTTTAATGGATTCGAGTACTTATGGATCTGAATTATTAAATGACATTTTTGGTTCAGGTAATGTAAATTTTTCTTTCCCAAAAAGTATACATGCTGTTCAAGAATCATTAGAAGCAATGTCTTTATTTAAAGAAGCTATATTTATGGACTTCTTTGGCGGTTCTGGAACTACTGGTCATGCAGTTATTAATTTAAATAGAAATGATCAAGGTAATAGAAAATATATTTTAATGGAGATGGGAAGCTATTTTGATACAACAACAAAAGTTCGTATAAAAAAGATTATTTATTCTCCAAAATGGGATAATGGAACTCCGTTAGAAAAGGGTACTAGTCATTGCTTTAAATATATTCGTTTAGAATCTTATGAAGATACCTTAAACAACATTGAATTAAGACAAACTGAGCAGCAAAAATTAGCAATAAATGAGTATATGTCTACTAATGCAAAAGAGGAGTATATGCTTTCATATATGTTAGAGAATGAATCTCAAGGTAGTTCATCTTTATTAAGTATCGATGCTTTTAATAATCCATTTGATTTTAAAATGAAAATCTCAAATGGAAATGAAATAAAAATTGAATCTATAGATTTAGTAGAAACATTCAATTATTTGTTAGGTTTACACGTTAAAACAATAGACTTTATACAAGGATGTCAATTAGTGAAAGGATATTTAAGTGATGGTGATAAAATTTTAATCATTTGGCGTAATATAGAAGAAGTATCGAATGAAGAGTTGAATAAGCTACTTAAAAAATTAGATATTAATTCACGTGATTTTGAATATAATCGTATTTATGTAAATGGAGATAATCATATTGAAAATTTAAAAGTGGATGAAAGTAATTGGAAAGTTCGACTAATCGAAGAAGAATTTAAAACACTTATGTTTGATGTAAATGATATTTAAGGAGAATCTAGGCTATGGCGAAAAAATCGAAATTTAGTGATCAGCTCGTATTAAATCAATACATGCTTGGATTATTTGGGGTAAATACATTTGCAAATCTAACAAATGAACTTAAAAGTGAACTGTTAGAGGATTTAACAGAAAATAATATCTCGAAATTTCACCAGCAATTAGTTACATATTTACCAAGTTCATCTTCTTTAACTCAGGAAATGTTAAGAAGATACGATGAAAATATTATACGATATACATTTGAAATTAGTGAAAAACGAGAAAAAAGCATTAAATGGAAGTATTTTCAATATTTAAGTTTATTGTTTACTGAGATTTACTTAGATAAATATTTTAATACAAGAGCAGAATTATTAGCTGATTTAAATGAAATATTAAGTAATATTAATCAAACCTTATCTAAAAAAGAACAAATAAACCCTTTTGTAGAAACAGATTTAAAAAAGTTGGCATTCTGGAATGCAACTGGTTCAGGAAAAACATTAATAATGCATGTCAATATAAAACAGTACCTTAACTATTTTCGCCAAAATAATGAAGGTAATCATCTTGATAATATTATTTTATTAACACCTAGTGAAGGTTTATCAAAACAGCATGAAAGTGAATTTGTTTTATCAAATATTTCGGCAAAGTTATTTGATAAAAATGAGGGGGGCGTGTTTAGACAACAGGAAGTATCCATAATTGATATCCATAAGTTGAAAGATGAGATGGGAGACAAAACTGTAGCAATTGGAGCATTCGAAGGGAATAACCTTGTATTAGTTGATGAAGGGCATCGTGGCTCTTCAGGTGAAGAATGGAAAAGTAAGCGTGAGGAATTAAGTGAAAATGGTTTTGCTTTTGAATATTCAGCCACATTTGGTCAAGCAGTGACCAAAAAGAAAGACTTATATGATGAGTATGCAAAATGTATATTATTTGATTATTCATACCGTTATTTTTACGCTGATGGCTATGGTAAAGATTATCAAATATTGAATCTAGAAAATGATCAAGATGAAAATATTAGACGGACATATTTAACCGCTGCGATATTATCTTTTTATCAGCAACAAAAAATTTATGCGGACAATCATAGGAACTTTGCAGCTTTTTCGTTAGAAAAGCCACTATGGATTTTTGTTGGTAGTAGTGTTAATTCCCTCCGTACTGTAAAAGGTAAAAAAGTTTCAGACGTAACAGATATTTTGTTATTCCTTGCTCATTTTATAAAAAATGACCATGAAAGCATTTCAATTATTGAATCATTAGTTAAAGGAAAATCAGGTCTTGTTAATTCGAATAATCAAGAAATATTTAATAATGCATTTCCATATATTGCAGAATTGAACATAACTACTGAAGAAGTTTATCTAGATATTATACAAACTTTATTCAATTCAAATGTTATGAATGCAACATTAAGAGTTGAAAAGTTAAAAGGTCAAGATGGGGAATTAGCCCTTAAATTGGGTGAGAGTGAACCGTTTGGTTTAATAAATGTCGGTGATTCAAATGATTTATGGAAGCTATGTGAACAATACCCTGAACTAATTACAACTGAACGAGATTTTTCTGAATCCTACTTTGAATCGATAAACAATAAAGACTCTTCAATTAATCTATTAATAGGCTCTAAAAAGTTTACAGAAGGATGGAGTAGTTGGCGTGTCAGTTCAATGGGATTAATGAATATTGGTAAAAGTGAAGGATCACAAATCATTCAATTGTTCGGCAGAGGAGTTCGTTTAAAAGGATATCAATATGGATTGAAACGAAGCTCAGCTTTAAATATGGTTTTACCAGATATTCAAAATATCAAATATTTGAAATATAATGAGACGCTCAATATATTTGGGATTCGTGCAGATTATATGCAACAGTTTAAAGAGTATTTAGAGGATGAAGGGATTGCGACTGAAATTGAATTTGAAGAATTAATTTTGCCAACGATTCCTACCTATGCAAAACGAAAATTGAAATTAAAAGCACTTAGATTAAAAGACGGTATCAATTTTAAATTAAATGGACCAAAACCAGAGTTAAAAAAACCAAATGGTATAGTGTTTACTTCACAAAAAGTTATACTCAATTGGTATCCTAAAATTCAATTTAAAAGTAGTCATAAAAGCAATTTGTCATTATCACCTGTTGTTTTACATGAAACGACATTTAAACCATACCATATAGGATTTATGAATATGGATAGTATCTATTTTGAATTACAACATTTCAAAAACGAGCGGACATGGCATAATTTAATTTTATCCAAACAAAAGATTTGGGAATTACTATTAGATGATAGTTGGTACGTACTTCAAATACCTGAAAAAGAAATGAACTTTAATAGTTTCAAGCAAGTTCGGTATTGGGAAGAAATAGCGATTTCTTTGTTAAAAAAGTATTGTGAAAAGTATTATTTATTCGCAAAAAAACAATATGAATCCCCGCATATGGAATACTACGAAATAGATGAAGATGATAAAAACTTCATTAATGAATATCAAGTATTGGCTGATAAAGAAAGTGAACAAACATTAATTGTAGAGTTGAAAAAACTAAAAGCTGCATTGGATAAAAAAGAATTGCTTGAAATAGAGTTTGGACAATTCAAATCATTTAAGTATGAAAATCATTTGTATGAACCATTAATTTCGTATGATGGAAAAAGCTCTACCGTGAAAATAAAACCAGTATCTTTAAACAAAGATGAACATCAATTTTTAATTGACTTACGAAATTATTATGAGACGCATTCTTCGTTCTTTAATAAAAAAGAATTATATGTGTTAAGAAATCAATCTCGTGGAAGAGGTATAGGATTTTTTGAAGCAGGCAATTTCCATCCTGATTTTATTATTTGGCTGGTTTCAGAAGGTAAACAGTTTATTACATTTGCAGATCCAAAAGGTATAAGGAATTTATCGATTGACGATCCAAAAGTGGAATTTGCTTCAACAATTAAAGAACTAGAAGCAGAGTTAGCAGATCCTAATGTGGTTTTAAATTCATTTATAATTTCTAATACTCCATTTGAATCATTGATTAACACGGGAACGACTCTTACTAAAGAAGAAATGAATCAAAAGCATATTTTATTCCAATATGATGATGAAAATACTTATATTCAAAAGATGTTTGATGCCATTAAACCAATTAGTTGATTGATTAAGTATAAAAAGGAATTATTTTTCTTTGGATAATATGATTAGCTTCAAGTACCTATTACTCTCATAATGTATAGGGATTAGATAAACCTATTTAGGGCGTTTTTGTAATAGTTGGAAATATGACAGAAGGTGGCACGATTTTAAGGGTTGTATGTCGCAATCAAATAATGAGCCAATTGCTAACTGAGCCAGTAAGCCACTTTACACTATATGTCTTTTCTAAAAGAATACTTCGGCTTTACTTGGAGTAGCGGGCATAATATTTTGATTCGGGCGTTAAACCTCCGATAAAAAGCCTTTTGAGCGAGCATTATGCCCCATGTAATGCCTACAGAATTACACACTGTGACACTTACCTTGTCCATTTATTTAAAAGGAACTCCTGTTTAATTGAGAAATCGAGCTATTTCATTTGTGAAATACAAAAGGTAGAGAAATTAGCCGATATTCTTCAAGTATGTGTGGATTCAGATGCGAAGAAAATTCTGCTACCAGCACCATCAGACCTACCTGTAAAAGTTCACTGATTTTCTATTTAGATCCGATACATGCAGTTTATAAGACATTAGGGGTGGGGTGAATATTGGCACTCAATCGATAAAGCAAAAACAGCAATCGATTGAAGAGATTTACTGACCCTGAAGAATGAATACTTAAGTCGTTCAGTGATTAGTTTGTATACGATTATTGGATGTAACAAAACAGTAAACGAGAATAGGGGTTATAAAATCCTATTTTCACCCTATATTAAATCCCTATCCTACATCATAAATGGTGTAGGATTTTTTTGCTTATTATCTTCTTCAATCATCCGTTTTTCTACTCTTAAAATGTTAGCTAAGTAACATTGAAAACAAGATTAGTGTAATGAATTTGGCATTCATTTTATGTCATAAACAGCAATGTTGCATACTCATTTTTTTGCAATATTATACATATATCTTGTCGTTAGATTATGTTGATAAATACTAAATCAAAGATTCTTCAGAAAGGTATTTCATCATATCGAAACCCCCGTGTAAAGCATAAATATTCATATTTTATGCATATCTACTTTATCGTTTATAGCATTTTTTAATTGACAAACATAGTTTGAAAAATATTTTTTGAATAGTTTCTTTGGGAACTTTGTAGAATGAAAAGTCACTTGAAATATAAGCAATTAAGAGACTTAAATAAGCCGGTAATTTGGCGTAAGAAAGAACGGCAATCCGTTGATATAACTACGTTAAATAGAAAATCACCTGACAAAAGAGGAGGGTAATTATGATTCATACAGCAGAGTTATCAATACAACTAGATTACGAACATATAAATTTTAGAAAGGATCACTTTGGCAATGAACCGATAAACAAAATTTTACACAGGCATATGATTAAAGGGGTTAGTAGTCTGGAATATTCAAATAACCTAAATGCATCTTGTAAGATGGTAATAGATATTCCCTTGATTTTAAATAAAGGGAATGTAGAAGAAAGTGATTATGAGCAAGTTGAACGTTATATTAAAAGAGCATTGAGTATCGTTTATGGGGATGAGCAGTTATTCGAGAATCATAATCTTAGTAGAGTTGATTATCGATTTGATATTGAGGTTTCCGATGAAAATATTAGGAAGATTTACTTTGAATTATTCAGGAAGTTAAAAAAGAAAAAGGCTCACTTGGAAAAAAAGATTTATTTTACTTCACAATATCATCAATGTAAAAGCATTCATACTATCTCTTATGATAAGGAAAAAGAGCGAAGAGATAAAAAAGAATATGTGGAGTTGTGGGAAAGAGGGATAATGAGATTTGAAGTGTGTGTTAAAAAAGATCATTTGAAGTACAAAAAATATAAAAAAGGAGAGCTACGGTTTTTGAAGGATTATTTTAAAAAAGAAAAATACGCCAACTATATGAACAAGTACATTTTGAACATTTGCCCTACTGGTGATTTTTATTCTTATCCTAAGTTAGAGACAATGGTTGCTGCAATGGATTTATCAACTAGAGAAAAAACAGAAATGAAAAAATTCGCAAAATATGTTTCTAAAGGAAGCTTAGATACACCTACTAAGCATTATTCAGATAGCACCTATCGAAAATATCTGAAACTGTTCAATGAGCATGGAATAAATCCGATTACGATTCCGCCTAAGTACAAGCTGGATTATTTAGAAAGCTTAGTGAAGCAGGCTGCCTCGTAAATAGGAGAAATTTCTTCAGTAAAAAGCAAAATACCATTGCTTAGGTGTACTAAGCTATGGTATTTTTATTTGCTAATAGCGTTGTCCTTTGAAATATTCAACAAATCTAGTGCATTTGATAAGATGATTTTTTTCATGTCTGTACTCAATATCAATCCGTTATAAAAAATATCCTGTTCTAGTAAAAGTGATTGCAACTCTAATTTTCCAGCTACTTTGTACATTGTTGTCCCTATTCCTTTCTAATTGTCATGAAGACACCATTTTTATTTATTTGTTTATTATAGATGGGTATTTATTGGAATATTCCATTTTGTTGGAGGGGTATTTAGTTTACAGCCCATTAATAAGCAAACTGAAGATTAAATTTTGAAAACCGTATTGGACTATCTGATTGGAATTAATCATAATTAGATGGACTATTATGCTATTAATTACCAATCTATTTTGTAATAATGAATCCAGAAGGAGGTAATAGAAATTGTTTGATAAGAAAAAGGGTATATTTAATTATCTATTTAATTTACAGAGCGTATTTGCTGCGTTAATAGTTTTAGTCTTAATAATTTTTAATAAAATTAACTCTATCATATATATAGAGTTACTCTTTGAGGAAATGAGGGAGAAAACAATCTATCAAACTATAGATAAAAATTTCGTTTTATTTATTAAAGGAGAGAATATAGAGTTTATTACTAAAAGTATTAACTTACTAAATGAAATAGCCCTCTTTTTAATTTTTATTCTAGTAGCATATTATGCTTTATATTTTGCTAAACAATATTTGGATGAAAAAGGAAATACTAGTAAATTTTATTTCTTAGTTATGTTTATCTTAAAAGATAGATTAACTTTAAGTTCGAATAAAGAAGGGGCTATAAAATATGTTTTTAAAGTTATACTTATTAACCTACCATTTTTTATAGGTCTAATTTTATTTAATAACAATGACGTTAAATTTCTAATTGTAATAGGAATAATAATCGTTTATTTAGTTTTTGAAAAAATAAAGTTTAAGCAAATACAAAAAATGTGTTATTTAAATATAGTAATATCATTTATTTTAGAGATAGTAATTATATTGAATAAAAATATAAGTATTAAAGATTTATTAAGTGTTGAAGTACTAAAATCAATACTTGAACTTTTTGCTTCAACATACTCAGTAGTTTCTTTAACAACTTTGTTATTATACATATTGTTTTTTTTAATTCGAATCGAATATAATATAGCGAGAATTTCCAAAAGGTATATATGTATAGATTTTTCGAAGATTAATTTTAAATCTAAAGAGAAATTCAATGAGGATTTATTAACAGAATTTAAAAATAGAGAAACAATAAAGAAATCTAAAAGAATGAAAAAAAGGCAGGAAATATTGTATATTAGGAATTTAGAAAATTTAGTAATAAGTATTTACTTAACAATTTATTTAACTTTATTAATTTTTATATGTGCAGTATTTAATTGGGAAATTTTTAATAGCTTATTAATAACGTCATTTTTATTTATTTTTATTCGGTTTTTAATTCGTGGTTATGAAATAATTAAAGCATTTTTTAAAGATGCTACTTCTAACGACTTAAAATTATCTAGTTTAACTTATATAGATAGGATTAAGCTAGTAATTAAAAGTTTATTTGAAATTGCAATATATTCTACATTATTGAAGGCTATATATTTTTCTTTAAATAATGGTTTAGAAGTGTCTTCAAAAACTATTAAAGACACTGTAAGTTTTCTTTTTGAGAGTTTTTCAATACAATTCTTTAACGTATCATATAGTATTGAAAATGGTTTGTTATTCGCTGTAATTCATATTGTTCAAATATTAATATCAGCCTGTTTAATTTTATTATGTATAGCTTTATATAGCGGTAGATCGGTAGAAACTTCATTCTATTATATAGAGAAAATCAGTAACAATATTTATTGTTTATACGAAGAGCTTTCGGGTAATGGTCAAACAACTGCTAAAAGAATATTGCAATTTCATTCTATTGGGAAATTAAATGAACTTTGGGGAAAAAATGATTTATCAAGTGACTTATATAATGTTGCAATTCAAGAATATGAAAATCATAAATCGTGGATTCAAGAAAATAAAGAATTAAAAGAAGAGATTCTATATATAAAAAGATAGAAAGTTCTCTCACTTGGAGATTTCTTACTATTTGAAATTTAAATAACCTACAGAATTCTGTATAGTCCCCGACTTAATCTTCTTAGTCAAGTGAACGTAAATGTTCATCGTTATATGTTAAGTAGTGAGTGTTTGATACTCATACGAGGAGATATATTAGGATGTTTGTTAGGCGATAAAAAGCTGGTCTCCCTGTATGGGTATTTTTTGTACGGTGTTAACACGTCTGGCTATAATCTGGCTATTAATAATTTAAAGTGCTTGGAAGCGTTGATATGACTAGGTTTATAAGCAATTAGTTCAAATACCCACCGTCTCCATACTACGATTTCATTGAGTTTCAATGAAACTCAATGTGAAGTAAAGCATAAAATTTCCAAACGGAAATTTTATGCTTTATTTTTTTACGGAAATTTTATGGTCAATTTTAAGATAACCTGCCTTATTATGACACCGAATTTAAAATAGAAATTGAATATTATTTCTCTCTTCTAAAAGTATTTATTGTTGAAATGTATGGAGATAATAAGTTAATTACTAATATAAAGTTATTTAAAATTGCTAAACTTGTTATTCAACAAACTGATCAGATTGTTGAATAATCCCTTTAAAAGTATATGGATATTTATGTTAAAATTAGTAAGATTGTGAAGAAGTGCATTTAATCTATCAAAGCAGGTTTGTTAAACAAGAACGGCAGAAAAGAATGGTATGTAAATATAAAGTAAATTAAATAGGTAAAGGAATGATTAAAAGTGAAAATTTCAAGGAATCCAGATACAATTCATAACCCAGTTGCTCCTTATGTACACCAAATAGAGGTAATAGGCCCAAATAGATGGTTGAATTTATCTGGACAGTTAGGTATGCGAATAGATGGCACTGTACCAGAGAATCCACTAGAGCAACTAAAATTGGCTTTAGAAAACGTAAATAAGAATCTTGAAGCTGCTGAAATGGAGATTAAAGATTTAACAAAAATGGTATTTTACTTTGTTGGAGATTTTGAAGTGGAACAACGAAGAAAAATAATTGGAGATTTTCTCGGAGAACATCTTCCTTGTACTACAATGATGTATGTCGTAGCACTAGCAGCACCTTCGTTTAAAGTGGAAATTGATGCATGGGCGTGTAAAAATATTTGATTTGTAGTTAAAAGAGAGGGTATTCTCATCAATTTTATCAAAGTTTGTGAAATGGTTTACTTAGGCTAACGGTGGCTCTTATGCAAGAAGAATTGACTGAAATTAATAAAAGTTATTATTGTGTTTGAGTTATTCAGTTAAAGGACGCACTTCTTAATAAGAAGTGCGTCTATTTTCATTGAAGGCTAGTTAATCAAGGAAGTCCTTTAGATGATATTGAATATTTATGTAATTGATTTTATGATTTCAGAGAAAAATCAGTACAATTTGGTAACGGTGTTAATGACAGTACCCTTATTCATTAGGGGTTTGAAGAGGGGAATAGAACTAAAACTGTTTAAAGTAAATAATCATGGGGTATTCAAAAAAGTATAACAGAATTTTAATTAACGCAAGCTCTTCTTGCGATTTTAGAATTAAACAAGATAGGAGATGATTATTAATGGGAAACTCACATCTAACTGATCCACGTAAGAAGTTTCATACGGGAAAATTCCCGGATCAAGAGCAGAACACTCCAGCGCTCCAGAATGAAATGAGCCCTAAACCTGACTGCGGAGAAGAATCATATAAAGGATACAATCGTCTGGAAGGGCGCAATGCTTTGATTACCGGTGGAGATTCCGGAATTGGACGTGCCGCCGCTATCGCATATGCCCGTGAAGGAGCAAATGTGGCTATCCAATTTTTCCCTGGTGAAGAAGAGGATGCGAACGAAGTCAAAAAATTAATTGAAAAAGAAGGCAGAAAAGCATTATTGCTACCGTACGACTTGCGAGAAGATGGCACAGCGACAGAGATTGTTACAAAAACTGTGGAAGCTTTTGGCGGATTAGACACGCTCGTACTGAATGCTGCGCAGCAAATCGCACAGCCAACCTTAAGTGATATAACAATGCAACAGGTGCATGATACGTTCAAAGTAAACATCATCAGCATGTTTGAGACCGTAAAAGCTGCTGAAGAGCATCTGGAACCAGGAAGTGCAATTATTACTACCACATCGGTTCAATCTTTTAATCCATCCACATCTTTAATGGATTATGCTTCTACAAAAGGTGCGATAAGCAACTTTACGATAAACCTTTCCTCGTACTTTGCTTCTAAGGGGGTGCGTGTCAATGGGGTTTCGCCAGGACCAATTTGGACACCATTGCAGTTGGATAACGGACAATTGGACGGACAAATCCCTAAGTTTGGCCAAAACGCTCCTCTTGGCCGTTCAGGACAGCCGGTAGAGCTTGCGCCGGTGTATGTTCTTCTAGCCTCCGATGAAGGAAGTTATATCACCGGTCAGATTTATGGGGTAACAGGTGGCGAACCGATAGACTTGTAATCTTAATATCAGTTTTAACTAATGGGCGCTTTTCTTGGGAAAGCGTCTTTCTTCATGTAAAGGGATTTATATTTGAATTAAGTATGAAATGTTAACGAAGGAAGCGGGGAAGTTTTTACTTAACAGATACATATTTTAGCTTATATGTTAATACCTAAATTTTTATCGCAATATACCAACAAAGGCAAGTGGGATTAATACTATTTCTTATGACGGTAAAGGTGAATGTACTTTCAATGCTGTAAGTAAAAATCTATTAAAATGGCGAATGTAAATTTACTACATAATCACAGTAATGCGCTCAGTTTAGGCATAGAAAAACCGCACCTCTTTGTTAGTTTTGGGTACTGCACCCCAAAAGTTAGATTTTTCATTCTAACTTTAAGGGGTCACTACCTTGTCTAACAATTGGGGTGCAGTTCTCCGTACCTCTTAATGCGTTAATATATCATTGACTAGTTGTTGTTGCTTTTTAATTGATTTTGTGCCATTTCAACTAGACGTTTTGTGATTTCTCCGCCTACAGAACCGTTTGAACGAGAAGATGATTGGCTTTCAAGCTGAACACCAAACTCTTGTGCAATTTCATATTTCATTTGATCAATTGCTTGTCGTGCGCCTGGTACATCAAGTTTATTTGAACTTTGATTATAAGACATCTCTCTCACCTCCTTGTATCAATAGCATGATTCTTTGTTTGTTTTTCATACGATTATTTATTAGGTAAATAATTCATTCAATGCACAGTTTTAGATTGTAATAGTTAATATTCCCTGTAATTAGTACCGATTTTAAGTGAAACATTCCGGTAAGAAGTGAAGAAAATTCAGCATATGCCACCAATACTATTATTATTGTTGTTTGAAAGGATGTAATGCGCTCGTTTGGTTAATATAAATAAATGCATCGTATCTGCTACCAACTCTGGAAGGAACGTAATTTCCGTACTCTTCAAACGCAGGATTATACACAACGCCAATTGCACGGTGCCCCATCCAATCATTAAACAAAACTCGGTTGTCATTTTTAAATAATAATACTTTATCTTCTGAACTTGCTGCATGGAGTTGGCCTTCCCATTTACTTAATTTAGCAGGTGGGACTTTTATGATTTCAAAAGGGTCTCCCCAACGATCTGCAGCAATTACAGTGCCTTCGTACGTGCCAAATCCAATTGCATAGGTGTTTTCCTTCCCGCATTGCTCTCGAATCACTTGACCGACATTAATCAGCTGTTCATTTTTCATTGATGTTTCAGAAGCATCACCAATATGAGTATTATGTTCCCAAATGATGACCTTTGTATTTTCTCCATAATATTTGCGTAATTCATGAATCGCTTCCACCATGTGATAATCGCGCGTATTCCACGATTTTTTATCAGTCATCATCTCTCGGTAATACGATTCTGCATTTTTTGCTACGATTGCATTCATCATGACATTTAAATCTTCTTCCTGCTCACTCGAATAATGTTCTTTATGTTTACGTATTGAACGTAATAACGAGGTTACTTCACGAATACATTCATCAGAAAATTGAACTGCAGAAATGGCGTAATGCTCATGACTACGATTGTATGGTTCAAAGCAAGTAAAAGCTTTTTTTGCATGTTCTAAATCAACCTGATGTCCGGGATTATTTGATAAATAGTTTAATACTTCATCAATTGATTCGAATAAGCTATATAGATCGATGCCATAAAAACCTACTTTTTGTTCGCTATTTCGATTGAACTCTTTAAGCCATTCGGTAAAGGTTGCCACCTCTTCATTGGCCCACATCCATGTTGGCCAACGATGGAAAGCGCTCATTAAAACATCTTTTGCAATTTTACCTTCTTCACTGTAGCCTTTTACATAGTGGTTCACTGCTTGAGCGGATGGCCAATCACCTTCTACTGCAATTAGTTGAAAGCCTTTTTGTTCAATTAACTTTTTCGAGAGCTCAGCACGAATTGTATAAAATTCTGATGTTCCGTGGGATGCTTCGCCGATCATCACAATTTTGGCGTCTCCAATTTCCTCAACAATTTTATTTAAACTCACGTCGTTTAATGGCAAGCAATGTTCTGAAATTGCCTGAATTAATTTGTTTGTCATAAGAAACTCCTTTAAAAAATGAATGTTTCATTATTATTAACCAAATGAATGTATAGTTATGAAATAAATTTGATATTCAGCATAAATAACATTTGATATATACGTAGCAACTTATGCTATCGTTGTAATAGAGAAATAATCATACAATGAGCTATAAAAGAGGGGTTTGCATGAACATAGGAATAATTGGAGCGGGTGCAATCGCTCATTTTTTATTAAATGAAATAAACAAAAAGCAGTTGAATACGTTACAGATTCAAAGTGTTTTTGTCAGGGATCGAGAGAAGTATCGCATGCTGGAAGAGGAATATGGGGTTCGGCTGTATACCGAATTAACCGAGTTTCTAAATACTGAAATAGATATTGTTGTGGAGGTAGCCGAAATAGAGGCGGTAAAGAGCTTGATCCCGGCTGTTCTACGAAAAAAAGATGTTATATTAATTAGCATTGGTGCACTTGCGGATAGGGAAACTTTGACTAACATTGTTCAAATTGCTGAACAGAGTGGAAATCAAATTTATTTACCATCAGGTGCAATCGGTGGGGTGGATTTATTACAAAATGCAAATGCGCTTGGGACAGTAACACATGTTTCATTAACTACTAGAAAGCCCGCTAGTACCTTAATAAACGAGCCTATTCAAGAAGAAAAAGTTGTATTTCAAGGAAAAGCGACCGATGCAATTATGCAATTCCCAAAAAATATGAATGTCTCGATCGTATTGGCACTTGCGGGGATTGGATTCGATAAAACCCAAGTATGTCTAGTGGCGGATCCACACATCGATCAAAATGTTCATGAAATCAAAATGATCGGGGACTTTGGAGAAGCTATGTTGACAGTGAAAAATAACCCGCTTTCGGAAAATCCAAAGACAAGTTATTTAGCTGCAATCAGTATTTTAGGAACATTGCAGCGGATAAATGGGCATTTGTTAATTGGGAGGTAATTGATCAATCATTATCCATTTTGCCGAAGCACCTGTAACCAATTATAATAAAACGATAGTAACAGTTTGAAGGAGATTTATTGATGAAGACACGATATAAAATTACACGTCTAGATGCACAAGGAAATCCAACGTTAAGCTTAGAGGAATGCCAAAGCTTCTTTGCTGCGCAACCTGATTTCGAGTACAATGATTCATTTGGTGCAAGCCAGGACGGCGTACATATGAAGATTAAAGGTCACTTTTTCATGTGGCAAGTAGAAAATGCACAAATACCTTTCCGCTTTTTCGATGGTGAAATTTATGTATCCGTTTCACACCTAGTTATTTTAGAAAAAACGATGGATATTGCGCGTCAATTAAACGCTGTTTATATTGAAGGATAATGGTGAGATACCGGTATATTATTTTAATGTAAAAAAACACCAATACGAATTGAAGCTTTTTTGATATGATGAACGTATAGATAGAGAAAAAGGAGTACTTATATGTTCATTGATGATGTTATGTTTTCCATCGGTCCATTATTTATCGGGCTTGTTTTTATCATTATTTTTGGTATGATCATTTTTACGATTTTTACGAAAATTAAAGAAGGTGTTAAAAATAATAACTCCCCTCGCCTTACTGTACCTGCAAAAGTTGTATCGAAGCGTACCCACGTTCAAGGCGACAATTCGTATACTACTTATTATGTAACCTTTGAAGTGCAAAGTGGGGATCGCATGGAGTTAAGTGTTGATGGTACCGAATATGGAATGTTAGTTGAGCAAGACCTTGGTTTATTAACCTTTCAAGGCACGCGTTATGTTTCCTTTGAACGCCAAAAATAAGCAGATTCTCGCTCGTATAAATAAAAGAGTGGGATGGGACAGAAGTGAAAATTTCTCTATTTACGGTAAAATACAGTATTAAAAATTGAATACTCAATAAATTGGTTGTAGTAGAGGGGCGACACCTGGGGGAATAGCGTGACGACTGAGAATACAGGCTCAGGCCACGCCCCCGGAAAGCGTCCCCGCAACGGAAACCATTTACAAAAAAACATCATTTTTCTTACTAGAGAAAAATGGTGTTTTGGTTTTGTCCCAGCCTCCTCTCTTCGTTTAAACCTCTCACCTTTAAAATATGCATATTATTCCAGATGAAACAGGGTATAGAGAAATAAGCGCAGTCAACTTCACTTTTTCTTGTTGAACCTAGGTTAGGCCTCGCTTCTTTATTTTTCGAGTCCGTTTATCACATATTTTTAAAATAGAAAAGATTTTATCGGAAAGTATGACTATTCCAATTTTTATATATAGATTATGTTTATTCTTATTTATTATGATAGTTTAGTAGTTTTTCTATCAATTAAATGATAAAAATAACAGGTAAAGAATACATTTTGCAAAAATATTAGGAGGGGTCCCAATGAATGAAGTAATCATCGCAGACATCATGCAGGAACATGAAGCAGAGCGGTACTTTGAAATATGGCGGGAAAGTGTGATTCGATCGCGTCTTACAATCACTGCAGTCTTTTTAAAAATGGATTATTCTAATCAGCAAAATGCAAACGAAGGGTATGTTAATAATCAACTAACAGCATTTTTACAATCAAAACTTCGTAAAACGGATTTGCTTTTTCAATTAGATGATGAAGAGCATTGGGGAATTTTCTTTTTACAGAGTAGTGATGTAGAAGCTAGAGCGTTCTTAAAACGACTCTTTGCTACTTTAAAGGCAGATAGAAAGCTGCAACATCTTACATTAAAAGCATCCATTACTGAGATAAGGAATAATCGTGTGACATTTGAAGATTTGCTAGATAAAAATAGACAAAAGCTATCAGATTTTCAACAGGAAACGTGGTCTATCGTGCAGGTGGAAGATTATCGTGAACAGCCTACTGAATTGGTGAAGGTGAGTATTATTGAACAAAATGCAATTTTTCGACAAGTATTAACGTCAACGCTGGAGCAATTAGATATTCCTCATTTTACATTAGACGTATCGTCTTATGAGGATGGCTATCATTTTTTACAATCCTCAACCTATAAAACAGGATATATGCATTTAATTGTAATGAATGATATTTTACCACGTAAAAATGGCTTAGAAATTTTGCACATCTTACGAAATATGCCAAATGAAAAGAAATTTATTATTTATATGATGTCAGAACGTAATTCTGAAGGAGCGGCACTTAATGCGTATGAAAGTGGAGTGGATGAATATATCGTGAAGCCATTTAATTTACGCTTGCTAGAAGCAAAAATAAAAAGGACTTTTGCGAGGCTTTGGTTATGATTAAATTGTCTATTTCTTTTCTTTTCGTAATCATCGTCATCCTACTTGCCGTGCTTTTTATTTTTACGATGTATTTACTTGTTCAACGACAGCGCGAAAGCCGTTTTGAAAAAGTAAGGGATAGTTATATAAAAAACTATTCACAGCTTTGGTACAATTATTTATTCAATAACGAATGGTTCAGTATAGTGCTTGTACCTAAAAAAAGAGCTCAAGTTGAAGCGATTGAGATGATTTTTTCATCGTATTTAAAAAATCTGCTGAATGAAAAAGTTCAATTAGAAATTAAACAATTCTCCAATCAATACTTGAAAGATTTCTATGAAAAAGATTTATCAAGTAAACGATGGAGCGTTAGAATGAATTCTCTTTATCGGATTGCAGATTTTCACATAGATGAATTGCTACCTATGTGTCAAAAATTTGAGAAAACCAATATATCAGAAGAAGAGTATTTTCAACTATTAAAAATATACTCTCTATTCCAACCAGATTTGTTTATGGAAAAAGTGAAAGAATCATCTGTTAGTTACTCAGAAAGCGAGTATAGAAGACTATTTATATTATTAGAAGATGATGTATTTAGTACATTTTTCGATGAATTCAATAATTTTCCATTTAAAATTCAATTTGCGCTCATTGATACTGCAGCAATCAAACGAAATATGCAGTATATTGAGCGATTAAAAAAATTATTGGACCATGAGGTTGCGGAAATTAATATTAGAGCATTAAAAGGTCTTTATGAAATTGGGATTATTGATGAGATAGATTCCTTTATACCATTTGTAACTTCGAATATGTGGGAAGCAAGGTTAATGGTTGCTAAAATTTTCAAACATGTACCACTAAATTATACTTATAATTATTTAGAGCAACTTCTTCAGGATGAGAATTGGTGGGTACGTTCTCAGGCTGCAAAGACAATTGTAGAAGATCGACATGGTATCGACAAATTACAGCAATTTATTGAATCCTCAAATGACAAATATGCCATTGAAATGGCACAAGAAATTGCAGCTAGAAAGGAGGGAAGTAAATGAAAATAATTGATTATAGCATGATGTTTTTTGGTGCCATTATTTTATTTTATATGCTGTTCGTTATCGTTTCATATAGTGCAATGTTCATCATCGCCATGCTTGATGTTAGAAAACGCTATCGTCTAGATTTATCAGAGTACGATGATTCACATATCGATGCGTTTTATTCAAAACCCGTTTCATTACTTGTACCTGCTTACAATGAGGAAGTAGGCGTAATTGATACAGTTTATTCATTATTGAATTTACGTTATCCTCAAACTGAAATTATTATTATTAATGATGGATCTACAGATCAAACGCTTCAAATCGCCATCGAACATTTTCGAATGAAGCCAATAAATAAAATCGTCCGTACAAACATCCCGACAAAAAAAATTAAGCAAATTTATGAATCTGAAATATATAAAAATTGTATTTTAGTAGATAAAGAAAATGGTGGTAAGGCGGATGCATTAAATGTTGGGATTAATGTATCACAGTATCCATATTTTTGTTCTATTGATGGGGATTCTATTTTGGATGAAAAATCGTTACTGCGGGTGATGAAACCTATCACTTTATCTGATGGTAATGTCATTGCAGCTGGAGGCAATGTTCGAATTGCGAATGGGGCAAAAATGCAGTTTGGATCTATATATGAGACGCATTTATCTAGTAATTACTTAGTCATCATGCAAATTATCGAATATTTAAGGGCATTTTTAATGGGGCGAATTGCTTTGAGTAAATTCAACTTAGTGCTTATTATTTCAGGCGCTTTTAGTGTGTTTTCTAAAGAGTGGGCTGTTCAAGCTGGTGGGTATTCAACAAATATTATTGGGGAAGACATGGAGCTTGTGGTGAATATTCACCGACTCATTAAGGAAAAAAAGGAAAATAAGCGGATTGAATTCGTCCCCGATCCAGTTTGCTGGACTGAGGCACCTCAATCTTTAGGCGTGCTACGAAATCAACGAAGAAGGTGGCATCAAGGATTATTTGAAAGTTTATGGAAACATAAAAAAATGACATTGAATCCTAAATACGGACAAATTGGAATGATTTCGTTTCCATATTTTTGGTTAGTAGAATGTCTAGGTCCGATTATTGAGTTAGGTGGATATATGTATATTGTTATCGCCTTTTTCTTAGGGGATATTTATTATGAAGTTGCACTCATGCTACTATTACTCTTCGTTATTTATGGAGTTATTTTTTCGATTGCTGCGATATTATTCGAAGCTTGGAGTATGAATACTTATCCGAAAAAAAGAGCGTTATTTCGCATGATTCTTTTAGCATTTACAGAAATTTTTTGGTATCGCCCACTAACATTATTTTGGCGCTGTGAGGGGTTAGTCCGCTTTGTCTTAAGAAAAAGTGACTGGGGTAATATGAAGCGTGTCGGTATTGCTGAAAAGGAGAAACGTGTATGAAGCGAATCTATATAGGAGTTATCGTCGTTCTTATACTAATTGTTACCCCTATTGCATGGTGGTACTTGGAAGATGAAAACCAGCTAAATGTGGCCATTGTAGACAAAACCGTACCAAATGAATCTTACCGGGAGCATTTAGGGGTGAATTGGTTTTTAAACCATTATAAATATGTAACTAATAAAGAATCGTATGATTTGAAACGCGATTACTATGGAACGATTCCAAATGATACAACAAATAGCGTTGTGGAAAAGAATTTGCCAAACGACTATAGCGACTATGATGTCATCTATTTAGCGGATACGTACGGAGTTTACAAAGATGATTTACAAAAACAAAAACGTTTAGGTGAGCGTTCTGAAAAAATTGTTGGTGGACTTGAACAGAAAGAATGGCAGGCAATTGTAGAACGCTTAGCTAGCAAAAAGAAGAGTATGTTAATTGCTGAGTATAACACTTTTGCTTCGCCAACATCAGCGGAAGTTCGAAAAGAATTACAGGATTATTTAGGAATTACGTGGTCTGGTTGGATTGGACGTTATTTCGATGAGCTTGATTATCATAAAAATATTGAAATACCGCAATGGGTCATAGATGAACATGGGGAACAATGGCCATATAAAGGTGGAGGGTTTTTACTATTTAATGAAATAACAGAAGAACTCCTCGTTCTAGAATTAGACAAGCATGTTAAATCGGAAGGCATTCAAGTGCAGTTTACAGAAAAAGGAGAAGAATTCTTTGATTCCTCTGCACATGCACAATATGATTATTGGTTTGATATTATAACACCCAAGTATGCGGATAATGCGCTCGCAAATTATAAATGGGACTTAACAAATGAAGGAACAGAACTTTTGAAGGATAACGGTATTCCAGAGCAGTTTGCCGCAATTGTAGGTCAAGATAAACGCTACACATCGAGTTATTATTTTGCAGGGGATTTTAATGATATAGCTCGTGTACCTACTATTTATAAAATAAAAGGGTTACCGACGGTCTATAAATATGCGGAGAAGTATGCCGACAGTTCGTTTTACTGGTCCATTTACATCCCAGTCATGTATAAAATATTTGAATCATTTGAACACAAAGAGGTTCAGGAAGCTGTAAATCATGAGAAATTGAACTATAATGCTCGTATTCAAGGTCAATCATTTGAAGTATTACGAGATGGCAAATGGGAACCGATTGTATTTAAGGGTGTCAATATTGGAATGGGCAAACCTGGTGCTTTCCCTGGAGAAGCAGCAATTACAGAAGAGGAATATTATCGCTGGTTCCATCAAATTGCGGATATGAATGCCAACACCATTCGAGTGTACACACTACATCCACCTGGTTTCTACAGAGCACTTGCTAAATATAATGAAGAAAACCCAATGAAGCCATTATATGTTTTACATGGGGTTTGGATAAATGAAGAGGGCTTAGCAGATTCATTGGATGCCTATGATAAAGAAACGTTAGAAGAGTTCCAATTAGAAATGAAACGCATGGTTGATGTAATCCATGGGAATATGTATGTAGAGCCTCGACCAGGACATGCATCTGGCTTATATGATGTGGACGTATCGAAATATGTCATAGGATGGGTACTAGGAATTGAATGGTATCCACATATGGTTGTTGGAACGAATGAAAAACATGCGAAGATTGGACAATACAACGGTACATTTTATGAAACGAAGGGTGCTACTCCATTTGAGTATTGGTTAGCGGAACAAATGGATCTTGTTACAGTTTATGAAAAAGATAAATATAACTGGCTACGCCCAATGAGTTTTACGAACTGGGTCACAACGGACATACTTGAACATCCGTCAGAACCATCCGAGGAAGAAGATTTAGTGGGAGTCAATCCAAATGTTATTTATACAAAGGGAGAGATGACTGCGCCAGGCCAATTTGCTTCCTACCATGTGTATCCTTACTACCCTGACTTCTTTAATTTTGATCAAGATTATTTAAATTTTGTTGATTTCCGAGGGAACAAAAATAGCTATGCTGGTTATTTAAATGAACTCCATGAAGCACATAAAATGCCTGTCCTTATTGCAGAATTTGGAATCCCTGCATCACGTGGGAAAACACATGATAATGTATATGGTTGGAATCAGGGGCAAATGTCAGAACAAGCACAGGGGGAAACACTTCAACATTTATTTGAGGATATTATGCATGAAGGGCTACTTGGAGGACTTGTTTTTACGTGGCAAGACGAGTGGTTTAAACGAACGTGGAATACGATGGATTATGATAATCCGAATCGTCGTCCATTTTGGTCCAATGCACAAACAAATGAGCAACAGTTTGGTCTACTAAGCTTTGATCGACTTAAAGTGAAAATTGATGGTAAGACAGATGAATGGCAAGGAAAACAGTTATACGGTACAACGGCAAATGATCCTACAGATTTTACGGTAGATTATGATGAACGCTATTTGTACATTAAATTAAAGAGTGAGGTATTAGCAAACACATCGCCTCGCATCTTATTAGACGTGGTACCTAATCAAGGGAACACGTCAGCAACCTCTATAAAAGATATGACTTTTTCTAATGGAATTGACTTTATAGTTGAAATCAATAAAAATAAGGATTCTCGAATACTAATTGATGAATATTACGATTTCTACAATTATTTATATGGACATCGATTACAATTAATTGCACCTCGAATGAATGCTGCCTCTATCAATAGCGGCAAGTTCGCTCCAATCTATTATGCGTTAAATAAACAATTGTTTTTACCTGAACAAAATACAACGACTGATTTTATGTATTATGAGACAGGGAAATTACTTCAAGGAAATGCGAATCCGGAAGAGAAAGATTATAACTCTCTAGTTGATTATACGTGGACGGAAAACAATGAGATTGAGCTTCGCATCCCATGGCTATTAATTCAAGCAAAAGATCCAAGCCAACGGGAATTTATAGGGGACCTGTATAAAGATGGAGAGAAGGCGTTCATAAAAGTCGACAATATTTATATTGGTGCTTTATTTGTAGATCAAACCAACAATGTTGTTCAATCTTTACCAGTAGCGAATGAACATGTTTTACCCCCACTTGCAGCGTATACTTGGGAAACATGGCAAGTACCAAAATATGAAGAGCGCTTAAAGCAATCTTATTATATTTTGCAAAACTTGTTTAAAGCATATTAAGATTACGAAAATAGTTGAGGCTACGTACACAGGGTTAATTTTATGCTTTCATTCCTCTAAAGATAGTTTCTAAAGTCATTCTATGATACAGTAGCTACACTACCGCTGAGTTTAGCGGAATGGAGGTATTTGAATGAATACAGTTGAAGAGTTTGTAGAATCATTAGTTGCTGCTACAGCAAATAATGAAGTGAGCTGGAGCGAGGGGACATCTGAGCTTCGTTCCGTTTTAGAAGACGTATACGGAAATTCGGATTCGCTTTATATGTTTTTAGATGAAGAGGCGGGTGCTAATGTAGTAGTAGCTACGTATCAATATTACGAAGGTGAAGTTGAAGCAGATGAATTTATTAAAGACGGAATGAGTATTTTACTCGTGGACGTGGATGATTTTGAAATTTTGAATGAAGTAACAGACGAAGATGTGGAAGATCCCTCGCTTTTTATAAGTTTACTTGAAGCAATTAAATCGGCAAAATAAATGTATGTTAGACTGTCCAACACTAAGTACAACTTAGGGAGGGGCAGTCTTTTTCCATGAGTTCATTTTGCAGAAATAATCAGCTGGATGCATCAATCTAATCGTATGAAAAGACCAACATAGGGCGACGCCTTTCTGTTGGTCTTTTCATTTTTACTCTACGAACGAGGTCACATCAAAATGTCACTAGCTTTGACGTATAGGAATTCATTTATTTTTAATAGCAACTAATGATTCGTGAATTTTAAATATAACGACTAATAGTTCACAATATATTCGAACTAACACAGGTCCTAATACTGTGACGAGAAGACCGCTGAATAGACCGACTACATCCGCCGCAAACAATCCAACGGCCATCGTAAACAGCCCAAAAAGAACGGTTAGCCCTGCAAAAACCCAAAATACATATTTCACAATATCTCCCGTAATCATTCGGTCAAAATGTAAAAATTCTTTTATTATTCCTCTCCCCCTTTGTCATACAAAGTATGTTTTTGGGTAGAGGAATATAAAGCTTTTTATCAAATTTATTCGTTTTATATCGAAATTGTATAGTACCACGTTAATCGATTGTGACTTTCAATACCTGCCTAAATTCATTTTTATAATGCGCTAAATATTTATTAATATATGATATTTATTGTCATAATAAAAACAAAAAAGTAATGAAAATACTATATTTTAGCAAAAATTTATTTACATTTTAGTAAATAAATATATAGTTATAGTTACATAAAAATAAAAGTTTTTAAAAAATATAGGTCCCAAAGTACTGATTTTAAATTGAATACAATTAATTTAGTTGAAATTTGTAGGTGAAATAATAATGGTAGATATTGTTGTAACTGGGTATGGTATTAAAGCGCCCGGGATATTAGATAAATGTAGTTTTTTAAATGTATTAGAGAATGGGATATGTACGCAAAGTATTTTGAAAAGCGAAAATCCCGCACAAGGGGACCTTGTTGCAGGGGTTATTGATGAGGATTTTCTAGAGCTGAATAAGAGGAGCTATGCGCGGCACCCACGAGCTGTAAGAATGGCTATTGCAGCTGCAATTGACGCTTCAGAAATGGCGAATATAGATTATTTTAAATCACAGCGAGTGGCTGTCATTATGGGCACTTCTGCTGGTGCGGTTCTTGAAATAGAACAATATTCTGCTGCTGCCTTCAATCTTAAAACGTTCCCGATTCATGGCGTTTCTCTTGTAGATTCACATACGTTTTCAAATTCTGTTGCAGAGGCGCTTGGTTTGAGAGGAACTGCATTCACCATAACTACGGGGTGTACCGCAAGTTTAGATGCCATCTTAATAGCAAAACAATTGCTAGAGGCGGGGAGCGTTGATGCATGCATCGTTGGCGGAGCTGATGTTCCTTTAGGTCAATGGACAATTAATGGCTTCAAAAAAATAAGAGCACTTTCCACAGCAACCGCTATTGAAAATGCCGGCGTTCCATTTTCAAAAGACCATAAAGGCTTTGTTTTATCGGAAGGAGCTGGGGTCATCGTTCTTGAACGTAGACAATCCGCACAAGCACGAAATCAGAAAATCTATGGGAAAATAGAACGTGTCATTTCGAGAAATGAAGGGCAAAAGTTATTAAGATCTGATGCGACAGGCAAACATATGCTTGAAGTTTTCCAAGAAACAGCTGGAAATACTAAACCAAGCTATGTAAACAGTCAAGCACTAGGTATGGAATTAAACGACCAAATTGAAAGCTATATCTTAAAAGAAACATTTGGCTCTGAAGTACCGATTACCTCAATTAAAGGCATGATTGGCCATACATTTGGAGCAATGGGCGTAATGCAGGTTATTTCGTCCTTACTATCAATGGAGTATGGGATAATCCCCCCAACAATTAAAACGAAGGGGAAAGGATTTGAACATATGCCGATTGTATATGAACCAACTTATCAAGCTGTTTCATCAGTATTAATTACTGCTCATGGTAGTAGCGGGAATAATGCTTGTTTATTAGTGACAAATAAATAGGGGGCTTAGCATATGTTGTTTATTTTTTTTAGTTTACTAGCTATTATCCCGTTTTGTGTAGGTATTATTATATTAGTTTTATTTAAGAGAAATCGATTATCCAAAAGTATTTTTCTGTTCTTATTATTCGCCTCGTTTTGGCAAATAGATGTTTCAGTATTATATTCACATGGGATATTACAAGAAGAAACAATCCTAACCATGTTTCAGCTCTTTCGTTTTGGATTCATCATGGTAACTCCGGCGATTGTATATATTGGATACATCATTGTACAGGAAATGCTGCCTGAGAAAGAGCGAAAAAAATGGCGGTTCATTGTCAATCGTACTACTGTTATTTTATCGTTTGTGCTCGCACTAGTTGCTTACATTATTGGATGGAGTGATAAAGGGGTTAGTGGATTACAACTAATCCAAAGCGGCACAAATTTATTTTACTTCCCTATTGATGGAGAGCTTTCATGGGTGATCACAGCAAACCTCATTCTATTCATAGCTAGTATCGTCATTTGTTTTTTTATAACTTTAGATGTGCACGATAAATGTGAACGTTCATTCATATTGTATTTTAATATTTTTACGTCCATTGGATTTGCAATAGGCTTATTCAATATGTTCCCATCGTCTAATTTGGTAACAAGCTCCATTGCGATTTTAGTTTTCGCAATATCGATTTTAATCATTTCGATTCAAATGCATATTTCGATTATTCATAACATGAATAAGGAATTAGTTGAGCAAAAGAAATTTCTCTGTGAAATTATTAATTTAAATCCGAACTATATTTATGCGCAAGATGAAGAAGGGCGTTACACACTCATCAATGAATCCTATGCACAACTAATGGACACAACCATTCAACAAATGTTAGGGAAGACGGATGTAGAAATTCAGCTTGCAGAGAATAATGCGGACAACCAGCTAAAAGCGCCATCAAGGCTACTAGAAAAAAAGGTAGTTAAAGAAGAATCTATGACAACCGCATCAGGAGAAATTGTGTGGCTGCAGACTGTCAAAGTACCCATTCAAATAAATGAACAAAAGACACTACTAACTGTCTCCACTGATATTACGGAACGCAAGCAACATGAGGATGAAATAAAATACCAAGCATATCACGACGCGCTAACAGGCTTACCGAATAGAAGAATGTTCAATGAAGATTTAACGAGTTTTTTAGAAAAGGCGAAAGCTGATTCAACCGAAGTAGCCATTATCTTTCTAGATTTAGATCGTTTCAAATATATTAATGATACTTTAGGACATGATGTCGGAGATCTGTTGTTAATCGAAGTATCAAGCCGTATGAAATCATTTTTAGATTCGAATCATCCAAGTGCAAAAATATACCGTCTTGGTGGGGATGAATTTACAATTATCCTACCAAATTATTCTACAACAAAGAGTGAAGCGTTTGCTAAGGAGCTATTAGCGCAATATGTAGACAGTATATTAGTCGATGGAATGGAAAACTTTATTTCGCCAAGTATTGGTATTAGCATTTATCCAAATGACGGTGAAGATGTGAGAACTTTAATTAAGCATGCTGATACAGCAATGTACTATGTAAAGGCAAGAGGGAAAAGCAACTATCAATTATTCACTGTAGAAATGCAGCAGCAATTTTATAGAAAAATGATTATTGAAAACCAATTACGAACAGCGCTAGAAAATGATGAGTTTGAGCTTAACTATCAGCCGATTATGGATTTAAAGACAAATGAAGTGGTCGGAATGGAGTCTCTGATTCGATGGAATAACAAAATGCTTGGGCAAGTTGCACCAGATGAATTTATCTCTGTTGCAGAAGAGACGGACATGATTGTGCCAATCGGACATTGGGTGTTGGAAACGGCTATTAAACAGCAAATAAAATGGCAAAATGAAGGCTATCAACCATTAAAAATAAGTGTAAATATATCTGTTCGCCAAATAATTGAGCCAACATTTATCGATTATGTGCGAAATGCTTTAGAGAATGCAAGAGTTAATCCAAAATACATTGTTCTGGAGATTACAGAGAGTATCGCGATGTATGAGGACTCTATGATTGAAAAGCTATACGCATTAAAGGAACTAGGCATCAATCTTTCTATGGATGACTTTGGTACAGGGTATTCATCACTAAGTTATTTAAATAAATATCCACTAGATTCGTTAAAAATCGATAAATCCTTTGTAATAGGAATGAACAAAGAGAAGGAAAGTAAAGCAATCGTAAAAACGATTGTAGCAATCGCGCAGCAACTCAATTTGAAAGTGATAGCGGAGGGAATTGAAAGCAAGGAAGATTATCATTTCTTAGCTGAAATTGGCTGTGATTTCGGCCAAGGGTATCATATTGATCGCCCACTCCCAGTAAGTCAAGTAGAGAAATGGCTTATTGCTGCTCGGTAATTCCTAAAACACGGCTATGGAAAATTCTTTTTCCATAGCCGTGTTACAGTACTTACCAGGTAGTGTACAAAGAAAAATAGTTTCATTTAATTACGTGAAAACTACGTAACAATTGTGTATGATGGGATGTATCGCAATTTTTAAGTAGGTGAATGAATTGAACAATTTAAGTCAAAAACAGTGTCCTAACTGTTATTCATATGTAGATATGCAAGATGGCTCAGGTTATTGTACAGCATGTAGTGTAGTTATTTGTAAGGTTACGAAAGGTTACGTGAAGTATTCTACTACGTACGGTGTTCGAAAATAGATTTTCTTAGCCAAAAAAGAAAAAAAATGAAAAAACAGTGATGTTCCGGTGTGAACTGAACCCCGAATAGTAGACACTTTAGAAAAAAGTGACCTATTCGGGGTTTTTTCTATTTTCATTCCTAGAAATCCCCGTTATACTGACCATACGATTTAAGAACGGGAGAACATCATGAGTAAAATAATTTTTAACGAACATCAACGTCGACAAATTGAACAGAATCCAAATGTCGTTTTGATAACCGATCGATCTATTCAATATACAGTAGCTTTCAAATTAAAAGCTGTTCAAGAAAATCTAAAAGGCAAAGGGCCTACCGAAATCTTCAAAGCTGCAGGCTTTGATTTAGAAATCATCGGGATTAAAAAAGTTCAAAGTGCTGTTCATAGGTGGAAGAAAATTTATCAAACATACGGTGAGGATGGTTTTACACAAGAGCGTCGTGGAAAAGGCAGTACAGGTCGCCCACGTGCCGAAAAATTATCAGCTGATAAAAAGTTAGAGAAAGCAGAAGCTCGTATTCATCTATTGGAAGCAGAGCTAGCGCTCTTAAAAAAGCTCGACGAAATGGAAAGGCAGGCGAAGAAGAATCGTTTTTAACACCCAAAGAAAAATATCAAGCAATCAGTGAAACGATTCGATTATTTCAACTCAAAAATATGACACGGTATCTTTGTGAAGTAGCAAATGTCAGCTCGAGTGGTTACTATAAATGGCGACAAAATATGGAGAAACATTCATTACGTGAAGAAGCTGATTATCAAGATTATCTTTTACTAAAAGTAATCTATGATGAAGCAAAAGGCAAAATTGGTTATCGAGGGTTTTATATGGAACTGGTGGACCAATTAGGGAAACCGATGAACCATAAAAAAATTCTTCGATTGATGCGTAAATTTAATTTGTATGCGAAGGTTCGTCGTGCCAATCCTTATCGACTTATAGAAAAAGCGAATGAAGCACATCGTCAAATTCCAAATTACTTAAATCGGGCATTCAAACAAGACGAGCCAGGAAAAGTCTTCTTAACAGACATTACCTATCTCCAATATAAGGGTGGCCGTACGGCTTATTTATCATGTGTAAAAGATGTCGCAACAAGAGAAATCGTTGCGTATAAACTAGCTACTACTCTTAAATTGTCGATTGTTTATGAAACACTTGAACAATTAAAACATCATTTGGATGGGAATCTTCATCCGGAAGCAATGATTCATTCGGATCAGGGGTTTCATTATACGCATCCAGGATTTCAGAAGCTTGTGAAAGACATGGGGTTAAAACAATCTATGTCACGTCGAGGAAACTGTCTAGATAATGCGCCAATGGAATCGTTCTTTGGTCATTTTAAAGATGAAGTCGATTATCATGAAGCTGAAAGTTTCACGGAGCTACATACACAAGTCATTGACTATATCACGCATTACAACCACACAAGAAAGCAATGGACATTAAAAAAGATGACTCCGGCGAGTTACCGAAGTCATCTAATCGCAGCCTAATTAAATGGCTATCTTGTTTTTTATTAAACTGTCTACAAAATAGGGTTCAGTTCAGTGGGGGAATGTCACTGTTTTGTTTATGCTAAAAATTAGTTAACTCTCTACCAAAACTTCACCTTATACACATTTTTAGGCCTTCCTTTTCCTTTATGCACTACATTCGTCTGAACAGTTGCATACTGGCATTCTTCTAGCTTCTTTAGTAAACGGTTTGCCGTTCTCGTAGTAATGGATAAATGCAAACTAATTTCATCTGCCGTTAGCTCATCCTTTTTTAGCATGGTCATTAGTGTATAAATTTTCTGTAATTGGAATGAGGAAATATTTGTTTTGCTAGCGATATCATCAATCATGACCGACGTATCCTCGGACAAAATTAAGAAATTTTCTCCTTCTAATGGGCCAACTAATTGATTTTCCCTTGTTAGAACATAGCTTTCCGTTACACTGTCATTACAATAGGTTGATGCGGTTTCTGCTTGAATTTGTGCATCCTGAAGTGTTTTTCCGATACCCCAACCAATACGAACTTTGAATGGGAGCTCTTGGCGTAAAAAATTTGCTAAAGAACAGTTTGTTGAGTTGTTGGTGATATTAACATAATCGCCATAATTCGTAATGATTTCATAGTGAATGGCATTTCGATAACTAATAAGAGAGATGGCAGATTTTCGATTAAAGTCCAAAATTGCCTTATACAAGGCAATTTGGCGATATTCAAACTCTTGCATATCATTCGCCATATAAGAAAAGACTAAATGCCCACATACAACTTGACTATTTTTCAAGCTAATTAATTCGATTTCTTTTATTAATTTTTGCAAAGTAGACTCCATACTTTTTTCTGTCGGTACGACCAAAATTGGTTCGACATCTACTTCATCAAAATAAGTGTAGAGATTTGTTAATCTTGTAAAACAGTAGCGCACTTTCTTTTCCTTTAGCAGTTGTAAATGCCTCTTACTTACTACTTCATAGGCGTTCGTTAAGCCAAATACTTGGATTGTCTCACTAAGTAGGTAGGGGAAATTGTCCTCTGGCAGCCATGCCTTTAATCCTAAATAATTGTTTTCCTCATAAATAAAATCGATAATCGACTCATTAAAATGGAAGGTTGGATCGTTATATTGAACTTCAGCTAGTTTGTAATAAAAATCCCTCTCAGTTATATCAAAGAACATACAAGGGATTCGAGTAGCTTCCTTTTGTAAAGTTTTTCGGATATGTAAATAAGGAATCTGACCACTAAATACAATGCCATCAAACTTTAAATAATTTCCGGTAAATAAATTCTCTAAATTACTTAAATTTTCATAGATTATTACCTCAAACTCTACATTAGGTATGTTTAAGTCGTATATTTTTTTCATCCATTTATGCGAATATATTGTCGAAAATGCACAAATCTTATACAATTTTCATTCCTCCAAAAAAAAATGTTGTGTTAATTTTCAGTCTAGTTTAAATTAATTTTAAGACATTGTAAAAAATGTCCGAAAATAAAAAGGGGGAAATTTAATGGAAATGCAACAGCTTGAACCAAAAAACTCTGGCGCATTTAATAAGTTTTTAAATGTTGTCGAAAAAATAGGTAACAAACTACCTCATCCTTTTTTACTATTCTTATATCTTACATTAATTGTAGTCTTTATTTCTTTTATTTTAGGAACAATGCAGGCAACTGTTCTACATCCTAGTACGGGAGAAGAAGTTGTTGTTAAGAATCTACTTTCGCAAGAAGGGATTCGTTATATCCTCTCTAATACATTAACAAATTTTACAGGATTTGCGCCACTTGGGCTTGTATTAACAATGATGTTGGGGATTGGGCTATCTGAAAAAGTTGGGTTATTCTCAGCATTGATGACAAAGGCAATTACAAAAACACCAAAACGAATTGTGACATTTATGGTTGTCTTTATCGGAATTTTAGGAAATGTTGCTTCTGATGCAGCTTTCGTAGTCATTCCGCCATTAGCAGCTTTAGTCTTCCTATCCCTTGGACGTCACCCACTTGCAGGTTTGGCAGCAGGTTTAGCCGGTGCAGGAATTGGCTTTACGGCAAATATTTTAATTGCAGGAACTGACGCATTATTATCTGGGATTTCTACTGAAATTGCAAAATCAATTGATCCAAATATTGTTGTTACACCGCTTGATAACTGGTTCTTCATGAGTGCTTCTACGTTCCTACTAGCTTTTCTTGGAGCAGTCATTACAGATAAATTCGTAGAACCACGATTAGGTGCATATAAAGGTGAGAAAAAAGCATCGAACACAGAATTAACTTCTTTAGAAAACCGCGCACTTCGTAATACTGGAATTGCAGCTGTTCTTTATATCGGCGTAATTGTTGGGCTTATGGTGATGCCAAATTCACCATTATTAAATGATGATGGAACGATCTTACGTTCACCATTCTTATCAGGAATTGTACCAATTTTATTTGCATTCTTCTTAATTACAGGGATTACTTATGGTGTCTCTGTTAAGAAAATTCAGAAACCTGCGGATGTTCCGAATATTATGGCAGAAGCGATTAAAGATTTATCAAGCTATATCGTTTTAATCTTTATGATTGGCCAATTTATCGGCTACTTTAACTGGACAAACATCGCAACATGGATGGCTGTTCATTTAGCGGATTTCTTAATAATGATTAACTTAACGAATGTCTTTGCTGTTGTTCTATTCGTTTTATTAGTGGCGATTTTAAGTTTATTCATTATAAGTGGTTCAGCATTATGGTCATTAGTAGCGCCAATCTTTGTCCCTACGTTTATGGTACTTGGTTATCATCCAGCCTTCATTCAGCTTGCCTATCGTGTTGGAGAATCTTCTACTAACATGGTAACACCATTAAATACGTATTTCGCGATTATTCTTGGTTTCATGCAGGTTTATAACAAAAAGGCTGGAATTGGAACGCTCATGTCTCTAATGATTCCGTATACAATTGTTTTCTTAATTGCATGGATTATTTTAATGCTTGTGTTTGTGTTCTTTAATATCCCAATCGGTCCTGGGGTAAATTATTTACTAAACTAGGGAGTGCTACATCATGACGATAAAGCTATCAGAGGATTATTTAAATACGCTTATCCAATGGCGGAGGGACTTTCATCAATACCCAGAGCCTGGTTGGTTAGAATTCCGAACGTCAGCTACAATAGCTAATCTATTAGAGGCTTGGGGATTTGACTTAAAGGTTGGAAAAGAAATTATTGCGGGTGAGCGTCTTGGGCTACCTTCTCAAAACGAGATCGACCACTTTTATCAAGCAGCAAAATTAGCTGGCGTTTCAACCAAATGGTTAGAAAAAATGGAGGGCGGCTATACAGGTGTGATCGCAACACTTGATAGCGGGAAGCCAGGCCCTACAATTGCCTTTCGTGTTGATATCGATGCACTTCCAATTACCGAAGCGTCCGATGTGGCACATGTACCTCAAAAACGAGGCTTCCGTTCGAAAATAGAAGGGTATATGCATGCTTGTGGCCATGATAGTCATATTACAATTGGTCTCGGTTTAGCTGAGCAACTTATGCTACATAAGGAAAAACTTAAAGGTAAAATAAAAATTATTTTTCAGCCGGCAGAAGAAGGCGTACGCGGGGGATCTGCAGTCGCTCCCTCTCCGCTTTTAGATGACATTCAATACTTATGTGCACTTCATATTGGAACAGGCATAGCAAAGGGAACATTTGTTGCAGGAAGTGACGGCTTTTTAGCCACATCCAAATATGATGTAACCTTTACTGGTGTTGCCGCCCATTCAGGCGCCTTCCCAGAACAAGGGAAAAACGCTTTACTCGCAAGTGCGCAGTCTGTGTTAGCTATTCATAGTCTCCCTGCTCACAGTAGTGGGGCAAGTCGAGTAAATGTGGGAACATTAAATGCAGGACTTGGTCGTAATATTGTTCCTTCCATTGCGACAATGCAAGTCGAAGTCCGTGGGGAAACGACAGAAATTAATGACTATTATGAGCAACAGTTACTTCATATTTTCCAAGGTGCCGCGCAAATGTATGATGTAAATGTGTCTTATGAAAAGGTTGGCTATGCGATTAGTATTCCATCTGATATAAAGTTAGCTAAGATTTTAGCAAAAACGGCTAGTCATTTAGACGTTCCTGTCATAGAATATAAAAATTTCAAAGCTGGCTCAGAAGATGCGACCTTTTTAATGAAGCGCGTTCAGGAAAATGGTGGGCTCGCATGCTATTCCATTATGGGGACACAATTAGCAGCTGGTCACCATAATGAATATTTCGATATAGACGAAGAAGATATGTTAACTGCAATAGAAATTTGGTTAAACTCAGTTTTCCAAGTTTATGAGGAGGAGAATTAAGCATGGAGAGCGTACAACAAGAAGTAGATAATATTCGAGCCAAATACGAACAGTCCATTATTAACCTGTCAGACCGTATTTGGGAAATTGCTGAAACACGTTTTCAGGAGCATCAGTCTGTGGAACTGCTCACGGGCTATTTACGTGAAATGGGGTTTCATGTAGAAGTAGGAATTGGTGGGCTTGAAACAGCCTTTGTTGCAAAATATGGTTCAACAGGTCCCGTTATCGGTATTTTAGGAGAATATGACGCACTACCAGGATTAAATCAAAAACCTGGAACCCCTATTCGTGATGCATTTGTAAATGGTGCAAACGGGCATGGCTGTGGTCATAATCTCCTAGGTACGGCGGGGATTGCGGCTGTTATGATCATCAAAGAGTTGATTGACCAAGGAAGCGTAAACGGTCAAATTCATTACTATGGCTGTCCAGCAGAAGAGGGCGGTTCGGGTAAAACCTTTATGGTGCGTGAAGGAGTGTTCAATGATGTGGATTTAGCACTTACATGGCACCCTAATTCCTTCACGGGTATTTTTAGTTTTTCTTCCTTAGCAAACTATCAAGTATCATTTGAGTTTGAAGGGATTGCTTCTCATGCAGCCAACTCTCCTGATTTAGGGCGGAGTGCACTAGATGCTGTAGAGATAATGAGTGTAGGTGTAAACTATTTACGTGAACATATTCCTACAAGCGCTAAATTACATTATGCGGTAACAAACACTGGTGGAAGATCGCCAAATGTCGTGCAATCACAAGCAGAAGTACTTTACTTAATTCGTGGCAAGGATATTGCAGAGGTAGACGATGTTTATAAACGGGTAGTGAAAATTGCTGAAGGTGCTGCTTTAATGACTGAAACAAAGGTAAAGGTGAAATTTGATAAAGCTTGTTCGAATTATTTACCAAATGACACGTTAAATAAGGTAGTGTTTAAAAATCTTCAAAAGGTTGGATTACCAAGCTATAATGAGGAAGAGTTAAAGTATGCGAAGGAGATGGTGGCAACTTTGTCACCGAACGAAATTGCATCTGCAAAACAGGAAGTAAAAAAACTTGCAGGCTCAATGGAAGACACGCTTCGAATTGACGATTTAACTACTCCGTTCTTTGAAGAAATCATCCCATATGAACAGTCCAAATTAACGATGGCTGGATCGACGGATGTTGCGGATGTAAGCTGGGTAGTACCTACCGCTCAATTCTTTACGACTTGCTTTGTCTTTGGTACGCCACTTCACACATGGCAGCTAGTGTCACAAGGGAAAACAAGCTTAGCCCATAAAGGCTTACTATACGCTGGTGAAGTATTAGCATTAAGCGCAATCGAGCTTTTTGAAAATCCAGAACTTATTATCGAAGCAAAAAAAGAATTACTCGAACAAACGAAGGGTCAGTATGTAAATCCTATTCCTCCAATGATTAAGCCGAATGCACTTGGAGAAGCATAAATAAATAGATTTAGAGAATTAAACTACCTAGGGATGTGTGAAGCCCTAGGTAGTTTTTGCTTAATTTCAATTTATTATTGATAGGGGGAATTTAGGTACACGTCTATGATAAATAGAACTAATTTATATAAAACGTGCCTATCAACTCTATTATACTTCTCTGTTTATACTAAGTAATTTATCCAACCCCATAACAAAATAAGAGCATAAGATAGATTATCAAATTGAAGGGAGGGAATTATTTATGGCAAGAATTACTTCAGGACCATTTGTTGTGCCTAGATCTGTGGATGGGACGAATAATGGGGTAGTAGAATTCCTGTTAATCGGTATGGATAACGTGGCAAATCGTAGAGTAGCTGCAACTGTAATAGTATATGTTTGTGATACTTCAGATTTATATCCTGCTACACCACAAGAAGTTGAAATTTTCCGTCAGCGAGTAGTTATACCAGCTAGGGATGGCGCGGTTTTAAGAGTAAATGCTGGTCCAAATACGTTTACTGCTAATACTATGCTCCGTGTTGTAGTTGATGGTAATACAGAAGCGGATGAAGCAAATGGTATTGTAGTTGCTTTATGGGGTGGTAAAGCGGATGGGCGTGCAGCAACGTCAATGATCTTCAAGCATGAAGAATTTATAGAAATTGAAAGTTAGCAAACAGAATAAATGGAAGTCTGCTTTGTAACTTGTTAAATTCATCTTTTCAATTGACTCAAGTAAACAGTGATGTTTTTACCTCGACAAACCGCTAGGAACGATTATGAGTGTAGTGACAGGGATATTTTTGCACATAGTGATGGGCTTTAATCTAGGGGTTGGGTTAGTCAATTTAATTCACGGAAATAGTTGAGTTGGTTGATTATTGTGCTCCCTATTAGGTAGACAGATAAAATTAAAATCTGTTTTTCTAATAGGGAGTTTTTTCATGTCAAAAATGTATTATCACCAATGTTTCGATTGATAGTTGCGTACCCTTTATCAAGTTGGAGGAATAATTCGCCCTTGATTATGATTTAGCAACTGTTTTTTCTTCCTCTTGAAGTTGACGCCATAAAATTTTCCCGCTGCTTGTTGTTGGGAAGCGATCGCGGAATTCTACGAGCCGTGGGTATTTATACGCAGCCATTTGCGTCTTTGACCAGTCGATAATATCTTGCTCGGTTACTGTACCTTTTGCTTCTTCATTCAAAATAACGAATGCTTTAACATTTTCACCACGGATTTCATCGGGTATTCCGACAACACATGCTTGCTGAACGGCAGGATGCTTATAGAGCACTGTTTCTACTTCTGTTGGCCAAACTTTAAAGCCGGCCGCGTTAATCATTCGTTTGACACGGTCTACGATGAAGTAGTAGCCTTCCTCATCCACCTTTGCGATATCACCTGTTCGGAAGTATTGCTCGCCGTTTATTTCAACAAAGCAATCTTGATTTTCCGCGTCACGATTATAGTAGCCGTTAAATAGCTGCGGACCGCGTACAATAATTTCACCCTCCTCACCGACAGATACTTCCTGTAACGTAATAGGGTCGATAATGAGTGATTCAACACCGAAAGAAGGAATGCCTAAGCACTGCATTTTCGGGCGATCAGGAGGGTTGAAATGCGTTTGCGATGCTGTTTCGGATAAACCATAGCCTTCCACGTAACGTAAGCCTGTCAGTTCATATAGTTTTTCACCAACGACAGCAGGTAGTACAGCACCGCCACCACCAGTAAGCTTCAATTGGGAAATATCATACTGTACATAGTTTGGATTTGATAAGAAATCGATTAGCATCGTGCTAATATTAATCCAGTGCGAAACGCCGCATGCTTGCATGAGCTGACCAGCTGTATCACGGTGCCAGCGTGTCATAATGACAATTGCAGAACCACCATAAATTGGCGTATTCATACAATGAATCATCCCCATAATATGGAACAGTGGTAATGCTGCAAGTGATACAGAATTTGATGTATACGTCGCCCAGTGGAACGCGCCTAAAGTATTCGCCTGGATTGTTTTATTTGTATGCACACAGCCTTTAGGCAAGCTTGTCGTACCAGATGTATAGGGTAATACGATAATATCATCGCTGACACCTGTAAATGGTGATGGAATCAATTTCTTTTTTAATATAGTTTGCCATACATGGTCATTTTCCAATGGTTGCGGAGCTGTGAGTACTTCGGGCGGCAATTCGCCCACAACATGTGCAGGAGCGATATAGTCGTAATACGCTGCGACAACAATATGCTCAAGTGTTGTCGTTTGCTTTAATGGTGCTACTTTTATTAATAGCTCTTGCCCGATAATAGCATGTTTAATTTGGCAATCTTGTACATAGAATGCTAATTCCTCCGTTGTACACATGGCGTTAATCGGTACAACAATCCCGCGTACGCGTAAAATAGCGTAGTAGGCAATTACGAATTGTGGGGAATTTTGCATAAATAATAACACTTTATCGCCAGGCTTGACACCAAGCTCCTGCTCTAAGTAACCAGCAACATATGTTACTTGCTCTAATATGCTTGCGTAAGTGTAACTTGCTCCATAGTAGTAAATCGCGTCCTTATTCGGATATTTTTTTGCGGTAATTTCAAGGTTTTCATATATCGTTGTTTCTGGAATTGCTAATACTTTTGATACGCGACTTGGCCAAAATTTAAAATGCTGTGTACCCATTTTCCATCTCCCTTGTTATGAATTACTTTGTCACCGTCATTAACGCATACTTCATTAAATTATCTACTAGTACACCGAGCTGGGCAAAGCGCGGGTCATTCGTTTGCCCCTTTTTATAACGCGCATAAATTTGTTGCCCGATTACGGCTAATTTAAAATACGCAAATGTTAAATAGAAATCGATATTGGACATGTCACGACCGCTTTTTTCGGCATAGGCTTGCACAAATTGAGCTCTAGTATAAAAGCCTTCTAACACTGTGACAGGCGGTTTGCCTAGTGCTGCTTTTAGTAATGGGGGATCATCTGCCTGTAGCCAATAGCATAATGCAACGCCAACATCTGCAAGCGGGTCCCCAACCGTCGTCATTTCCCAATCAAATAGACCGGTCACTTGTTCAAAGTCATCGGAAAACATCATATTATTTAGTTTGTAATCGTAATGAATCACAGTTGCCTCTGACTGTGCTGGAATATGTGTCAGTAACCATATTTTTAGCTGCTCTACCTCAGCGATATCAGCGGTTTTCGCACGCTCATAACGACCAATCCAGCCTACTACCTGGCGTTCCATAAACCCATCTGGTTTCGTCATCGAAGCGAGTGCCGTCTTCGTATAATCAATCGCATGCAAGTCAACTAATGTCTCGACCATCATCTTAGATATCCGCTGTCCGATTTCTGGTGAGTACGAGACATGCTCGGGAAATTCTGTATCAAGGACGATGCCTTTTCGACGTTCCATTACAAAAAATGGACTGCCAACTACAGACCTATCATTGGAAAATACGTACGGCTTTGGAATGGCAGGAAATACACTATAGAGCGATGTTAAAATGGCATGCTCTCGTTCCATATCATGCGCTTTTGGTGCGATTGGTCCATGCGGTGGACGACGCAGTACTGCTTCAAAATCAGCACATCGAATTAAATACGTTAAATTAGAGTGTCCTGTTCCAAATTGCTCAATGTCAACTGGTGCATCGGGTAGTTCTGCTATATGTGCATGCAAAAATCGTGCAATGCGTGCTACATCTAACTCCTCACCATTACGTACTGCGATTGTATCCTTCATATTCACATCTCCTCACTAGTTGGTACTACGCCATGTAAAATTAAATCGACAAAAATAATTGTTAACTGCTTTGGCGAAATTTCCCCAGCTGGGTGGTACCATTGATAGCTCCAGTTTGTCATGCCTAGTATGGCAAAAGAGAGCATGTCTGTTTGTAGCTGTGTCCGAAACTCTCCTGTTTCGATACCTTGCTGTAAAATATGAACAATTCGTTGGCGGAATGTATCGCGCTTTTCACGAATTTGTGCTGCATGTCGGTGATCTAAATGCCGAATTTCACGGAAAAAAACACGTCCTTCAGCGCCTTTTTGCTCTATATCAGTTAGTAACAAATAAACAGTAGCCTCTAACTTTTCTCGATTTGTTTTCACATTAACGACAGCTTTAGCCTGGCGCGCAAGTAAATCCGTAATATAGTCGTCATGAATATCCATGAGCAATTGTTCTTTACTTGAAAAGTAGTAATAAAACGTTCCTTTTGTGACGTCCAATGAATCGACGATATCTTGAATGGATGTAGCAGAAAAACCCTTTTTTTCGAATAGTAAAATGCTATTATCGATAATTTTTTGTTTCATTTGGTCCTCCTATAAGGCACTGACACCGCCATCTACGACCAATACATCACCTGTAACATAGTCAGAGGCAGCAGAGGCTAAGTAAACAGCCGCGCCTTTTAAATCTTGATCATTACCCAATCGTTTCAATGGTGTTAATGTTAGAATTTGCTCCTTGCCGTATTCGATTAATTGGCTCGACATTTTTGTTGGGAAGAAGCCCGGTGCAATCGCATTGACGCAAATATTATGACGCCCCCATTTCACTGCCAAGTCCTGCGTAAAGGTTATGACAGCGCCTTTACTCGTGTTATAAGCAATCGTTTGCATAAATTCTGGTGTACCACCGAAGCCTGCAATAGAGGCAATATTAATGATTTTGCCTTGTTTTTGTGAAATCATTACTTTGCCGACTTCCTGACTCATTAAGAAGGTGCCGGTTACGTTAATATTCATCACCTTATCCCAAGCTTCCTTTGCCATATTTTCCACCTTATCTGCCCAGGAAGTGCCGCTATTGTTAACTAAAATATCAATTGTGCCGAATGCCTCGACCGCTTTGGCTACAACATCTTTTACATCTTCAGGGTTTGTCACATCACAGGCAAGAGCTATTGTTTTCACTGGAAATACTTGCGCGATTTCATCTGCTACTTCCTGGCATGCCTGCTGATTGCGTGAGCAGAGCACTAAGTTTGCGATGCCTGCTTCGGCAAAGCCTTGTGCAATTTGAGCACCTAAGCCTCGTCCACCACCTGTAATAATGGCTGTTTTACCCGTTAATTTAAATAGCTCTAAAACGCTCATATATTTACACTCTCCCTTAACGCTTGTTGTTTTTTTAGCTCGAGCTTGGCAATTTGTGCACGATGTACTTCATCTGGGCCATCTGCTAGTCGAAGTGTACGAGCTTGAACCCAAAGGAAAGCAAGAGGGGTGTCCTCACTAACACCAGCAGCACCGAAAGCTTGAATAGCGCGGTCAATGACGTTGAAGGCCATTTGCGGTGCAACGGCTTTAATCATCGCAATTTCTTGTTTTGCCTCTTTATTACTAACTGTGTCCATCATGTAGGCAACCTTTAAAGTCAGCAGTCGTGCCTGTTCAATTTCCAAGCGAGACTGCGCAATCCAATCCTGAATGACGCCTTGATGAGCGAGCTTTTTTCCAAATGCCTCACGCTGCTGTACACGCTTGCACATTTCTTCAATAGCACGTTCTGCTGATCCAATTAATCGCATACAATGATGGATGCGTCCCGGACCTAAGCGCCCTTGCGCAATCGCAAAGCCTTTTCCTTCACCCCATAGTAGATTTGCTACAGGTACACGCACATTTGTAAAAGTGACTTCCATATGGCCATGTGGTGCATGATCATAGCCGAAAATGGTTAGCGGTCGCTCTACTTTAATACCTGGTGTGTCCATCGGTACTAAAATCATGGATTGCTGCTCATGAATTGCCGCATTTGGGTCGGTTTTACCCATAAAAATTGCAATTTTACAGCGTGGATCGCCTGCACCAGATGACCACCACTTGTGCCCGTTAATAACGTATTCATCCCCATCTCGCACAATGCTCGCTTCAATATTTGTCGCATCACTAGAAGCGACAGCTGGCTCAGTCATCGCGAAGCATGATCGAATATCACCTGCTAATAGTGGCTCAAGCCATTGTTTTTTCTGATCTTCGGACCCATAGCGAACGAGCACTTCCATATTGCCAGTATCCGGTGCCGCACAATTGAATACTTCAGGTGCAATATGCGAGCGTCCCATAATTTCACAAAGTGGCGCATATTCTAAGTTCGTCAGCCCCATACCGTATTCACTATCAGGTAAAAATAAATTCCACAAACCTTGTTCTTTTGCTTTTTGCTTGAGGACCTCCATAAATGGGGGAACGCTTGCCCAACGGTTGGCTTGAGCATTGACGTATTCCTCATAGGCCAGCTCATTTGGGTAAATATATTCCTCCATAAATTTTGTTAGCTTTTCTTGCAATGCAAGCACCTTTTCTGAGTAGGCGAAATGCATAACTTCATCCTCCCTTTGTAAACATACTAACCGGTTGGTATGTTTTATTTTCTATAAATTAACATAAATATTCTGTCTTATGCAATTTTATTGTAAAATAATTAATTTTTATAGAATGGGCGTAGGAGACGAGTGTGTTTTGTTTTTTGGCATATTCATGTAGGATAGTGAGAACTAAAAAAACTTAGCGCATGAGCTGCACTAAGTTTTAGAAGGACTTATTATTTATGCTTTTTATGTTGCTTCATACGTTTAACCAAAAATCCACCTTTGAATGACTTTGGCTCATAGGAAATAATAAATGCACTTGGTTCATGATGTTCGATGAGCATAAATAATTCCTTCTCCCGATTACGTTTAGTTAAGATTTCATATTTATAACGCTGACTATCGCGTCCTTCGCCTACGTAAGTTGTAACCGCAAAACCTTCATCTCGAATAACCTTGATCAATTGCTCATTACGACTTTGCGTATTGATCGTTACATATATATAGCCAATTGCAAGCTTTTGCTCAATGCGCGTTCCAATAATAATGCCAAGACCAAAGCCGATTGCATAAACGGCCATTGCGAGAAACCCCTGATCCCCACTAAAAACAAGTGACAGACCAAATACATAAATTAGCATCTCTACAATGCCGATCAGTGCTGCGAGCATCGTAATATTTTTTACAAGGAAAATCGTACGAAGCGTAAATAATGGGACATATATAAGTTGAAGTAGTAATATGAGTAATATTTCTTTCAAATGAATCGAATCCTTTTCTACAGAGTATGCCCACAAGGAGTGGAATTTTAGCATCGGATCTATAATTTAATACCGATACAAATTTTATACCCCAATTTCCCGCATTTTAACGAGTACCTTTTCAATTCTTTTCTCCAACTCAACTGTCTCATCAAATTTTGGAAGCTTCATTTCGCTCACAATAGTTCCATCTTGCATAAAAAGAATGCGTTCCGCTCGTGCAGCAACCGTTGCATCATGCGTAACAAGCATGATGGTAGTACCTTCTGCGTTGATTTCAGAAAATAGATCCATTATTTCCTTGGCTGATTGAGAATTGAGCGCACCTGTTGGCTCATCACCGAAAATAATTTTAGGGCTATTTATTAGAGCTCGGCAAATGCCTGCTCGCTGCAGCTGACCACCGGAAGCCTGTGTAATATCACGTGTTTCAAGATCCGAAATACCGACTCTTTTCATAAGTTCACGTGCTTTTTTCAAAATTTTATCAGCATTTTTTCGATTGTCGCGCATTGCAGGAAGAATAATATTATCTAAAATAGTCAAATTTTTAAGTAGAGTAGGATGCTGAAAAACGAATCCTATTTTTTTTCGACGAATATCAGAAAGCTTCTCTTCATCAATGTTCGATAAATCTTTATTGTCAAAAACGACTTTTCCCGTATTAACATTATCTATTCCACTTAAGGCAAACATTAATGTTGTTTTTCCTGATCCTGATGGTCCCATCACTGCAACAAACTCGCCTTCATTTATTTGAACGGAGACACCGTCTAGAATGTGACGCATTTCATTTCCTTCACCGAATGATTTTACGAGTTGTTCAGCGTTAACAATTGTATTCATATACCTACCCCTTAATGTTTTCTGAAATTTTTATTCGTCCCGCACCAAAAGTTCCAATGATTGTTGCGATGAGTACCGTGCATAGCAACAATAGCGGAATAAATAAATACGTCTTCAGTGAATGAATCTCAAACTTAAACGACGATGCTCCAAATGAAGAAATCGCGAAACTTGCAAGTGTCTCTCCAAGCGTGTTTGCTAAAAATGTCCCTATAATAATTCCAACGAATACAACAAACATCGCTCGTGAAACATACTGTACTTTAATATCTGTGTTTGTAAAACCAAATGTCTTCATTACCGCTATAGAATATCGATCCTTTGCGACAAGAAGCTTCATAAATAACAATGTGACCAATATCGTTATGCTAATCGCAATGGCAATTGCAGCGTTAGAGGCTACCTTAACCGAGTCAATTGTCGAGCCAAATGTCTGAAGTATATAGTCATCCACATCTGAAACTTTCGCGAAATTAAAACTGTTCGTATACTCGGAAACTTTAGTTGCAACTAAAGAAGGATTTGAAATGTCAGCGCAAATAATGCTCCATAAAATGTTTGCGGAATTGTTTGGAAATGTTGCTTTTGCGGTTTTTCCACCGTTCGTAATATCAGAATAGATTCCGCTTACTTTTAGCTCTTTCATTTTTCCATCAATTATTAGTGTGATGATATCCCCGACCTTTTTGTTCATCTCATCTGCATACATTGTCGAAAGGGCAATCTCATTTTCTACTTCAGGTGCATTACCTTCTGAATATTCAATAGGAAACGAAGAATGATCTCCGAATTCAATTTTAATATTTTCCTCTGTCCCATCTGCCATTTTTGCTTTAAAAAGCTTTGTGGTAAAAACAGCGTAATTTGAAATAGTAGGATCATTTTTCATCTTCTCGGCAATAGCCACAGCTTTTTCTGAAATATTGTTTGTTTGCTGTATATCTATCCGCATATCGTAGTTACCAATCCCCATATATCCAATAAAGCTTTTAGAAGAAATTGTGTTGTACAAATTTTGGGGAACGACTAATATAAACGACGAAATTACGAACACTGCTAGCATCGTAGCATAAAGTCTTTTCCTTGAAAGAATATCCTTTATACCGAGATACACATTTGTGTTAAAGAACTTATTTTTGCTTAACATAAAACCTTTTGAATGTGCATTATTTTCTTGCGAAATACCAAAACGAATGGCTTCGGCAACGGATATTTTTCGGAAACGTTTTAGTACACGATTTACATAGGCAACGATTAAAAATAATACAAGTAAAATACCGAGAACACCTAAAGCGTTGGCCATAGAGGAATTTTCACTTTCACCCATAGTTAGACGTATATTTTTAAGCAGCATTCCCTTGAATAGGGTGGACAGTAAAAAGCCGAGGACACTTCCAACTACAGCAATCGCTGTGTATTTTGCAAGATAAATTTTCTGAATATCTGAAACACGTAACCCAATGGCCCTTAGAACCCCAATTTCGCGATAGTCGTCTTCAATTTTAGCGAGCAACGTAAAACGTATGCACATAAATGAGATACTAACGACTAGACCACTAATTAGAAGTATGACGGCAATCATCATGCCATCTGACAGAGCATTCATCATTTTAAAGAGTTTATAAGTAACTGTTGGTCCATTTGCTTCTAGTCCTGCAGAAGCATAAGCTGTTTCAAAAGCACTCAGCTTAGATACATCTTTTAATCTGAATTCAATCAAATATTCTAGATTTCCAAAAGTTTTTATTTTCGCATAATCATTTTCACTTATAAGAAATCTTTTGGATGCAGAAAGCGTAGAATTCATCTGTGAATCGCGTAGAAAACCTGCAACAGTAAATTCTTTGCCTCCTATTAATGCCTGATCACCAATCTTCGTTAATTCGTCCCGCATATAATTGATTGGCACATACACCTCTCCATCGGCTACATGTATGATGTTTCCATTCAGGTCAAGAAGATAATCAAAGTTCTCGTTTTGAACAGTGAAGCCATTATCCTGAACATTAGATGCAAGCGAACGGTTTCCTAAAATAATTTGAGCACCATCGATGTTGAGAAACTCAGCTATCTGAAAATCATCGACATTGCTATTTTGCTGTGCGAAAGAATTAAGCCTTACAAAATCAATTTCTCCCGAATGCATTTGCATAAAATGGGGTGTTTTCGCTTTTGTCATCAGCGTGTCAAGTGCACCTGATAGATTGACCATAAGGATCGCAGCGAGAGAAACAAGCATAGCTGCTGAAGCAACAAATAACATTGTTGTTAGCGTTATCACTTTACTTTTTAACATGTCATTACGGATTATTCTGAAATACATAAGTCACCTCTGTTTTAATACGTGAAATCGTGATCAATTAATGAACAAATCCCATAGCAATGTCACTTAATAACTATTCATATACAGTAAATAATAAAACATGAGCGTAGTTAATCTTTACTCAATCTCCACTTGCGAAGGATACGAGAATACTAATTAACGATACATTCATCCCAAATGAAATATTCTATATAATCGCCTCCCGCTATATATACAGTATTTATTTTCCAAAAGTTTCATAATTTATTGAGCTAAAAAACTAAATAGGGAGGAAATGTGAACGCAAATTTTAAGTGGATATTATGGTGGTTTTAGTTTCCACGAGGCTACTAACAAGATAATGTTCACAATAATTTTTCAATATAGTTATTTTCTTGTCATAGATAGAACATACTTATTTCACAATTGCCTGTTATGTTATAGGAAATAAGAAAAAGGTAGGTAGAAGAAATGTATAAACGCATATTAGTAATTGGTTCGTTAGCATTATTTTTAGCAGCATGTAATGATGAAAAATCAACTTCGGAACCAGTGGATAATGAACAAAAAACACAAGAAGAAAGCAAACAAGTGTTGGTAGAAAAAGTATGGACACAGGATGAACGTTTACAAGAGCCAACTGAGGAGACTGTTTGTGCGATGTGCAACATGAAAGTATATACAAAAGATCATGAAATGGGTGTGTTTTCAGCACAGGCAATTAAAGCAGACGGTTCAATCGCTTTTTATGATGATATCGGATGTTTACTAAATGCAGAATTTGCAAATGTAGAAGTAAACGAAAAATTTGTTCGTGATTACAATACATTAAACTGGTTTAACGTTGAACAAGCATATATCGTAAAAACTCAATTAAAGTCACCAATGAACTGGGGGTATATTTTCTTTAAATATGAAGAGGATGCAAATGCCTATATTACTGAAAATGAAGGGTCTGAATTAACTTCTTATACGGAAGTTCGCCAACAAGCGCTAGAACGTCGTAAAGCGAAAATGAAAGCTGGCACGAATGTTGATGCGCATGATTCAGAAGATGGACATGTTCACGGCGAAGGGGAAGCATCACATTCTTCTACTAAAGAAGACAACGGAGAATAAGAAGAAAGCGCCCTTTTTAAGGGGTGCTTTTTGTGCTACTTATGTTAAAAAAAACGATTATGCTCTTCGTTTTCATGCTAGTTTTGCCCTTCGCCAATAAAACGAATGCAGCAGAAAACCTACAGCAATTAATTGATGAAGCCCCTATTAATAGCGTCCTGACATTAAAGGCGAAAACGTACGCCGGTCCAGTATTAATTAACAAACCACTGACAATTATCGGTGTTGAAGGTACAGTAATTGAATCAAAAACAACCGGAATAAGTATTGAGAAAACAGCAGATGTGAAGCTTGAGAATATTACGTTTAAAACGGTGCAACAACCAATTTTTGCAAATGAAGTTATAGGGTTAACTTTAAGTAAATTAACATTTTCGCTTCAAGACGAAGGTGTGGAGCTAAGAAAAATGAACCAGCTTGTCATTGAACATAACTATATGACGGGTTTAAAAGAAGCACACTTTTCAAAAAAACCAAATGGCTATGAAATATATGAAAGTAAAGGTATTCAAATTGACAATGTAAAAGTACAAAATGTGCAAGACGGTCTGTATTTTGAACGAATTGAAAATATTAAAGTAACGAATACGATTAGTGAGAGTGGACGCTACGGTTTGCACTTTATGTACGGTAGCGAAGTGACGTTACAGTATAATACCGTTTCAAATAATGTAACGGGCCTTATGTTGATGATCATCAATCAGCTAGATGTATCGTACAATACCGTTCTTCGCCAGCTTGCATTGAATAGTAACGGTTTATATTTGTATGATGTGCAACAGGCAACGATACAACAAAATGATTTTTTTGAAAATACAGTGGCAACTGTCTGGAATCGTGTAAGCGACACGACATTTGAACATAACTTGTTCCAATCAAATGGAACCGTGTTTGAAGCGGAAAAATCTCCAGCTGTTGAAGTGAGAAACAATATTTTTAACGGCAATATTTTAGTTGCACGCTCTGATAAAGCGGGCTTTATTTTAGAAAATAATATGTATGACGATTATGACGGCTATGATTTTGATGGTAATGGTATTGGCGATACGCCACATCAAACCTATACAAGCTTCGGTCAATGGATGGTACGAAAGCCGGTCTATCAATATTTTATTGAGTCACCAAGTGTTGTCTTATTAAACAAAATGGATCATGAAACCGAAACAACGGACACTGCCTTATTAGTAGATCCATTGCCAAAAATCGCGACATTAAATACAAATCTGCAAAGGGAGATTGTTTGGTGGCAGCTTATTTTAGGATTCTCTAGCATTGTACTAATTAGCTTTGGATGGAGGAAATTACAATGAATTGGAAATGGTACGTAAGTTTAGCGTTAATAGTAATTGCACTAGTTGGTTGTTCTTCGAAAGAATATGAACCGAAGGAAATTTCAGCTGAAACAGACGTATGTGAAATATGCAATATGTCTATTAGTCACATCGATTATGCAGGTCAAATTGTGTTTAAAAATAATGACCATTTAGTATTTGATGATTTAGGCTGCTTAATGGAATACATTATGGAAAACGGCGAAGATAACATTGGTGCAGCATTTATAAAAGATGAGCAATCGCATACATGGATTAATGTAAAAGATGCTGTATACGTCTACAATGCAAACTATTGGACACCAATGAACTACGGAGTATTAGCATTCAGTACTGAAAAAAATGCAAATTTATATATGGAAGAAAACGGACAAGGGGAACTTTTAAGTTACGATGATTTAGACAGTTTTGAATGGGGAATCCATACACATTCATGATGAACTTAATTTTGCTTGAATGTAAGCAATTAATCCGTAGTAAATGGCTGCAAATCGTTACAATACTCTTTGTCCTCACCTTTACTGCGGTATTGCTTATTCAGCAATTAGCGATGCCAGATGTGGCAGGCTTTACACGGCAGTCTGCAGCACTACTAAATTTACTTTTATTCCTATTACCACTATTTATGTTAACAATAGGTGCAATGAGTATTGCTTCTGATATTGAATCGGGCTGGCTGAATTTGCTACGTACTTATCCGATTACTAATGGCAAGTATGTCTTTACGAAGTGGATTGGGTTATTTTTAATTTTCTCAGTCATGACGTTACTTGCACTTAGTGTCTCCCTTTTAATTGGTAGTCTATTTGGTGGGATTACATTGCAATGGTCGATTTTACTACTCATTTTCCTTATGCTACTTTTATTTACTTCGCTTGGCACACTTACAGGTAGCTTAGCGAAAAATCGTTTACATGCATTAGCAATAGGTCTTGGCATCTGGTCAGCTATTTCATTAATTGTATCTTATGTAATTATGGCGATTGGAACACTTATTCCCGAACATTTATTAAAGGGGTTCATTATTGTTAATATGCATTTAAACCCGCTTGAGTGGATGCGCTTTAGCTATTTTGTTTTTACGAATCAATCTGCTATATTAGGACCGGCCTTTTATGAAGTAGTGAAGTTTTATGATTCTACGATTGGTTTATTTTATTATAGTTTGTTTACAGTATTGTGGATAATCTGCCCATTACTCCTCGCAACGTTTATTTTAAAGAAAAGAGGTGCAGTATGACAATCCATTTAAAAGACGTGACAAAGCGCTTCAAAAAAAATCGAGGCATTGAGCATATTAGTTTTACGTTAGAAGAAGGGCAGATTGTGGCACTTGTGGGAGCGAACGGTGCAGGGAAAAGTACTATCATTAAACTACTTACCAATCAACTAACTAGTGATAGTGGAGTAGTGGAAGGTGTTGTGGATGAGTCTTTACGCTACATGCCCGATGATTTAACATTTCCAGATACGTTAACAGCGAATGAAATTTTAGCCCTATTAGGTCAATTAAAAGGTGTAAAGAAAGATAGTCGCTTTACTATATTAAAAAAAGTAGGACTACAAGAAGCGGGGCATTTAAAAGTATCTCAGTATTCAAAAGGGATGCGTCAACGTTTAAATTTAGCTCAAAGTTTATTAGGGGAAGGTCAATTTTATATTTTAGATGAACCAACGAACGGATTGGATCCTTTTTGGATTGCTACTTTAAAGCAAATTTTAATAGAAGAAAAAAAGAAAAAACATATCGTCTTGTTTTCAACCCATCTTTTAACTCTTGCAGAGGAAATTGCGGATCATGTTATTATCATCCATGAAGGAAAAGTATTAGAGCAAGGGGCAATCGGAGCGTTACTAGCGAAGTATCAGTGCAACAAGTTAGAACAACTGTGGTTGCAATTGACACAAAAGGAACATTATCAATGAAGAATAAAATAGGATTTTTAATTGTAGGCGTCTTAGTTATTCTACTTAGCTGGAATGTTATACAAAAAATAAATAATAACACAATCATTGAATCAAAAACTGAAAATGTACATGAAGCAACAAATTTTAAATTACCAACTTTAGATGGGAAAATCGTGGAATTAAAGGATACTAGAGGGAAAATAACAATCCTAAATTTTTGGGCATCATGGTGTAGCCCTTGTCAAATGGAGGCACCACATTTACAGACGTTTTACGAAAATAATAAAGATATGGTCGAAATTTTAGCTGTGAATATTACGTCAAAAGATGTTAGGAAAGATGTGGAGAAATTTGCAAACGAACATCAAATAACTTTCCCGGTTTTACTTGATGAAACTGGTGATGTGAGTACGATGTACGGTGCTTTCACCATTCCAACAACAATTTTCCTTAATGAAGAAGGCGTGATTGTGCAAGAATTTGTGGGGCCGATGGAGGAAGCTTTCTTAACTGAGGTTGTGGAGTCTATAGAATAATGAATCGATATTTTTAAAAGTAAAATAATGGTTAATATTTAGTTTTCCCGTTACAATTAGTAGTAAAGGAGGAATGAACATGACAATCATCGGCTTTATCCGACATGGTGTAACAGCCTGGAATAAAGAAGGAAGAGCACAAGGAAGCACTGACGTTCCATTAGATGAAGAAGGGATTGCAATGGCTGAACGAGTGGCTGAAAGAATTGCAAAGGAACAATGGGATGTCATCTATACAAGCCCATTAATTCGTGCCAAGAAAACAGCAGAAATTATTGCTGCCAAACAACCGCATATACAATTCATCGCAGATCCACGCTTAAGTGAGATTTGCGGTGGAATGATTGAAGGTACAACGGAAACAGAACGTGTCGCAAAATGGGGCACTAACTGGAGGGAGCTTGATATGGGCTTCGAAAAACCAGAGGCAATTATCGCGCGCGGACTATCGTTTTTAGATGAAGTCCAACAGGCATTTCCAGATAAAAAGGTTCTCGTTGTCAGTCATGGAGGCCTTATTTCTAGAATAGTACATTACCTTTTCCCAGAGAGCGATTATTCACACGATATTGGTAACACAGCATTGTCAATTCTTGAGCTAACTGAGCATGAAAAGCAATGCCATTTATTTAATTGTATGGAGCATTTAGAAGTATTAAAGAATTAACATAAATCTTACACAAAACGCATGCTAAGTGAGTCTTAGTATGCGTTTTTTTGCAAAAAAATGCTTCTGTAATCCAGTTTGTAAAATTATCAAGGTGACATTGTGTAGCCCTAATTCATAACATAAAAAGATGATTTAATGAAAGGAGCAAATAATGGGTGAGTTACTATCAATATTACTTTTAGGATTTGCATTAAGTCTTGATAGCTTAACAGTAGGATTAACATATGGAATGCGAAAAGTATCGATTCCTTTTAAATCATTATTGATAATTTCATCATGTACATTTCTAGTGTTATTGCTTGCAATGGGAATTGGATCAATAATCGAACAGTTTATTTCATATGGAACAGGGCAAAGACTAGGCGGAATTATACTAATTGGAATCGGAATTTGGGTTCTGTACCAGTTTTTCACTTCACAAAAAACGAATACAGAAAGCCAAGAACAATCAGATTACAAAGTTATTAAATTTGAAGTGAAAGCATTTGCAATCATTATTAAAATCCTTAAAAAGCCAATGGAGGCTGATTTTGATCGGTCTGGGAATATAAGTAGTAGGGAAGCCTTATTTTTAGGTTTAGCCTTATCCTTAGACTCGTTTGGGGCAGGCGTTGGGGCAGCTTTAATCGACCTACCACCAATACTATTTTCTATTATCATAACGGTTTCTTGTACAATTTTTGTTTTAGCAGGCATTAGAATTGGAAATCTTATATCCAATGTAAGTTGGATGAAAAAGCTCACAATACTACCTGGAATTGCTTTAGTGTTAATTGGGATATTTAAACTATAAATTAATAGTTAATTTTAAGACGTTAATCTAATTTTAGATTAACGTCTTTTTATATGGTAGTAGATTTATGTCCATATTTGTTTGAAGAAATTTATTGTTATTTACTCATTTTAACGCTAAAACTCTCATACAGTGTTGTTGTGAGAGTTCAAAGTTTTAAACTTCGATTTCTAATAATAGTAACTTTTAAAGAAAACATAGATTTTCCTTGTAGGATCTTCGCTATTTGTAGCACTCAAAAAATTAAAGGGGGTTTCTCATGAATTTATCAGACTATTACCGATCATCCGTACAAGAGGTAATGAAAAAGCTTGATGTAACGCCACATGGATTAACAGATTACGAAGTACGTTATCGGCATAAAAAGTATGGCTATAACGAACTAAAGGAAGGCAAACAGAAAAATGTCATTCAAGTTTTATTAGAACAATTTCAAGATTTTTTGGTCATCATTTTAATCTTTGCTGCAATTATTTCTATATTTCTTGGAGATGTGGAAAGCTCTATTGTCATTTTAGTCGTCCTTGTTTTAAATGCAATACTCGGAACAGTTCAGCATGTAAGAGCTGAAAAATCATTAAACAGTTTGAAAGAATTGTCAGCACCCATCTCAAAAGTAATGCGTAATGGAGAAGTTGTGGAAATACCATCTAGAGATGTTATTGTTGGCGATTTGCTAATTTTAGAAGCTGGGGATTTTATTAGTGCTGATGGTCGAGTAATTGAAAGTTATAGTTTGCAAATAAACGAAAGTTCATTAACAGGCGAATCATTAGCGACTGATAAAATAGCAAATACAATTTACGAAACAGATATTGCACTAGGGGATAAGAAGAATATGGTCTTCTCTGGTAGCTTTGTGACAAATGGCCGTGGAAAAGTGGTAGTTACATCTATTGGGATGGATACAGAGATTGGGAAAATTGCAAGTCTATTGGACAACGCACAAGAGAAAAAAACACCATTACAAGTCAGTCTAGATCAATTTGGAAAACGCCTTGCTATTGGCATTATTATTATTTGCCTTATTATATTTGGACTGGATCTAATTCGTGGTCGTGAGTTAATTGATTCCTTTATGTTCGCTGTAGCGTTAGCAGTCGCGGCGATTCCAGAAGCACTAAGCTCGATTGTGACAATTGTTCTTGCACTGGGAACTCAAAATATGGCTAAGGAAAATGCCATTATTCGTAAATTACATGCTGTAGAAAGTTTGGGGAGTGTATCGATTATTTGTTCAGATAAAACAGGGACACTTACTCAAAACAAAATGACTGTTCAAGAAGTATATACAGGAGAGCAGATTTTCTCTTACAACGAGTTGCAACTGAACAATCCGGATCATAAAAAATTGCTAGATTTGGCGATGCTTTGTAATGATTCAGTAATAGTAGAAGAGAAAAAAATTGGGGATCCAACAGAATTAGCACTTGTAAAATTAGGTCGTGAATATGGCCTAAATGAGCAAGTTATACGTGGCATTCATCAACGCGTTGGTGAAATACCTTTTGATTCTACTCGTAAATTAATGAGTACGGTTAACCGAATGGGCAGTCATTACGTGATGATTACAAAGGGTGCAGTCGATGTACTTCTGCCTCGTATTAAGCGAATCCATTCAAGCAACGGCTCAATCATTACAAAGCAACAAATTGAAAAAATTAACCAGGTAAATCAAACCTTTTCAAATGCTGGTTTAAGAGTAATTGCAATTACGTATAAAGATGTATTTTCTTCTAATGTAAGTGAAAAAGATGAAAGGGATTTAACTTTTGTCGGATTAATAGCTATGATGGATCCCCCTCGCGAAGAATCAGCACAAGCAGTTGCGGATTGTATTAAGGCAGGCATCAAACCAGTCATGATTACGGGTGATCATAAAATTACTGCGGTAGCGATCGCAAAACAACTTGGTATATTAAAAGATCTTAATGAAGCGATTGAAGGGAAGGAAATTGAAAAACTATCTGATAGAGAATTAAAAAACCAAGTGGAAAAAATCTCAGTTTATGCACGTGTCTCACCGGAACATAAAATTCGCATAGTTAAGGCGTGGCAAGAAAAAGGACATGTCGTGGCAATGACGGGAGATGGTGTAAATGATGCTCCAGCGCTAAAACAAGCTGAGATTGGTGTGGCAATGGGTAAAACAGGTACAGAAGTGGCAAAAGATGCTTCCTCGATGATTTTAACCGATGATAACTTTTTAACGATCGTTAAATCAATTTCGAATGGGCGAAGTATTTATTCCAATATTAGAAATGCAATTAAATTTTTATTGTCTGGTAATGCTGGAGCGATTATGGTCGTTATATATGCAACACTTTTTGCATTACCAGCACCATTTCTACCTATTCATCTATTATTTATCAATTTATTAACGGATAGTTTACCTGCTATTGCTATTGGTTTAGAACCACATAATAAGAAACTAATGAAGGAAAAACCGCGAAATATAAATGAGCCGTTGTTAAACAAGAAATTTGTCTCCCAAGTAGGATTTGAAGGGGTGATAATTGCGGCAGTAACAATCATTGCCTTCCAAATTGGGTTAATGTCAGGTGACACAGGAATAGCGACAACAATGGCTTTTGCAACATTATGTTTATCGAGATTAATACATGGATTCAATTGCCGATCGGAAGAATCTATTTTTAAACTTGGAATCTTCTCAAATTTAGCCGTTTGGATTGCTTTTTTACTTGGATTTTCAATACTAAACTTCGTATTAATTTTAGGCTTATTTGAAGTAGCAAATTTAAATAACTTCCAATATTTAGTAATTTATGGGCTATCATTGGTTCCGTTAATAATTATTCAGCTTCATAAACTAATTTTTAGAGCGAGTTAAACTTTATTGAAACGCTTTGAATATAGCACAAAAAACGCATGCATGAGCTCGCTTTGCATGCGTTATTTCTGTACATAAGTCTCGGTTATTTTCAGGTTAATCAGCTACAGCGTTATATTAAAAAATAAAACACTAACCCTACAATAAAATTAGGCAGAGCGATTAATAAACAACGAAAAGTAATATTATTTCTGTTTTTTCGATCCTCTTTTGATTCCATCATATAGTTAGCCCTAATTTTGTCCCCATTAATGAGTGCTCCAGAAAATACCATAGCTACGAAGAAAAATATTAAACTAATCGCACCTGTAAGCTTGTGCACCATTTGAATATCCCAAATTATGAATGATAAGAGAATACTAATTAATGATAAAGTCGTGCCAAATAATAAATATTTCATGAAACCGCCTCCCACTATATATACTTACATAATTTACATAAGTTTCATATTTGTTTAAACAAAGCGTATAATGCACCTTTTTTAGGCTAATAACATAAAAATAAAGTTAACAAGGTTATGGAAGGATGACGTTATGAGCACGACAATCACACATTTCTTCGGGCAGGCGATGACAGGGCAGGGAATAAAAAATGTTTATAAGGATGTAATGAATGAAGCGAAGGCGGTGTATTTACTAAAAGGAGCACACGGCTTCAAAGTTTCAGAGTTACTACAAAAACTTGGCTCTTACTACTATGAAAAAGGTGCTGATATCGAAATTTTTCATGACCCGCTATTCGAAGAGACGATTGAGGCAATATTTATTAAAGCACCACATCGTATTTTAATCATTCAAGCAACCAATCCGTCCATTGAACCCGCAGTAATTGGTGCACGAGATCATGTCATCTCGCTTTATGATTGCGTCGATGAACAACAGCTTTCGTCAAATGAGACGCTGTTTTCATCAAATGAAGCAAAACAAACATATTACGATCAATGCTTTGCAGCGCTTTCAAAAGCCATTCATCTTCATGATGATTGGGAAGGTGAGACGAGGAGATATATGGATTGGAGTGGACTAGATCAACAATTAGCCGAATTAAAAAATCATGTATTCGGAGGGAAGAAGTTTGAGAAAACCGGTAAACTAACTCATCGATTACTTGGAACATTAACACCAGCAGGAGCACGTGATACCGTCCAAAGCATTACGCAAAATCTTGAAAAGAGATTATTTATAAAAGGCTATCCTGGGACAGGGAAGTCATCTATGATGAAGAGATTCGCAAATGAAGCATTAAGTAGAGGATTTGATGTGCAACTTGTATGGTGCGGATTGGATTCCAATTCGATTGATATGGTAATTTTGCCTGAATTAAAGTTTTGCATTTTTGATAGCACCGAGCCACATGTTTACTTCCCAGATGAAAATCGCCCTGGAGATGAAATCTTCGACATTGCGAAGCACTGCCATCCGACAGAAGTAGAGGAAAAGAATATTAAAGATATTGTCGCTAAATACAAGGCGACGATGATAAAAGCAAAGGAATTTGCTAATCAATATGCAGAGGAAGAACGAAAAGTCCGCGAAGCAATAGATGCTGCCCTTAATTTAGATGAATTCTATAAACGAACGGCGAGGTTATTTGAGTTGAGTGAATAATGAAGAGGTAAAGACGATTTAGAAGCACTTATTGCATTGCTAAAATCGTCTTTTTTTATAGTACAACTTTAAATATTTATGGCAGATTGATCGAAAAAAATCGTTTTAATGGAATCTGGCAGTATTTTTTCCGCAGCTGCTTTTTTTAGTTTATTTAAATCTTCCTTGTCGATAAGATGGAGAAGGGGCTGTTCAACTTGAGTAAAGTCGGTTAATGCATCAAGTACCTGCTGATCCCATTGCTTGTAATAAATTAATAAATCATCAGGATAGACGATTTGCCGATTTGTCCCTTCCTCCTTAATGCATTCAAAGGGTTCCTCAATATTTAACGTTCCATAATCATCTGTTAATTGTTCTCCTGGATAGATATCACGTATGGCAACTTCACAATTATAGGCAGTGCCAATGCAATTTGCATGAAAGCTATGATTGACATACCTCCCTAAATCCCAACAAAGAACGTACTGACCTTTCTCATTTCGGTAGGCGTATTTTTGAATGATCGCCCTCCTATTAGGATCTATTTTATTTAAAATACTTGGTTGAATGATTTGATCAAACTGATCGAGCGCCCAGACAATCGTTCCCTTTGGAATAAACTTCGTTGCAAAGACACCAAATCCAATTTTTTCATTAATAAAGCGTAATTCTGTTGAGGGATGTATCAATTAAACCAACCTTTCTTATAGGTATTATGTAAATAATATATGTAAGAAAGAGGGTATGATTCGGGCGGGGAAAAATATTAGTAAGTAACTAAGGATTTCTAACTTTCTCCAATAAATAAAATATTTTTTTGCATATAATCATAATTTATAACGAGTAGATTGTTATAGCTTAAAACGAAGGGGGGAACGTTTTTATGAAAGCGATTACACGTTTTACGAATGCGTTAATGGAGAAATTTTTACCTGATCCCTATATATTTGTTGCAATTTTAACTTTTATTGTTATGGTGTTAGGGGTAATTTTTACGGATTCTTCTCCATTAGAGATGACAGTTTATTGGGGCAATGGACTTTGGGGATTATTAGGTTTTACGATGCAAATGGTAGTTGTATTAGCAGCTGGGCATGTATTGGCGAATAGTCCATTGTTTAAGAAAGGGCTAGCAAAGCTCGCTTCATTCATTAAGACGCCAGCAATGGCCATTATTGTCGTTACATTTGTATCGTTAATTGCTTGTTGGATTAACTGGGGCTTTGGATTAGTAATAGGTGCATTATTTGCTAAAGAAATTGCGAGGCAAGTGAAAAAAGTAGATTATCGATTATTAATAGCGAGTGCTTATTCAGGCTTTATCGTTTGGCACGGTGGATTAGCTGGTTCAATTCCTTTATCTGTGGCAACAGAAAATCATCCATTTCAACATTTTATGGGGGTAGTCCCAACTTCAGAAACTATTTTCTCTGTGTATAATTTATTTATTGTTGGTGTCATTGTCATTACACTTCCTTTTTTCAATCGTTTATTAATGCCGAAGGAAGAAGATATTATTGAAGTAGATCCAAAACTATTAGTAGATGAAAAAGAGGAATTTCCACTAGCAGAAAAAACATTTGCATCCATTTCCGAGCGCAGCTATATCATTACATCATTCATTGGCGTAATTGGTCTAATTTATTTAGGAAATCATTTTATTAATAATGGCTTTTCATTAGATTTAAATATCGTAAATACGATTTTCATCACTTTGGGCATTATTTTACACGGGACCCCTCAGCGATTTTTGGCAGCTGCGCAACAAGCAATTAAAACAACAGCGGGCATTGTATTCCAATTTCCGTTTTACGCAGGAATTATGGGGATGATGACTGCTTCTGGTTTAGCAGGGGTCATGTCAACATGGTTTTTAGAAATTTCGAATGAACATACGTTTTACTTATTTACTTTCTATGCAGCAGGTCTCGTCAACTTCTTTATCCCTTCTGGCGGGGGACAATGGTCTGTTCAAGCTCCAATCATGCTTGAAGCTGCAACAGCCATTAATGCGGACTATGCAAAGACCGCCATGGCAATCGCCTGGGGAGACGCATGGACAAATATGATTCAACCATTCTGGGCTCTACCTGCACTAGCTATTGCAGGCTTACGTGCGAAGGATATTATGGGATTCTGTGTACTCGTTCTTATTTTCACGGGGGTAATTATTAGTATTGGGTTTTTATTTTTCTAGTGGGAAAATTTACCGGATGGCACAAAGCATGATCAATATACCATCCAGTTTTTATATTGAATCCTTTTTAGTCTCTAATGCGTATAGAAAAGAAAGAGAATTTAAAGGGGCGGATTGCGATGAAATCATTTTATATAAAGCAAAAAATCATGAGCATGCGCGGTCGTTTTGATGTGTTTGATGAAACGCAGCAGGAAGTGTATAAAATCGAGGGTAGCTTTATGCAAATTCCAAAAACATTTACAATTTTCGATTTGCAACGTAATGAAAAGGCGCTCATTACGAAAAAAACATTCAGCTTTTTACCAACCTTTTACGTTGAAGTAGAAGGACGACAACTGTTTACGATTAAAAAGGAATTTACGTTTTTTAAAGCAAAGTACGCTATAGAAGGTGCAGGTATCCAAGTACAAGGCAACGTGTGGAGTATGGAATTTGAAATTATTCAAAATGGGAAGAAAATCGGGCAAGTAAGTAAAGAGTGGCTTACTTGGGGTGACACGTATCATATTCAAGTGTTTGAAGAACAGTGGGAAATGATTGTCATCGCATTGGTGGTTGCCATTGATTGTGTCAAAGCTGATCAAAATAATACCGCTGCAGCATCAAGCGTATAACGAAAAAGCATCTCCATTATACGTGGAGATGCTTTTTCATGTCATAATATTGTTTGTAAGTGAAGCAGTTATTACGCTGGATTTACTTCTAATTCCACTTTAATTTTAATGTCTTTTCCAACTAATACGCCACCTGTTTCAAGTGCTTGGTTCCAAGTTAAACCAAAATCTTCGCGGTTGATTTTTGCTGAAGCTTCGAAGCCATAAACTTCTACGCCCCATGGATTTTTACCGTGACCACCGAATTCAACATCAAAAGTAACTGGTTTTGTTACGTCTTTGATTGTTAAATCACCTGTTACTTTGTAGTCATCGCCATCTTTTTCTACGTTAGAAGAAGTGAATGCGATATTTGGGAAAGTTTCTACATCAAAGAAGTCAGCAGATTTTAAGTGGTTGTCGCGATCTGTACTATTTGTATTAATACTAGCTACATCAAATGAAAAGTCGATTTTCGCATCTGAAAGGTCTGCTGCATTTGCTACATCTAAATTGGCTGTGTAATTTGAAAATTGTCCTTTTACTTTAGAAACCATCATGTGTTTTACTTCAAAGCCCACTGTTGAGTGAGATTGATCAATTGCCCATTTTGTCATTGTTATTTCCTCCTTGAAATTATCTTGAATTTGAGATATTCATGTAAAAATAAATTCCCTTTATAAGAGGGAAGAATTGCTAAATTAATTTGAATTCATTTATCTTGAATTCGAAATAAATATACCATAGCTATTTTTCTTCGTCAACAAAAATAAAAAAAATAATTTGCAATAGTACATATCAAATGTATGTAGAATTTCAGGGGAGTATGAAAAAATATAATTGGAACTTGATCAAAATGAAGATGCTGAACGATGAACTGACTTAATGAAGTTTAAAAAATTTTTTGAAAACCCCTTGCAGGTTACGTAACGTCACCATTTACCCTATAAAAAAAGGGGGTAAATAAAATGAATAAAAACGATATATTCTTTAGTACTTCACCATGGGGCTGGAAGGAACTTACTAAGCTTCTCCTATTGATCTTACTGATTGTACCAATCTTCATTGAATATTTGTTAAAGGGCTATTTAAAAGATGCTTTTCAAAATGATCTGTATGCGGGAACTTTAATTGGTCTTATTATGGCAATTATATTTATGATTGGGTTATATAGCGTGGCTTTGAAACCTAATAAGCTAAGCTGGCAGGAAGTCGGTTTAAAAAGGTTTTCTCGTAATTATTGGCTACCAATTATTGGTTGGTCGTTTGGTTTAATTGTTATAAGTGTTGTACTCGTTATTGTCATGGAGTTTCTTTTAGGCGTTGGTCCAGAAAATAGTAAGTCCGATAGCTTGCAATTTAGAATCACACCACTGAATTTCTTGATTGCATTTGTTTCAGCGGCCATTATTTCACCAATCTATGAGGAAATTTTTTATCGAGGATTTCTGTACCGGTTTTTTCGAGGGAAGTTCGGAATAGCACTAAGCATGTTCTTAAGTTCATTTATTTTTATGATTGTTCACATTCCGACCTTTAATACATTACCAGTAAATTTTATATCAGGTATGTTATTTGCATGGACCTATGAAAAGTCAGGTTCCATTGTTCCAGCAATTTTAATTCATGGTATATTCAATGGCATTGCCATCATCCTTACGTCTCTTGGATGAAGGCAAATGCCTGTTCAATAAAATCGATAATTTCTTGCTTAATTGGATAGAGGTTTAGCTCATTTGATAATTGAGATGATCGACGGACTTCCCAAAACCGATCCATTAAGTCTTGATCTCCGAGGAATGTTTCCTCTGAAAGAATATCCATATCCTCCAGTATTAACTTGGCATGTTCAGATGCTGGAGAGATATTATCCTGTATACATAGCTGAATTCGTCTAACGAGATTCATCCATTTTTGTGTAGACAAAGTATCTTCCTCTAATTTTGGCAACCTACCCTGTAATACTTCCTGCTCTTCGTCAGTGAAAAAAGCGTTCCATGAGCGGTTTTTTTCAGGCTTCACCGTTAATGCTAGTAGATCTTCCCAATGAATGTTTCCTTCTAATTTATGAATATTAAGCAAAGAAACGGTATGAGTAATTGATGATTGAATGTTCACTGCTTGTTCTTCTAAATAGGATTTGTGGGCTAGAAGTATAGATTCAATCGACTGCTTATCCATAACGAGCTTTATTTCTTCGAGTGGTAGGGCAAGGGATTTAAGTAAAATCACCTTTTCAAGCATTAAGCAGTCTTCGCCCGAATAAAACCGTTTCCCACCTTCGCCTACCTTTGATGGACGAACTAGACCAATTTGATCATAGTATCGAATCGTTCTTAAAGAAACTTTGAAGCGTTTTGCTAATTCTCCACTTGTTAAGTACATCGTTTCTCTCCTTAGGAATAAATATATTCTATTACAATTAATTCTATATTAACTCGTAATTTAATGGTACAAAGAAGCAAATATAAAAAGGTTAAGAATTGAAAATATGCTTTGCGAATAAAATTTCTATAAAAAACAAAAAAATGCTTCAAATTGACGTTAACGTAAATGCTATACTTCTTTAAAAAGGAGGGGTAGTGGTGAAATCTATAAAGGAATTGTCAATAGAATATCAATTATCGACTCGAACGCTACGTTATTACGAGGAAGTTGGTATTTTAAAACCGACTCGGCCAGCAAATGGAATGCGCCACTATTCTAAACGAGAGGAGGCCAAAATAAAATTAATATTAAGGGGAAAGAAGTATGGCTTTTCACTTGAGGAAATTAAGGAAATGGTCTTACTGTTCGACTTGGATCGAACGGGCGTAAAGCAACTACAACGCACGATTGTATACGGAGAACAAAAAATTGTAGAGATTGATGAGAAAATTCAAGAGCTTTATGAAATTCGTGAGGAAATGGATCGTATTGCAAATATGTTTCGCCAAAAATTAGCTCATTTAATGGAGGTTGGAGAATGAATATTTCAAACTTGTTAGCTAGAGGTGCAAGGAAATACCCACAAAATATTGCTGTTATTAGTATGGGAAAAGAAACTTCTTATGAACAGCTTGAAGCTCTTGTAAACCGAACAGCCAACAACTTACTATTGAACGGAATTTCTAAAGGAGACAAAGTGGCGATTTTTATGCCAAATGTACTTGAATTTGTCGTGCTCTATTTTGCCATTCAGCGAGTAGGTGCTGTCGTTGTACCTATCAATGCAAAATTTGTGAGAAATGAGCTTGAGTACGTTTTAGAGCATAGTGATGCAAAGGCAATTTTTGTGCATGAACTAATTTTTACACAGGCGGAAGCTCTTGATTTTACTGGATTAAAGGTGAAAACGGGAGCAGCAACGGATAAATGGCAAAGTTTTAATTCTTTTATAGATGAAGGCTTGTCTGAGGAAGTCTTATGTCAGTTAAAAGAGGATGATGAATCGACACTACTATATACATCGGGGACGACAGGTAATCCAAAAGGCGTTTTACTAACAAATCGTAATGTACTAGCTGTTTCTCACATGATTGCAATTGAAATGGAAGTGAAGCCTGAAAGTAGATTACTAATTATGATGCCGCTTACACATTCAGCACCGTTAAATTTATTTTTAGTAACGTCCGTATTAGTTGGAGCAACAGCTGTATTAACACCAACGTTTACACCGGATATGTTCCTTGATAGTGTTGAAAATTATAAAACAACTCATTTCTTTGGGGCTCCAGTAGCGTATTTATTAACGGCAAGCTCACCTAGAATGGCTACAGCTAATTTAACATCAATGAAGTGGTGGGTTTACGGCGGTTCTCCATTATCAAAAGGTGAAGTTGAGTACGTACAGCAACAATTCCGTACAGATCGCTTAATTTGTGTATATGGGTTAACCGAGGCAGGTCCAAGTGGAGCGATATTACACGCGGAAGATCATCCTACTCGAGCAGGGAGTATTGGAAAACGTGCACCGTTTGGCACAGAAATTCGCATTATAAATGATGAGGGACAGGATGTACAACCTGGTGAAATCGGGGAAATTATTTTATTTGGTGAAGGGAATATGAAGGAATACTATAAAAACCCAGAGGAAACAAGCAACATTTATATAGATGGATGGGTTCGTTCAGGGGATTTAGCAAGGATGGATGAGGACGGCTACATGTATATTGTTGATCGTAAAAAGGATGTCATTATTTCAGGCGGTGTGAACATTTATCCGAAAGAAATAGAAGATGCATTGCTGCAGCATCCTGCTATTTTCGAAGTTGCTGTTGTTGGTATTCCTCACTCTGAGTGGGGGGAATCGGTTAAGGCTATTTATGTAACAAAGGAGCCAGTGACAGAAGAAGAGTTGAAAACTTTACTTGAAACACAGTTAGCTAGTTTTAAACTCCCGCGTTTATATGAGCGAGTTGAGGCGCTCCCACGAAATGCGTCCGGAAAAATCTTGAAGCAACAGTTAAGAGGTGTAGTAAATGCAAGTATTAGCCAATGATCAAAAAAAACGAAGTAATTTTTATACACATGATGAAACACTTCATCAACTTTTAGAAGATAAACTTCAAAATTCATTGCATACGTATGCAGAGGAGAAGCTTTCAGCATTCGGTGCACTTTGTGCAGGACCAATCGATGTGCGTGCGAAAGTGACAGACCGTGAAGGAGAACCACGATTAAAGCGATACGATGCATATGGTGAAGAGATTAGTGAAGTCATAGTAAATGAGGGGTATAAGCAAACAATTACCGAAACGTATAAGACAGGGATTGTTGGCTATGTGCATAAGCCTATTCCAGAGCTTGGTGAGAAAGGGAACTATGTGTATAGTTTTGCGCAAGGCTATCTTCTTTCACAGGCGGAACCAGGGTTTTATTGTCCTGTTACATTAACAATGGCAACAGCATATTTACTCGATCACTATGCAGATGATGAAGTGAAACATCGCTTCCTACCACATGTTTGTGCGACGGGTGATGTGGAATTATTTGAAGGAGCTACATTTTTAACAGAGCGGCAAGGCGGCTCTGATGTTGGGGCGAATGTTGTTGAAGCACGACTAGAAAATGGAGCATGGCGTCTTTATGGAGAAAAATATTTCGCATCGAATGCCGGAATGTGCGGTGTAGCGATGGTGTTAGCTCGTCAAGTGGGTGACCAATTTGGGGGCTCCAAAGGGTTAACTTTATTTGCTGTACCATGGCGCAATGAGGAAGGTGTGCTTAATCACATAACAGTCCGTCGGTTAAAGGATAAACTGGGTGTAAGAGCTGTTCCTTCAGGGGAAGTTGTATTTGAAGGAGCAGAGGCATTTGTAGTTGGTGACCCATCAAAAGGTATTTATTACATGTTGGAAGCATTAAACTTATCACGAATTTGCAATGCTACTGCTTCTGTTGGCATTATGAAACGTGCATATGAGGAGGCACTCTATTATACACAAGGACGAATTGCATTTGGCCAATCGCTTGTAGAATTTCCAATGGTTCAAGAAACATTGGGCACCTTACAGGCAAAATGGCATGCATCATTAATTGCGTTATTTGATTTAATTGAACGTTATGATGATATTACACATGGCGTAGCTTCTGCTGAGGAGCAATTACTTGTAAGGCTATTAATTGCACTTGTAAAAAAGGAGACAGCTGAGGCATCGATCCATTTTGCGCATGAGGCTATCGAGTTACACGGTGGAAACGGGTATATTGAAGATTTTGTTACACCGAGGCTACTTCGAGATGCACAAGTGCTCACAGTGTGGGAAGGTACTGCAAATATTTTAGCTCATGAGCTTATACGACTTGTGCAAAAAAATGCACATGTAGTTTTGTTACAAGAGCTTCAGCAAACAAAACATCCATATTTACAGCAACGTGTTGCGCAATTAGAAGGATTACTCATGAATTTTACTCAGCTTTCTGTAGAAACACAGACAATTGAGGCGAAGTCACTTATGAAGGAAATGGCACAGTTATATGAAGCTGTTAGCGCGGTTAAACATGGAGAGAAATTTAATAATCGTGAAAAAAGGCTAGCTGAAATTTATATTGAACACACTTGGCAAAACCGCACATTTGGGGAAATTCCATTAGCAGTTAAGTATTTTGAAGAGGTTTGTCTATAAAAATAAAAACGGGTATTTCTGTTTGAAATTATTAAATAGAAATACTCTTTTATTTTTTCTGTTTGTAATTGTAATTGTCTACTAGAATCGTTAGAAGTTATTTGATCCCTTTAAAAACGTTTTAAAGAGCTTTGCATATGATATGAGGATGAAATTGTGAAAGGAATGAAAAAATGTATTATTCTTATGGGTATCCGTATCAGTATTCTGCATATCAAAATATGCCGATAAATCCATACGGTGGAACACCAGCTTACATGCCATATCCAACAGGTGTCAATCCAACAAATCCATATAATTGGCACGGAGATTCCACAAGCAATCAGGGCATGGTGCTAAAAGATTATGGGAAAAATCCGTTTGTCATAAATATTGAAGAAGCAACAAAGCGAAACAATACGTATCGAACGGCTTTATGGACCGGAGATCATTTACAACTTACATTAATGAGTATTAATCCCGGAGAAGATATTGGACTAGAAGTGCATCCTCATGTCGATCAATTTATTCGGATTGAACAAGGTCAAGGTATTGTGCAAATGGGGAAAAGTAAAGATCATTTAAACTTCAGACAAATGGTTTTTGAAGACTTTGCAATTTTTGTACCTGCTGGCACTTGGCATAATGTAACGAATACAGGGAATAGCCCTATAAAACTTTATACGATCTATGCCCCTCCTAATCATCCATTTGGGACTGTTCAACCTACAAAAGCGAGTGTCAAGTTTGTGGAACCAAGGTCATAGTAAAAAGTTTATTCTTCTAAAATATAGAGAGCAACTGAGTAAGAAATTTCTTAGTTGCTCTTTTTGCTGTTTCATTTTGTTACGGTGATCGCAATTTCAGTTTAGGTTTAGCGCCAATAACCGATAAAAGCTATCTTCCTATAACTCTTCATTTCTCAAAGACTATGCTTCTTCCAATATTTGTTATAAATAAAACACTTGAATATTAGTATATTTTTATTGTATTATATTCCTACAGAAAAACTTGGTTTTATGAGGAGGAGCATTTTTGTTACAAATGGCGATTACAGGTATCATTTGTGGTGCCTTACTAGGATTTGTGATGCAGCGCGGTCGTTTCTGCTTAACAGGCGGATTCCGTGACATGTTTATCGCAAAAGATAACCGTATGTTCTACGCTTTGCTTGTGGCAATCGCAGTACAGGCAGTAGGCGTATTTTTATTGATTGAATTTAATGTATTTGCCTATACAGCTGGTCAATTTACTTTATGGGCGACAATTATTGGCGCGTTCATTTTTGGTATTGGTATTATTTTAGCTGGAGGGTGTGCGACTGGTACATGGTATCGTGCAGGTGAAGGTCTTATAGGTAGCTGGATTGCACTAGCATTTTATATGCTAATGGCTGCGATTATGAAATCTGGCCCTCTTGCGCAATTTACTGTTGATGCACGAACTCCTGTAGTAGGGACGGACTCTATTGCAGCTACGTTTGGCATTAACATTTGGTTTTTAGTCATTCCATTCGTGGCGCTCGTAGCGTTCATTGTATACCGGGAGCTGAAGAAGCCACGTGTTAAAATCCCATCGTTAAAGCCGAAGAAAACAGGCTTAGCACATATTTTATTTGAAAAACGTTGGAATCCTTTTGTGACAGCCACTTTAATTGGTTTAATTGCAACATTAGCTTGGCCATTAAGTGCTATGTCAGGGCGTATTTTCGGTTTAGGTATTACAACGCCTTCAGCAAATATTTTACAATTTTTAGTAACTGGTAATCTAGATATTATTAACTGGGGTGTATTTTTAGTACTAGGGATTTTCTTCGGCTCATATTTTGCAGCGAAGATGAGCGGTGAGTTCCGTTTACGTACACCAGATACGAAAACTGTAGTACGTAGTTCTAGTGGTGGTTTACTAATGGGCTTCGGTGCAAGCTTAGCTGGTGGTTGCTCGATTGGTAATGGATTAGTAATGACTTCTATGATGACTTGGTCTGGATGGGTAGCTTTACTATTTATGATTTTAGGAACTTGGACAGCATCGTATTTTGTATTTGTCCGACCTGCGAAAGCTCGTGCAGCAACACGAAGCTAAATAGAAAAAAGGAGTTTTATAACTATGAAAAAAACGTTAGAAGTATTAGGAATGGTTTGCCCGTTTCCATTAATTGAAGCAAAAGAAGCGATTAAAGAGTTAAACTCAGGTGATGAGTTAGAAGTACAGTTTGATTGCACACAAGGAACAGAATCAATTCCTCGCTGGGCAGCAGAAGATGGGCATGAAGTAACGGCTTATGAGCAATTAGGCGAAGCTTCATGGACAATTACAATTAAAAAGAAATAATAATTTACGCTCGTCTTCATGTATGGAGATGGGCGTTTTGTTTATGCTAAGAAAAAAATGTGAGGAGGCTATGTGGAGTTTCCCATTTAAAAGTAAAATGCCAAACTCCTATTACATATGAAAACATTACAGGACATTTATGAGCAATCATTAACTGTTACAAAGGAAGGGAAAGTAGCAACGTATATCCCAGCACTAGCAGCTGCTAGTTCTGATCATTTCTCAGTAAGCATTTGTGCAAAAAACAACAAAGAAATTCAACTCGGTGATTGTCATGCTACCCTCACATTGCAAAGTGTTGTCAAGGTTATTAGTTTTATGGTCGCAGCAAATCATCATAGTATGGATGAAATTATGAAGTATGTAGACGTAGAGCCTACAGGTGACTCCTTTAATTCCATTGTTCGATTAGAAAGTGACAAGAAAAAACCGTTCAATCCAATGATTAATGCTGGAGCTATTACGATTGCATCCTTACTGCCAGGAGAAAGCTTACATGATAAGGTGAAGTCCGTAACAGAATTTTTAGAAGCTATTTTGCAAAAGCAAGTACATATTAACAATGAAGTATATCTTTCTGAATATCATTCCGCAGATTACAACCGGGCAATCGCGTATATTTTAAAAGCAAATGGTTTTTTATCTTCGGATGTGGAAGATGCATTACAAGTTTACTTGCAGCTTTGTTCAATCGTTGTCACAGTTTCAGATTTAGCGAAAATAGCGCTATATTTCGCAACGGATGGCAACAACGAATATTACTCAGAAAAAGCAAAGAGTAGTCTAGAAGTAATTCAAGTTGCAAAAGCTTTAATGCTAACATGCGGAATGTACAACGCTTCAGGAAAATTTGCAGCGTTTGTTGGCATGCCTGCTAAAAGTGGTGTATCTGGAGCTATAATCGCCGTTGTGAAAAATTCAAAGATCGAAGGATTACAAGGCCCAATGGGTATTGGATTATATGGTCCATCAATCGATTCAGTAGGGAATAGTGTAGCTGGTATTCATTTTTTAACGAAGCTTTCAAAGGAATATGATTTGTTTTGTTTATAAATATTAAGTATACATCTTGTCAAACTATAAAATATAAGGGCAACATTACACAAGTTAGTGTGACTGTTGCCCTTGTTCATTATTTTAGATGTGCATGATCACGGCCAATTGGTACTACTAGAGGAGTTGCAGAAATCGGATCCTCAATTACCATACAGTCTAAATCAAACGTCTCCTTAATAAGCTCACTTGTAATAATTTTAGATGGAGCACCTTCCGCAATTAACTCGCCATCGACTGCCTCATAATCATCCTTCGACCAACCGCTAAATAAAGATTGGTAAGGAAAGCGACCTCGACCAATTAAGTCCGCTACGGTAATACCCTCTGGAACAATAAATTAAACTTTCTATGTAATGATTGACATTGCCTGTTTAATGCAGTATTTTAAATGAAAAAGATTATCATTTGCAATTGAGTGACGTTAATTAATATAAAGCGAAAATTTAGGGAGTGTTATCGATGGATTTATATGATGTAACAATCGTTGGTGGAGGACCTGCAGGCTTATATAGTGCGTTTTATAGTGGAATGCGAGATATGAAAACAAAAATTATTGAATTTCAGCCTCAACTAGGTGGGAAGGTCAATATCTTTTTAGAAAAAATGTTATGGGATGTTGGGGGGCAACCACCGATAATTGCTGAGCGATTTATAGAAAATTTAGTAGAGCAGGCGATGACGTTCAATCCAACTGTTTGTTTAAATTCAAAAGTACAGTCCATTGATAAAGTAGACGATTACTTTATTATTTCAACTGATAGTGGCTTAAAACATTATTCGAAAACGATCATTGTGTCCATTGGAGGAGGTATTTTTCAGCCAATTAAATTAGAACTTGAAGGCGCCGAAAAATATGAAATGACAAATTTACATTACACGATTAATGGCCTTCATCGCTTCAAGGATAAAGAAGTACTTATTTCTGGTGGTGGCAATGGTGCAATCGATTGGGCGGTGGAATTATTACCAATTGCTAAAAAGGTAACTGTTATTTACCGAAGTGAAGAACTTAAGGCTCATGAGGCACAAGTGAATAAATTATTCGAACATAATGTTGAAATTTTATTGAATGCTGAAATTAGCTCCCTTCAATCCAATGCAAATAAAACGGCAATTGAAAAAGTAACGATCGTTCAACAAGGTCAGAAGCTTGAAATGGTAGTAGATGATATTATTATTAGTCATGGATACAACCGTGAAGTTTCGTTAGACTTTACAGCACATATCGCTCCTGAACGAAAAAATGACTATTTGATTCAAAGTACAGGCCAATGTAAAACAACAGTACCAGGATTGTTTGCTGCTGGAGACATTATTGCTTATGAAGATAAAGTAAATTTATTAGTCGGCACATTCCAAGATGCAGTGCTTGCTGTAAATAGTGCTAAAAAATATATACAACCAGAAGCAAACCAATATGCTATGGTTTCTTCCCATAATGAAAAATTTAGAGAAAAGAATCAAGAAATTTATTCGCAAGTAATAATGGGAAGATAGTAAGTACAAAAAAGGAATCTTCATAAAGTAAAAACGCTCATGCCTACTACATAATAGGCATGAGCATTTTTTTAGTTAACTACCACCTGGTTCAGGAATTGTCACAGGTCCACCCCATTGGGTAAAGGTGTTACTCGTTGTGTCCTTTACATTCATGATGTTTGCAGTTGCAACGTAATAGGCGCCAAGATATTCATCCGTGAGATAGAGCTCTACATCTGAAATTGTTATTCCCTCGAAATTGATTGGACTTTCAGGTATAAGCTTCCATGCAACATCCTTAAATGCTTCAGGGGCGGGTACATCTAATTCATCAATGACTTTCCATTTCGAGTTTAAGGCTAGGTACTGTGTAATCATATATGGATGTGCAAATGCCCGTGTTAACTTAATCGTGTTCGTTGCTATTAATATATCTGTATCTAATGTATCATCAGTTTCCTCAATCCAACGACCATCTTCTAATTGCATCCAACCAGTATCCTCATATAGTACGATGCTTATGTTATCGCTTTTTACACTCATTGCAAATTCAGGATCCCATTTAAAGTCTACCGCTGAATTACTCCCACTCGTTGATTGCACGATATGTGAACCTGTTTTTGCAGCTAGCATTGCGGCCATCATACAATTGGCTAATTGATTTCCATCAATAACTGCATCTTTTTCAAATACGATGCCATCACATTCAGCAGGGGCTATTTGCACTTCCTGTGAAGTACCTTCCTCATTTGTTTCATCGGTTTCTTCATTTGTATTATCAGCATCGGCTATCGTATCCACCTGCTGCTCTGAACTTTCGTTTGTCGAATTTGAATCGGTCGTGTCATTACATGCAGCTAATAAAAATAAGAAAATACATGCTAGAAGTAAAGTGTGAACATAAGGTTTTTGTACTCCGGTTTTATGCCTCCACTTAAATAAAGCTACAATATTATAAATTGTATTTCGCAACGTTTTCACTCCCTTAAGATTAATGAAAAAGCTAAAATTTACTCAAGTTACACAATATGATTTGAAACTGAAAAAAATACTTTATTTTTAGTGTCCTTCTTCCGTTTGGCGTAATGGAGAGAAGGTGCAACATAAACTAATACTGTTTTAAATGAAATCATTGTATTAATATAAATGAATGTAAGAATTTTTAAAAAATATTTATATATTTACATTAAATGGAGGTAAATGTGATTATTAATGAAGTATTTCAAAAAGGAAAACTATTAATCCCTACAATAAATTTGACACCACAGCTTCATAAAATTATTGGTATACAAACAGATGTACAAAGAAAGCTAGTTCTTATAAATGAGTTAAAGGGCAATGAGAACATCTATCTATCTACTAGTAATCTAGGAGAATATGAGCGTCATACAGTGAGAGAACTTTTAAAATTTTTTATAGGAATTAGTGGGTGTGCATATAAGGTCGATTTTTTAATTGAAAAGTTTGGCTTAGAGGATATTAAGCACGTAAAGATAAAAAACGTTGCGTATTCTCGACAAATGTTTATTAAGATATTGCGCATTTATTTTGCTACACAATCTACAATCGTACTAGAAGAACCGTATTTTTATTTAGATGATTCGGACCGGAAAATACTTAGTGAATTATTAGATGAACTTTGTGCTACTAAAAAGCTCATTGTTTTAGCCTCGAATTTGGAGGATGCATTAATTTCCTGTCATAAAATTTACCGATTAGATGAACAGGGCTTGAGACAATTAGATATTGCAGATACAGAGGAACAAAAAGAGGGAGTATATGAACAACCGAATTTAAAATTAGAAAAGATATCAACGAAGAAAAACGAAAAAATTATTTTATTTGATCCGCCAGAGATTGATTATATCGAAAGTTTAGAAGGAACAATCTTTGTTCATGTAGGGGGAGAAAGTTATTCGTGTGCAATGACTTTAATTGAGCTTGAAAAGAAACTGAAATCATATGGCTTCTTTAGGTGCCATCGATCATACATAGTAAACCTCCAAAAAGTCAGGGAAATTATTACCTGGACGAAAAATAGTTACAGCTTGCGATTAAATGCGGGGAAGGATTCGGTTGTACCTTTGTCGAGAACGAAACTACAGGATTTGAGGGATTTACTCAATATATAATTTCCTAGGAAATATTTTTACAAATTTAGTGGCAGTTCGGTACACTTCAACGGCAAATAGGTACATTTCGACGAAAAACTACGGCTATCCTTCATTTCTTTTTCTACAATTGGTGTAACAACTTAAAGGAGTGGTAAAGATGAACGTAATTTCTGTTCAAAATATTAAAAAACGCTTCGATCAAAAGGAAGCATTATCGGATGTGTCTTTTACAATACCTAAAGGAGAAATCTTTGGGTTTCTAGGTCCTAGTGGCTCAGGTAAAACAACTCTTATAAAAATACTGACTGCGCAGCTTCAACAAACAGGGGGCGAAGCAATGGTGCTTGGGGCACCAGCAATCGACATGCAGGCAGTAAAACAAAAGAAACGCTTCGGTATTTTAACGGATAATAGCGGATTATATGAGCGACTTACAATAGAAGAAAATTTAGAGGTTTTCCGTCAATTGTATGAATTACCAAAAAGCTCAGTTGATAAAGTGTTGGAATTTGTCAATTTAAAAGAGGATCGCAAAAAGAGAGTTAATCAATTATCAAAAGGAATGAGACAGCGTGTTACGCTTGCATGTGCAATTATTCATGAGCCTGAATTACTCTTCTTAGATGAACCTACATCTGCGTTAGATCCTGTGAATACCGCACATATATATAAAGGTCTTCGTTATTTAAATGAGCGAGGGACGACGATTTTTTTAACTACCCACGATATGACAGAGGCAGAAACACTTTGCAATCGAGTGGCGATTTTGCATAAAGGTGTTATTCAAGCAATTGGTGTACCAAAAGAATTAAAAAAGCAACATCGAGATGGCGTTCTACATGTGGAGTTGAAGGATGGGCAAGTTCACGAATTATTGATGAATGAAGAGTCTGGTAAGCAAATTACACATTGGTTAACGATGAATCAGCTTGATTCAATAAAAACGAGCGAGCCAAGCTTAGGTGATATTTTTATGAAACTAACAGGGAGTGAATTATAATGAACATTTCATATAAACGAATTCAAGCAATCTTTTTAAAAGACTACAAGGAGTTTTCAAGAAACTATTCGATTTCTATTATCATTATTTTCCCAATGTTATTTGCATTACTTTACCGAAGTGACGATCCAACTCAAACCTTTATGACAGCATTCGTGCTTAATTTCTCATTTGCAATGCTTACAAGTTTTATTCAAGCATGCTTAATTGCTGAAGAAAAAGAGAAAAATACGCTGCGTTCATTAATGATGACACCAGCTAGTATTTTTGATGTGCTATTAGGAAAAAGTGCGTTAGTGTTTGTATTATCAGCGGTTGTACTCGCTGTTACCGTTTATCTTTTAGGATACACACCAGATAATTATGGGTTATTTATTGCGGCAACTGTATTATCAATTATTTTGTACACAGCATTAGGAACAATTTGTGGATTATTTTCTAAGTCTGTTATGGAAGCTTCATTGGCCATTTTCCCTGTATTAATTATTTTTACGGGTAGTCAGTTTGGAGCAGCACTTGAAGAAAAATTCTCCTTTTTAAGTATTTTACAATATTTACCTGGTTCGCAATTTGCAGATTTACTTGCTATCATGCAGACAGATTATAAGCTAGCAGATACATTTGAAAGCTTAGGAATTATGCTTGTTTGGACGATAGCTGTGACAATCATTTCAGTCATCCTATATAAAAAGCGACTTATGGATTAGTCGACTAAATGAAAACGCCAGGCAAAAGGAAGTGAACGATTCCTTTGGCTGGCGTTATTTTGATAGTTAATTTACATGGAGCACTTTGTTTTGATGCAATATCTCTACTAGATCTACTTCTGGCATTGGTTTGAAATAGTGATATCCTTGTGCAATGCCACATTCAAGGGAGCGTAAAATAGTAGCTTGTTGCTCAGTTTCAACACCTTCTGCCACCACATTTAAATCCAAACTGTGTGCCATTGTAATAATAGATTGAACAATAGCAAAATCATTTTTTTGCTCGATATCCATTACAAATGAGCGGTCAATTTTTAATTGATGGATAGGTAATCGTTTTAAATAGTTTAAAGAAGAATAGCCCATACCAAAATCATCGATTGAAATGTAAAGATTGTGATCCTTTAATTGTTGTAGCTTTTCAATAACGATTTCAGGTTCAGCCATTGCAACACCCTCTGTAATTTCTAGTTCTACATATTGGGAGGATAGCTCACTTTGTCTGAGAATTGCAAGTACTTGTTCGACAAAGTTCGGTTGTTCAAACTGTTTGATGGAAATATTCACTGCTACCCGGAATTTATCTAATCCGGCATTGAGCCATTTTTTTCGGTCGGCGCAAGCTTGATTTAAAATCCAATTACCAAGTTCAATAATATGACCATGCTCCTCTGCAATTCTAATAAATTTTTCGGGTGAAATAAATCCTTTTGACGGGTGATACCAGCGGATAAGTGCTTCCGCACCTATTATTTCACCTGTAGTCAAATCAATTTGTGGCTGATAATTGAGCACAAATTGGTTTGTCCCTAATGCCTCTTTTAAATCATTTGCAAGAGCAAAGCTTTCCGTAATTTCATTCTCAAAACCAATTGAATAAAAAGTAACTTGATTTCGACCATTTGCTTTTGATTTAAACATAGCCATATCAGCATTTTTAATTAATACTTCCGCTGTTGTACCATGTTGTGGGTACACGCTTATACCGATGCTCCCTGTGTTAAATAGATGTATATTTTTAATTTTCACAGGCATTCCTAAAGTATCAATAATCGATTGGATACGAGGTGTTAGTTCCTCAGTCGTTTTAAAATTTGTTAGGGTGATAATGAATTCGTCACCACCAAAACGGAAAATTTGATCATTTTCTACTAACTGTTCCTTTAAGCGGCTAGCTGTAATTTTTAATAATGTATCACCTGCTGTATGGTTAATTGAATCATTTATACTTTTGAATTGATCTAAATCTAAAAATAGAAGTGCGAACGGTTTGTTCTTGTCGATAAGAAGTTGAATTTGTTTCATTAGCATCGTGCGATTTGGCAGCATCGTGATTTGATCATAATAAGCTAAAAGATGAATTTCCTTTTCATGCTTCTTTTCCAACGAAACATCTCGTGTAGCACCACGATAACCAATCAAATGGTTGTCTTCATTAAAAATAGGGACGCCATTACAGCTTAAATAAATGATATCGCCCATTGCATTTTTCTTTGCAAAGTGAATATTGCGGAAGGTAATTTTCTTTTCAATGGCCTCCTTATAATAATGAGCAATGATTTCATTATTTGGAGCTTCCATATGTGCAAAGGTACTTTTCCCGATTAATTCCTTCGCAGAATAGCCCAAAATAGACTTTACTCGATCCGAAAGATACGTATAATTTCCGTCTAAATCTGTTTCCCATACAAATTCATCAAAGGCTGTTACGACATCTCGGAAACGTTTTTCGCTTTCCATTATCATTTCACGACTTGTTGTAACCTCAGTATAAATTTCAATTAGCTCTTGAGGGAATTTTCTTAAGCTTTTTTTAGATACTTTCGATTGTCGCAGCAGTCCTCGAAAGTCTTTTAATTGTTTTATGTATTGATTGGTGATCATACTTGAACCGACCAAGGCAATAAGAAGCATTAAAAACAAGATGCCGAACATTGCCAAAATATCCTTTTGGAAATACGTGAATAAATCGTCTAAGAGCACATTTGACCATGTATGCCCTATTACTTCACCATCCCGAATAATTGGAAGAATGGTCGCTACAACGTACCCATCTCGTGTTTGAGAATAGTTATAAAACTTTAGTGGCTTTTTTGTTTCATAAACAATTCGTGCATCAGAAGAAAGTTTAATATCGATTAAGCCATCTTGAGAAAAGTTAGGTCCAAATGCAACAATTGATTGTAAATTTTTAACATAATAGCCGGTTCCAAAATTCTCAAAGGAAATGATAATATCATCCACAAAAGGCTGTAACTTTGTATTAAGCTGACTTATTTTTTCTTCTTTTGAAATGCTCGAATCCAGAATATAGTCATCGAAGCTGCCTTGTAAAGATTGGTCCAGTAAGTTGGCTACCGCAGTAGTTTCCTTATAACGATCATCTAGGGTTTTTTGCCAAGTATAATAAATATTGAAAATGAACGTAATTATGATAGTTAAAGAGACTAAAAGAATTGTGAGCCAATAGATTTTCTTTTTAACAGACAAATTTTCTTCATTCCTTTTAAAAACCGATTCAACTGGAAACATTATTGTTGAATCGGTTTTAAATTTATTTGATTATATTACACACGGAACTTTTGAATTTCTGCTTGTAATTCTTGTGCGTTATGACTTAAGTTGATTGCTACATCGTTTACTTGTTCCATTGTAGCGGTTTGTTCTTCTAGAGAGGCGGCGATAATTTCCATACTAGCTGCTGCACCTGAGGCACCGTTTGCAATTTCACTAACTGAAGCAGTCACTTGTTCTGCACTTGCTGATATTTCTTCAGAAGTAGCGGAAATTTCCTCAATTTGCGCGGTCATTTTCTCAACTGCTTCGGTAATTGAGCTGAATGAATTCCCAGCTTCAGTTATAATTTTTACACCGTCTGTGACAGAAACTAGCGAATTAGTGACAGCTTGTTCGACGTTGGCAGTCTCAACTTTAATATCCATTGTTAACGCCACAATTAAATTGGCTGAGCTTTTCGATTGGTCGGCTAGTTTCCGTACTTCATCGGCAACGACAGCGAAGCCTTTTCCATGTTCACCTGCACGTGCTGCTTCAATTGCTGCATTTAAGGCGAGTAAATTTGTTTGATCAGTAATGTCTGTAATAACTTTTGTAATACTACCTATTTCATCGGTTTGCTGAGATAATTTTTGTACAAGCGTGTTAACAATGTTAGTCGACTCGTTAATGATGTGCATTTGTTCGCGGGCGTTACTAATAATTTCACCACCATGTTGGGCTGAGTTACTTGTATCAATTGCACTTGAATGTAAATTTTGCGTTGACTCAGCAATACGTTGAACGCCAATTGCGGTTTCTTCCATAGCTTTAGCACTTTCAATGGATGACTGGACAGAGCTATTAGCCGCTTCAGCTGTAGACGAGACTCGTAATGATACATCTTCAGAAGTGGCGGTAATTTCTTCGGTGCTTGCGGATAATTGTTCTGCAGAAGCACTCAAATGCTCCACATTTACTTGTAAATTCCGAATTAGCCCCGCTAAATTATGTTTCATATGGTTGAAGGCCTTTGCTAGCTGACCAATCTCATCCTTTGTTTTCACTACAACGTCATTGCCGGATAAATCACCATCAGCGATTAAATTGGCTGCATCAACGACACGATTTAAAGGGCGAATGATTGTCTTTCTTATAAAAATAATTAAAAATAGTGAGATGACAACGCTTATGATAAATACGATAAGTGAAGTTATTTTAGAAGATGAAATCGTATTTTTTGTTTCTTTACTTATAATAGCTAATTGATTTTGTTGGTATTCTACAATACTATTTGCAGTGTTTAATATACCTACATTTGCATCTTGTAGGGAAGTATTTACGATTTGACTGGCACGATCAATATTACCGGCCTGATATTCCTTTAGCATCTCAACTGCTACTTCGTTAAAATTATCATTATAAACGATGATGTCCGCAGTGTATTTTTTCATTTCGTTACTATCTGCTACTGTTTCTAAAATAGCAATTTGTTCATCTAAAAATGTTTGGTATGTTTTAAAGTTATTTTCATTTGCTGCTGACACGTCTATCATCATTGCACGCGCATACAAACCTTGCATTGCCAAGCCGAAACGAATTTGGTCTGCAGTTCGAATTTGAGTGAGGCGATTTTCTATAACCTCCTCCGATTTTTCCTCAATTTTGTCTAAGTTAATAAAAGTAATAAGAACGATAATACATAATAGAAGTACCATAAAATAAAATGCAAAACTTATTTTTTTTCCTATGCTCATTTTTGTACCTTCTTTCTAATAATATATTATTTTTTGAAAATATTACTTAAATAGGATTATATAGAAGGTAATGTAAATAAAAGTTATAGGGGAGTAATGTTCATTTAATATTCAAGATTACGATGATTAAATATATATTTTTGTTGAACGATTTTTCGATGTAATGACATGAACACATCAAAGAGTGTAATATCAGACTGAGTGCAATTTTATTCATTATTTAAGAGCTTATTTTCTTGAAAGTTTCAAGTACGCAATATAGAGCACTTTATGAGCGTTATCTATTTGTATATAACCATATAAAAATCGATTCGAGTAACTGAAATAAAGTGTTACTCGAATCGATTTTTTATTGAATGTTAAACTTGGAATTTTTGAATCTCAACTTGCAAATCATTTGCATTTTCTGATAAGCTAACGGCCACATCGTTTACTTGCTCCATTGTTGCAGTTTGCTCTTCCATTGATGCCGCAATCATTTCAAGGTTCGATGCTGCATCAGAAGCACCGTTTGCTATTTCATTTACAGATGCGGTAACTTGTTCTGCACTAGCAGATATTTCCTCAGAAGTGGCAGATATTTCTTCAATTTGATTTGTTATTTTTTCTACAGCATTCGTAATTGTGTGGAATGAATCACCAGCTTCATGAATAATTTTAACCCCGTCAGCTACAGATAAAAGTGAGTCTGAAACAGCTTGTTCTACATTGACTGTGTCTGCTTTAATATCGTTTGTTAATGCAACAATCGAGTTGGCAGAGTTTTTAGATTGCTCAGCAAGTTTACGTACTTCATCAGCAACTACTGCAAAGCCTTTCCCTTGTTCTCCAGCTCGTGCTGCTTCAATTGCTGCATTTAAAGCTAATAAGTTTGTTTGATCTGTAATGTCCGTAATGACTTTTGTAATATTTCCAATTTCTTCAGTTTGTAGAGAAAGCTTTTGAACAAGCGTATTTAATGAATTTGTTGAGTCATTAATCGTTTGCATTTGACTTTGTGCTTTAAGAATAACTTCGCCACCATGCTTAGCAGATTCGCTCGCATCCATTGCACTTGTATGTAATGTTTGTGTAGCCTCTGCAATTCGTTGAACGCCCATTGCAGTTTCTTCCATTGCACGAGCACTTTCAACAGATCCCTGCATAGACCCTTGAGCTGCTGAAGCAGTATTAGACACGCGCTGCGTAACATCCTCAGTCGTTGCTGTCACTTCTTCCGTACTTGCGGATAACTCTTCTGCCGAAGCACTTAAATGTTCTACATTCATTTGAATGTTTCGAATAAGTCCAGATAAATTTCCTTTCATTTTATTGAAGACAGCTGCTAATTGTCCAATTTCATCTTTTGTTTTCACCGATATATCATTTACATTTAGATTACCATCAGCTATTAAATTTGCTGCATCCACTACTTGTTCTAATGGCTTCACGATTGTTTTACGAACAAATACAACAAGAATTATTGCAATAATAATACTAATGATTAAAGCGATTGCAGAAACGGCTTTTGATGTTGTCATCGCAACTTCTGTTTCTTTCGTAATTTTGTCTAGCTGTACTTGTTGATATTCCACAATGGTATTAGCTGTATTCAAAATATTTACATTTGCTTCTTGTAATTGTGTGTTAACTATTTCAATTGCATGTTCTGTTTCCCCAGCTTGATAGGCATTAAGCATTAAATTTGCAGCGGAATTGAAATTTTCGTTATAAGTTTTCAGTTCATCCACATAGCCGCCCATTGTGTCACTTTTAAATAACGTTTCTAAATAAGTAATTTCTTCATCTAAAAAATTTTGATAATGTGTAAAATTCTCTTCGTTTGCTTTTGATCCATCAATCATTAATGCACGGGCATACAACCCTTGCATTGATAAACCAAATTTAATTTGGTCCGCAGTTCGAATTTGTTCCATTCGACTATTTAAAGCTTCATCTGTCTTTTGCTCGATATTGTTTAAGTTAATAAATGTAATGACGACAATAATAAATAATAGAAATACCATTAAATAAAATGCAGAACTAAGTTTTTTACCTACAGACATTTTTCTATCCCCTTAAATTTCGATGTTATTATTGAGTATAATTACCCAAGCATTAGTATATAGAAAAAAAAATAATTTAAAGTAATAAATACATTTTTAACGCAAAATTCGACATTTTTAAATATTTGTTAAGACTGTTGATTTTTTTAATACTACCGCATTTCAGGCTGTTTTTAGTCAAAAAATATAAAATAATTAACATTATTTACTTATTTAATGTGCTAAATAACCCTGTTCTACTAATAGTTTTATTTGTTGTGGTGGAATCTATTAAATAGTTAGTATTGTTTATCTAATAGAAATATGAGGAAATAGTAGTAGGATATTTTTAATGAAAATTTGGATGAAAAAAGGAGAATTAGTATTGATAAAAATAAGAAAAGCTGAAATAGGGGACGCAAAACATGTTATAGAAGTGATGAAAGATGCAGAACAATCTGGTTTTATGCTATTTTCACCAGGTGAGCGAAAGGTGAATGAAGTGGGGGTCTCTAAATATATAGAAGACCTTCATAAAAATGATAAATGTGGACTCTTTATTGCTTGTGAAAATCAAGATGTATTAGGTTATATGATTGTTCGACAAGAAAAACCAGAGCGAATTGCACACCGTGCCTATATTGTCGTAGGCGTGCATAGTACTAGTCGAGGAAAAGGCATAGGAAGAGCTTTATTTGAACACGTCATGGGGTGGGCAAAAGAACAGGGCTTACATCGCTTGGAATTAACGGTACTTGTAAAAAATGAAGTTGCAGTTCAACTTTATAAAAAAGTAGGTTTTACAATTGAAGGGGTAAAGAAGGACTCTTTATTTGTTAATGGACAATATGAAGATGAGTATTATATGGCAAAATTATTGTAAAGCAGGGGGGGTTGTTAGAAGTATAGTTGACAAACCCTTTTGATGTATTAATAGCAAAGAAGAGAAACATTAGATTTTAATTAAAGTAAATCTAAAACGCCATATTGTTTGTAGTCTGAAATAATAGAATCAGGTAAAAGCTTTAGTAATTCCTCTTTTGTTGCCCATAAAAACTGATCATGGTCATTAGATAATAGTATATTGTCATTTTGACTTTCGCAAAGATAAGTTAACAATACGATTTGACGATCTTTCTTTGTGAAAAAAGTAGTTGAATACAGTTGTTTTTGTACAGTTATAGATAAATTTACTTCCTCATGAAACTCTCTCTTTAATGCTGTTTCTAATGATTCACCGAATTCTAATTCTCCGCCAACATTTTCCCACGTACCAGCGCCAGATGTTTCAAAAGCAGAACGTCTTACGATTAACATTTTGTCATTCTTTAATAAAATACCTTTTACTGCTACTTTAATTGTAGTCATTAATTTCATCCCCACCCTTTTGGTAAAAATTGTAGCATACTAAAAAGGTTGAAATACACAATATTTTAAAAATTTAGTTAGCATAAAGTGATTGTAATAATAAAATAAAGATATATGTAAAAGATGGGGGGAATAGATGCGTTATGGGAAATGACTTATTAAAAGGTGTAAAGCAAACGCGATTATTATTACGTAAACAACAGCTTACAACCGTGTTTGAGCAATTTGATCGGGACACAATGCATTTAACTAGCGAGCAGCGGATAGAAAAGTACAAAAAAATGATTGAAAGCCCATTCCGTTTTTTCAGGGGAAGCGCTTATTTGTATTATTATGATACAACAAAAGTTGCTTCCGTATTTCATACGCCGGATAACTGCCCGACTTGGATTATGGGAGATATGCATATGGACAATTTCGGTGCATTTCAAAATGAAAACGGAGATATCGTTTACGATGTGAATGATTTTGATGAGGGGTATGTAGGCTCATATTTATATGATGTTGTGCGCATGAGTGTCAGTATCGCATTGTATTTAGAAGAGCAAGGAATAGATGAGGAAATACAACATCAGGCAATTACATCTTATATAGAGCAATACATAAAGCAGTTAGAGCGCTTTCAGAAGAAAAAGGACGACCCAATGACTTTAATTTTTACGAAAGAAAACACTAAGGGTCCTATTAGGCGCATTTTAAAAAAGCTAGAAAAACGGCAACAAACTCATATAGTAGAGGAAATAACAGTTATTAATGATCAAGGTGAGCGTACTTTTGTATGGAATGATGAAATACAGCCTGTTGAAAAAGAGCTCTTTGATAAAATAGTTGCTTTAGTTCCAAACTATAAAGTTAATGATGTAGCAGTTAAACATGGGTCTGGTACAGCATCTATTGGCCTGGCGCGTTATTACTTATTAGTGGATGGCCAAGATGCGAGTGGTTTTGAAAATTTAGTATTAGAAATGAAGGAAGTCCGTACAGCAATTCCAGCGTATTTTTTCCCTTATAACGAAGTATTTTGGCAGCACTATGCGCATCAAGGTGCTCGAGTTGTAGGAACGCAAAAGGCGATGCACCATTTGGAAGATCCACATTTAGCTTATGTGACGATGGACGGAAAGGAATATTACATTCGCGAGCGTTCTCCATACAAGCGTAAAGTAAAGCCTAAGAATTATAAATCAGTGGAAGAGTATATAGAAACAACGGGAATTATGGGGAGAATTACAGCGAAAATTCACGCAAGGGCCGATATCGATTATTCGGAAGTATTTACGTATCATAGTGAGGATGAAATTTTACGAGAAATTTTTAAGGGGAAAAAATTGTTTGTAGAAAAAATAATTTTGCAAGCTTTGCGCTATAAAGAAATTGTCAATTCAGATTATGAGCTGTTTTGTGAATGGATAAAAGAAATAGAATCGAGTAGCACAGTAATGAGTTAATGCCAGGTATTGCGCCTGGCATTTTGTTAGTGCTTTTCGATATTTAATCGCATAACAATTTCGTTAATTGTTTGAATCATTTCTTGGTTGCTATAATTGCGTGCTGTGAAAATCTCGACTAATAAAGCTTTTGCCTCTTCTTCCGTACATTCATTGAATGCTTTCGTAATTTGTTGTGGATGTAGCAACGTTTTCACTCCTTTAAATAATAGATACTTCTATCATATCATCTCTAAAAGGCTAATGTTTATGAAATACTTGTTTCGGTAAGAGAAGAGATAGTAGAGGAGGAGGAACATGAACATTTCAACGAAAAAGTTAGCAAATGGTTATGAAATTCCAACAATTGGATTTGGAACGGTTTATTTGAAGGGTGAAGAATGTGCAGAAGCAGTAAAAAATGCTATTCAAGAAGGTTATCGACTTATTGATACGGCAATTCGTTATGATAATGAGGCTGCAGTCGGGGAAGGTATAAAGCGTTCTGGTATTGCGCGGGAAGAGCTTTTCATTACGTCAAAATTACGTGCACAGTACTATGAATATGAGATTGCCCTACAAATGATTGAGGAATCCTTATTAAGACTACAGTTAGAATATATTGATTTATATTTATTGCATTGGCCAAATCCAAAACAAGATAAATACGTAGAAGCATGGCATGCATTAATAGAAGCGCAAAATCGTGGCTTAGTGAAATCGATTGGTGTTTGCAACTTTATGCCAGAGCATTTAAATCGTCTTGAAGAAGAAACGGGTGTTTTACCGGTCATCAATCAAATCGAATTGCATCCATACTTTACACAACGGGAGCAAAGACAGTTTAATGCGTCAAAAAATATAGTTACAGAGGCATGGAGCCCATTAAGTAGAGCACGCACAGTAATTTTCGATGAAACAATTAAAAAAATCGCAGAGCAAAAAGGAAAGACAGTAGCACAAATTATTTTACGCTGGCACTATCAAATTGGCGTGGTAGCTATTCCGAAGGCCGCCTCCTATGAGCATCAACGAGAAAATTTAGCAATATTTGATTTTGAGTTAACGGAAGAGGAAATGGAAACAATTGAGTCGTTAACACAGGAAAGTGGTCGAATCGATAATCAAGACCCGAGGGTGTTTGAAGAGTATTGATGAGAGAGACCTGTCTTAACGAACTGGCATGTTCATCAATTAATGAGCGACAAAAAACCGCTGCTTTCTTTTTATGAAAAGCAGCGGGATTTTTATTTCATTTTAAAATGAGAGATTGTTTCTTGTAAGTCGTTAGACATTGTCTGAAGAGATTCAGCAGATGCGGCCATTTCCTCCATCGAAGCAAGTACTTCTTCGGATGAAGCCGCGACTTCTTCTGTTGATTGTGCATTTTCTTTAGCCTTTTCAGTTAACAGCTCAGCTGAAGCTGTAACCTCCTGAATACGATGTACAATATGTTGTGTTGTAGAAGAAACATCTAAGATTTTAGGTGTAATCTGTTGCATACTTGTTAAAATTTGATCGAAGCGGGAAGCACTTTCGTTTGAAATGACTATGCCTTCATTAACATCTGTTAATGTTACTCGCATCATGTCGACAGTTTTTGATGTATCCGCTTGAATAGTAACAATTAGCTCGTTGATTTGCGCTGTTGAATTTTTTGAGTCCTCAGCAAGCTTACGAACTTCCTCTGCTACAACGGCAAATCCTTTACCATGTTCACCTGCACGTGCTGCCTCAATAGAAGCATTTAATGCAAGCAGATTTGTTTGATCGGCAATACCTTGAATTACTGATAATATTGCATTTATTTCTTTCGTGCGGTCATAAAGTGCACGTACTGTATAATCTGTTTCATCAACTGAATGTTGAATTTGGGCCATTTGTTTAACAGAACGGTGAACAGTTGCTGAACCAATTTCTGCTTGAGACATTGCTTCCTGTGTTAAACCCGAGACGTCGTTTGTATGTTCAGCAATGCTTGTGACATTTTCTACTACAGATTTAAGTGAAGTTGCATTTAGTGCATTACTGTGCAGTTGTTCATCTGCTAATACTGTAATTGATGATAGTGCATTTGATGTTTGTTCCGTTGCTTGAATAACTTGAGATGTACTAGATGCTAGTATTTCTGAAGCTTGGTGAACTAGACTAACACTTTCATCAACTTTAGATATTACTGCTTTCAAATTTTGTTGCATAACGGCGAAGGCCTTCGCAAGATCCCCGATTTCATTTTTAGCATCCATTTCAATTTTTACAGAAAGGTCTCCTTCGCTTAATTGGAGAGCATGGCTGCGTAATAATCGCAATGGACGAGTAATTGAACGGATAATGAAGTATACCATCACACTGCCTAAAATGAATGAAATAGTAACAACTATACCAATAATATTTAAGATAGGTGTAGCTGCGGTACTTACTTCTTTTTCTAGCATTGTACCAATAATTTTCCATCCAGTTTGTTCATTTGTAATAAATGCGATAAGTTCATTTTCATCTTCTAAAATGCCACTTTGCTTATTGAATATTTTTTCTATGTAGCTTTCTGTTGCTTCTGTTGCACTTTCCGTATTTGGCTTCGAAATATATTGTTTGGAGCCGTCTAACAAAGTTACATATCCATTTTTACCTATCGTAACTGTATTGGCAATTTCCTTTAATGTTTCAATGCTCATGTCTAAACCAAAAACACCAGAACCATCTTCTAATTTTTGGGCAATAGTAATGACAAGGTCACCGCTACTTGATGAAATATATGGAGTCGTTATAATTGCCTCGTTTGTTGAAATGGCCTGTTTGTACCAAGGACGTTCTCTAGGGTCATAAGAGCTATCGTACTCATAATAAGGTTGACGAATCATTTTTCCTTCACTTGTCCCAACATAGGCAATTAATGCTTCTGGATGAGTTGCAAGATAATCTGCCAAAATCGCATGAATTTGCTCTGTAGCACCTTTATTAATAAGAGTTGAGGATAAATAATTAGCATCGTATAATTTCGGATCAATTAAAGCTGAGATGTTTTCATTTAATAAGTGAATACTCGTTTCAGCATTGGAAAGTTGTTCTGTTTTAATTTGTTCTTTCGCTTTGTTGTAAGATAATAGGCTAATAATACTTGTAGGAATGATAAGGATTATTGCAAACGCAATAATTAGTCTCTTTTTAATTGAGAAATTTTTAAAAAAGTTCAAGCAAATTCATCCTCCGGCATAAGTTAAAAGTAATAATGTGAGATAATAAATTTATACTAAATTCATATAAAACATTAGGAATTTATTATATATTATGAACTATTAGATTAATAATTTTTTGAATTATTACTTTTTTATGTAATCCATTAAATTTAATTGGATAATTAAATTTTATAAAAAATTAAAAAAGCTATCCAAAGTGTTAGGGATAGCTCGCTAAAAATTATAATAGTATTGTGTGGTCTTATTTTAAAGGTCAATAATAATACAATCTAAATGGCAGAGCCGGCGGAGCCTTTGGAAAGCTTCTCTGAAATGATTAAAACAATTAAAATTAATAAAATTTGTAGTACGCCATAGGCACAGGCCGTTCCGAATTTAAATGCGTAAAGCTTTTGGAATATCGCAACGGATAAAGGAATTGTCGATGTACTATAAATAAGAATGGAGGCAACGAATTCGCCAATACTTTGTACAAAGGCAAGTAATGTACCGGCAATGACTCCAGATAAGGTTAATGGAAGTACGATTTTTCTAAACGTTAGCCACCAGCCTGCTCCAAGACTTCTTGATGCTTCTTCCACTGATTGATCTAGCTGCATAAGTGAGGCAGAGGTTGACCTAAATACAAGTGGTAAATGTCGAATAAAATAAGCGAGTGGTAATATCCAAAATGAGCCGATTAATACTTGATTGAATGTAAATACGTTTTCAGTGCTGAAGGCTGCAATCAAATTTACGGCAACTACGGTTCCGGGCAGCGCCCATGGAATTGTTATTAACACATCGAGTAGCGTTTTTCCTTTGAAATTGAGACGTACCATAGCATAAGCTGCTGCAACACCGAAAATAATATTACCGATTGTTGCGATAAAGCCCATTTGTAGGGAATTCCAAATTGGGCGCCACGTTCTTTCATCTGTAAAGAGCGCCTTATAATGGTCGAGTGTGTATTCAGTTGGCAATATTTGCACTGTCCATGCACCATCCTTTGAAAAGGAAATTAGGATAAGCACTAATATTGGTAAAATTAAAATTAAGGTTCCTAAAAATGAAAGGAACACCGATACATATTTTAAAGGCTTTGAGGTTACTTCGGATCGGTGCACACTAACACCTTTGCTTAAGTTTTGATAGTTCCGTCGATTTTGGTACCAGCGCATTATAAGTAAAAATGTAATCGATACTATCGATAAAATAGTCGATTGGGTTGCTGCCATATCTAAATTTCCGTTTGTGCGAGATAAATAAATTTGCATCGTCATCGTCCGTTCGACACCGAACATAAGTGGTGCGGTATAAGAGGCCATAGAGACCATAAAAACAAGTAGGGAAGAAGCGATAATTGATGGGGTAAGCATTGGTAAAATAACTTTCAACCATACACGAATACGACTTGCACCTAAGCTAGTAGCCGCTTCTTCGAGTGAAGGATCAAGACCTTTAATTGCAGCAGACGCAGTCAAATAAAAGTATGTGTACATCGTAAACGTATGTACGACAATTACACCTACTATTCCTTTTAATGAAAAGGGAACTTCATTTAAATGAAATAATTGCTGAAATAAGCGTGGGAAGATACCGCTTTCTCCGTATAGAAATGTAAAGGATAATACACCGACAAGCGGTGGTAGTGCCATAGGGACTAATACGAGAATGGAAAGTAATTTACGCCCAGGAAACTCATAGCGTTCTAGTAAAAAGGCCATTGCAACCCCAACGATTGCGCAAGTAATGACACTAATGACGGATATATATAGACTATTCCAAAGAGCTTCTATATTGGCCGTACTTTGTAAACTAAAAAACTTTTGATAGTTAGCTAGTTGATTGTCACCCGCAAAGCTTTGAACAAAGGTTGTATAAAATGGATAAATGACATACGCTAAGAGCACTAAAAATAATGGAGAGATTAGTACGTAAACAAAGTAAGGCGATTGGGTTAAGCGAGACCACCAATTGTTTTTATAAGTTTTTGTTGTTTGTTTTGGCATAATGGCCTCCTATTCTCCAAGGAAATATAGATTACTTGGTGGAATATGTAGCTCAATGTAGTCACCAGCTTGTTTCATTGCTGTCCCACGGCTAAGTATCATTGCTTTTATTGTTGCTCCGTTTGTATGAAGGATATAATTTACGCTTAATCCAGTATACTCGATTAACTCAATCGTACCGGCAATCGCATTTTCTCCTTGTCCCATTTCAAATGATTCCGGTCGAATCGATACATAAACAGAATCGCCGATATTTACAGATAAATTATGTGCGCAATTTTTCTTCAAGCCCTTTAACACGAGCCCATTATTATCAGTGACTGTAATAACGTCCTCTTCAATGTTTTGAACGGTCATCGTTAACATATTTGTTTCTCCAATAAATGTTGCGACAAAACGATCATTTGGGCGATGGTAAATTTCCTGTGGTGTCCCAATTTGTTTGACGCAACCGTTCTCCATGACCATAATACGATCTGACATCGCCATTGCCTCTGTTTGATCATGTGTAACGTATATAGTTGTCACCCCAAGCTCTGATTGGATGCGTTTAATTTCGATACGTGTTTCTTCTCGCAGCTTCGCATCTAAATTGGATAAGGGTTCATCTAAAAGTAATATATCTGGCTCAATGACTAGAGCACGAGCTAGAGCAACCCGTTGTTGTTGACCACCGGATAATTCATTAATTTTTCGTGTGCCATAAGGACCTAAGTGGACAAGGCTACGAATACGATCTACTTTTTCGCGAATTTGTTTTTTATTTAATTTCCGAACTTCTAAACCAAATGCGATATTTTCATCGACTGTCATATGAGGAAATAATGCATAATTTTGAAATACCATACCGATATTGCGTTTGTTTGGCTGAAGTGTTGTCACATCGTGCTCATCAAAGTAAATTTTTCCTGTAGTAGGGTAGTAAAATCCAGCGACCATTCGTAATGTTGTTGTTTTGCCGCATCCACTAGGACCTAGAAAGGTGAAAAACTCGCCAGACTTAATAGTTAAATCTAAATCACTCACGCTTAGTACATTTCCAAATTTTTTTGAAACGTCTTTTATTCGAACAGCCTTCATAACCTAAAACTCCCTCCTATATTACTAAAATAAATAGAAAGACCTCACACAACTTGTTGAGGTCTTGTGTGAAATTATAAAGTTGAACGTGAATTATTTACCTTTCCCTTTTACATTCATATCCCAATATTCCATCCATTCAGCTTCTTTGTCTGTCATCACTTGCCAGTCGATATCTAAAGGCTTTAAATCTAGCTCTTTGTACCAGTTTGGCATGGATGCTTTGTCAATGTCTGTACGTGTAGGGATTTGGTAATATTCTTCTGATAATTCAACCATTGTTTCCTGCTCAAATAAAAATTCCATGAATAATTTAGCATTTGCCTCATTTTTAGCATTATTGATAACGCCAACTGCATCAACTAATATTGGTGCACCGCTCTTTGGATAAATGTAGTCAAATGTATAATCTGTCGTATGTTTTTTTAGTAAAATATCTTGTAAATTCCATAATGAAAGAGAACCCTCTTGGCGTGCTAATTTTAAGTAAAGTGCATTTGGGTCTTGCGTATATTCTTTTGTATTAGCATCGAGCTTTAATAACCAATCATAGCCCTTTTCTGGTGTTTCAGCTCCTTGGCGATAAATCATCGAAGAATAAATCGTACGCATCGTACCTGATGCAAGGACACCACGAATTAAAATTTCATCTTTCCACTTCGGATCAAGTAATTCATCCCAATCTTGTGGACCTTCTTCAGGGGAGAGTACTTCACTATTAATCATAATGACTTCTGGTAATAACATTTCGCCGACCCATCGATTTTGCTCATCTCGATGTAAGGGGTCAATTTTGTCAACGAAGGAAGGTTCCCAAGGTAATAATAAATCTTCATTTGCTGCCACCATCATCCCGGATTGTGTACCGCCCCACCAGAAATCTCCCTGTGGATTTGCTTTTTCACCACGTACACGCTCTAAAATTTGCTGTGCACCCATTGTCATGTATTCAACATTAATATCAGGATAGCGCTCATTAAATTTATCGATTACACCTTGGACCATTGTTTCATCCCGACCAGTATAAATGACTAAACTTCCAGATGGATTTTCACTTGAGCCACTATCACCTTGTGTAGATGTTTCCTTTTTTTCTTCTGAATTGCTACAAGCTACTAAAATTAGTACGAGTGAAGCAAGTAACAAAGTGAAAAAAACATTCCTCTTCATACAAGATTCCTCCTTAAAATTGAATATTCAATAAAATACAATTTAATATTCCCTTATGTTGGAAAATGAAACGGTGTAATAGTTAGTATTATAAGGAGTGTATGTATAGGGAATAAAAAATACTACTTAGTATAGACAAGTGGAAAAGTCTACACTAAATAGTATTTAAAATTAGTTCATTTAATTGAAAAGGTTTTTATTATTTAACAAAAATTTCTGCATCGCAATAACAAAGTCCACCGCAACTTGGACAATGTACTTCATATGGTTCAAAATAGCGCGGCATATATTTAAAAGAAGTAAAACCATGCTTTAGAAATTGTGCTTTAGCTGCCCATTTATTAATATCCGATTGTACCCACCCAACAACAATAATACTTTGAGCAATTTGTTGAGCAGCTTCTACATAAGCAGTGACTAATTTAGAGCCAATCCCTTTATTGCGATAGTTTGGATGAACAACAAAATGACTAGAATACATACATAGATGTTCGGAAACATACTCGGCTAAATTGGACAGTTCCTCTTTATAATATGGAAAATCAGCATCGAAATTTTGGATTAAGTAACCCGCAATATAACCGATAACCTCGTTAGTATTTGTCACACAAATAAAACGAACCCCATCAGCCTGATCGACTGTTTGCGCAGATTCTGGTTCAAAAGGTAAATAGTTATTTAATAAAGTAGCAATTTGCTCAGCGTAATTAGAATTATAAGAGATGATTTGCATAAATAGTGCCGTCCTTGTTTCAAAGTTTAGAAAAAATAATTGTAACATAACAAATAGAGGGGAATAAGAGTTCAATAGAAAAAAGAGATGTCTAAATGACATCTCTAAAAAATTTAAATTGTTGGGCGACTGTTTTTAATAAATAGTGAACCGGTAAGTCCAAGAACACCAATTATTAGAACCGCAATAAAAGCCGAATGAACCCCGTGTGCTAAAAATTCAGCAGGATTTGTTGCTCCGAATTCAGCAATATAGTTTTTCTGACCAGCTGTAAATAATGTAATGGCAACTGCAGTACCAGCAGCTCCAGCAACTTGAGTTAATGTATTCATAGCAGCTGATCCATCCGCGTATAATTGCGGTGGTAATTGGTTCATTGCGTTTGTTTGAGCTGGCATAATTGTCATAGATACACCAACGAAGAAAATACATAATGCTAATACAACTTGCCATACAGGCGTTGTTGCAGATAGTACAGACAATAATAAAATTGCACTAATAGTAATCATAGAAAATCCAATACGAGTAAAGATTTTTGCCCCGACTTTATCAAAGTTTGATCCAACGATTGGTGACATAATAATATTTAATATGTTACCAGGTAACATTAATAAACCTGCAGCTATTGCTGAATAAGCAAGTACCGACTTTAAATAAAGTGGAATTAAAATTGCCACTGATAAAATGACGAATAAAGTAGCAAACATTAATGCTGTACCTAACGCAAACATTGGATATTTAAATACGCGTAGGTTAATCATTGGCTCATCCATATTGAATTGGCGAACTGTGAAAAGGACTAAAGAGATAATACCAACTACTAAAGGTACCCATACGTGTGCATCTGAAAATGGTAAATCTGCTAAAGTTGCTAAAGCGTATACAATTCCACCAAATGCAATCGTAGATAATACTAATGAAAATACATCAATTTTTGGTTTTGTAATAGTAGAAACATTGTCCATTTTTAATCCACCTACAACTAATAAAAGGATGTATAGCACGGTCATAATCCAGAAAATATAATGCCAGCTAGCAGCACTAATAATTACACCTGCAAGTGAAGGACCTAATGCTGGACCAGCAGTTAGTACTAAACCAACGATGCCCATGACTGCACCACGTTTTTGGATTGGGAAAATCATTAGTACAACACTAAACATAAGCGGGAGGAAAATACCCGTACCGATAGCTTGAATTAAGCGACCAGATAAAAGTAGTGTGAAGTTTGGTGCTAGGGCAGCCATTACAGCTCCGACTATTGAAATAACTAAGGCACTAACGACCAATTGACGTGTTGTAAACCAGCGTACTAAATACGCAGATAGAGGTACTAAAATTGCTAATACCAATAAATAACCTGTTGTTAACCACTGAGCTGTTCCTGCTCCGATTTTGAAATCTTCCATGATGTTCGTAAGTGCCATATTTAAAGCTGTCTCACCAAATAACCCGATGAAAGTTCCAACCATTAAAACGGCAGCCATCAATTTCGGATTATTCACTTGTAAATGTGATTCCATAAAAAAATAACTCCCTACTCTATATTAATTTGACGTAATGATAAATAGATTTAGTGTTTGAAACTAAAAACAGATGAATGTATTTTAAAAAAACACCCATACTGTATATATCATTCAATCGATTAGTCCAGTTGCAACTATAACAAAAAGAAACTTTAAATTTCTAATAGAAATTGAGAACTATCTTATATAGTAAGACATATTTTTGTCACTTTATCGGAATATTTTCCCTTTAAAAGAAAAAATAACAATACTGTTTCTTTGCGTTGGAATAATGAAAACGATTGCATTTAAGGAGCCTTGATATATTTCGTCTTTTAAGATTATATAGAAACCTTGTCAATACAAGCATTAAGAAGAAAAATTATTAAATTGCTATGAAAACGGAAGAAAATTCAAGAGGGATGAGGATGAAAATTTATTTTTTAATACAGTTTTCATGTATTGAATATGGGGTGAGTTAAATAGGGTAGTCAATAATTTGCTAAACTTACCGATTTTTAATAAAATCACAAGAGAATTAATTGAATATGAATAACGAGAGGGGAAATCAAAGTTGAAGAAATATTGGATATTCCTTCTTTTTGCCTTGTTAGCTGGATGTAATAATGCTGATACAAACGGACCAATGTTTACAGAAAAGCAAGCAGTTCCATTTGAACTTATAAAGTATGAAGAGAAAATTGCACCTGTATATGAGTCGGTTGTTCCATACATTGCTTATGCGGAGACTGAAGGTCAGTTAAAAGAATTACAAGGACGTTTTCAAGTAGATGGGTTTACAGTTGATCTTGAAAAATATATTGCTGTATTTTTAGTAACATATTCAGATAGCTGTGGTATTACATTAGATGGCGTTTACAATAATAACGGCTTTTTATCAGCGCAATTATTGGAAGCGAAAGGGCAAAATTGTGAGGAAGAGGGTGTACCTCATACATTCGTAATCCAGGTTGAAAAACAGGAATATGAAAAGGTTCAATTGTATAACGGGAACGTTATTAAATCCTCGATGGATGTAGAATAAGTTTTAATGATGTAACAATGTAGACTGTAAGAAGCTCAAAAGTAATTGGGTTAAATTACAGTCTTTTTTTATACGTATATTGCTATAAAGAATGGGGATTAATTTGCTATCTTAGTCTGAAAAATATATACTTTATATTAAACCGTCACGTTATGGTTTGTGTGAAAAATAAAGTAGCACGTCCTACACTTTTCTAAATAGATGTTCAGTTAAGTCTATTGGAATGTATTTGAAAAGATAGGGTATATAAAACTACTAGTTAAAAAGTGTAATTTAGTAACAAACAATTTTGGGAGGTGAATCCCTCGTCTTGAGGGAAGTAATTGGACATAAACACCATTATAAACATCATTTTATTAATCATCTTTTTAGGTTTGACGGCATTCTTCGTTGCATCCGAGTTCGCTGTAGTAAAGATTCGTATGTCACGCATTGATCAATTAATTGCACAAGGAAATAAAAAGGCAATTGTTGCAAAGAAAGTGGCAAGTGACCTTGACTATTACTTATCGGCCTGTCAGCTAGGTATTACAATTACAGCGATTGGTCTTGGTGCATTTACTAAGCCTTACGTAAAGCAATTAATGTATCCAATATTTGATTGGTTAAATGTTTCGGATGTAATCGCATCAGCAGCATCCTATATAATCGCTTTAGCAATTGTAAGTTATTTACACGTAGTAATTGGTGAAATGGCTCCAAAAACGTTAGCAATTCAGTTTTCTGAAAAAGTAACGTTAATGCTTGCAGGACCACTTTATTGGTTCGGTAAGATTATGTATCCATTTATCCAAGCTTTAAACGGAACGTCGCGTTTTTTATTACGTTCGTTTGGAGTAAAGTCGGCAAGCGAACAACAAGCTTATTCAGAAGAAGAATTAAAAATTATTATGGCACAAAGTTTCCAAGGTGGGGCTATTGATCAGCAGGAATTAAAATATTTGGAAAATGTATTTGCTTTCGATGAGCGTGTGGCAAAAGATATTATGGTGCCACGTACAGATTTAGTAACAATCGATAAAGATATGAGTGCACAAGAAATTATTCAAATTTTAGACGAGCACAATTATACGCGTTACCCGGTCGTAGAAAATAATGATAAAGACCGTATTATTGGTGTTGTAAATGCGAATAAATTACTAAGTCATATCGTTTCGAAGCGAGATATTAAACTAGAAGAACATGTGCGTAGTGTCCCATTTGTACTCGGAGTGACAAGTATTCAAGATGCTTTATTAAAAATGCAACAGGCTAGAGTACACATGACAGTCGTTATTGATGAATACGGGGGTACATCAGGTGTCTTAACGATGGAAGACGTTTTAGAAGAGCTAGTTGGTGAAATCCGTGATGAATTTGATGACGATGAAGTGGATGAAATTCGTAAATCAGGTGACAATGAATACACAATTAGTGGCCGTGTATTATTAGTAGAACTTGAAGATCGATTTGGCCTAGAATTTGAAGACAGCGAAGACATCGATACAATCGCTGGATGGATTCAGCATATGAATATCGATTCGATTAAAAACGGAGAAGATGTAAAAATGGGTGACGAAATAAAACATGAAAACCATTCATGGATAATTACTGATATGGATAATCATCAAATTAAAGAAGTAATTTTCAAGCAATATAAGTTTGAACAATAATACCGTATTGCTCGATATAAACGTAATCATCTTGGAGGTGAATCCCTCGTTTAATGAGGGAAATAATTGGACAGTATAATTATCATAAATTTAATTTTAATCGCCGTGTTTATTTTGTTAACTGCCTTTTTCGTAGGTGCAGAGTTTGCTATTTTAAAAGTCAGGATGTCACGAATTGACCAACTCATTTCAGAAGGAAATAAAAAAGCGGTACTTGCAAAAAAAGTAACAAAGGAATTAGACTATTATTTATCGGCCTGTCAGTTAGGTATTACAATTACTGCGTTAATACTAGGGGCACTTGGTGAGCCGACAGTAGAAAAAATGTTAGCACCAGTGTTTGATTACTTTAATATTCCAGCTGCCGTTGCCACGGCGCTTTCTTATGTAATTGCTTTATCTATCGTAACATTCTTACATGTTGTTCTTGGGGAATTAATGCCAAAAACGTTAGCAATTCAGTATGCTGAAAAAATGACACTATTATTAGCACCATCACTTTATTGGTTTGGTAAAATTGCAAGTCCATTCATTTCAGTATTAAATGGTTCGGCACGTGTTTTATTAAAAATATTTGGTGTCAAGCCAGCAGGACATGACACAGTATACTCTGAGGAAGAGTTGAAATTAATTGTTACCCAAAGTTATGAGGGTGGCGAAATTAATAAAACAGAACTTGCTTATTTAGAAAATATATTTGCTTTCGATGAGCGGGAATTAAGTGATATTATGATTCCTCGTCATGAAATGATTACGCTAGAAAAAAATTATAACCTTGAGCAAATGCTACGAGTAATTGATGAATATGAATATACACGATATCCTATCATTGATCGCAGTAAGCAAACGGCTGCATTTATTGGTTTTATTAACTCAAAAGAAATGTTGACGGATATTGCAGCAGGTAGAGCATATGATGTAAACACTTTTATTCATGATATTCCACGCTATAAGAAGACAATTGCCATTAAAGAAGTGTTCTTAAAAATGCAACAAACACGTAAACATATGGCCATTGTCACAGATGAAAAAGGTGTAACAGTTGGTTTAGTAACAATGGAGGATATTTTAACGGAAATTGTTGGAGAAATTCAAGACGAAGAAGACGGGGATGCGATTTATTCAACTTAAGTGAATAAATTGTAAACGTTGGACTATACGTAAAAGCCAGCTACCATAGAAGAATTGGTAGCTGGCTTTTTATATTCATTTAATCATACCAAATTTCAAATTGAATCTCTTCACCGTTTTCGAAAAGATGGATTGTGTCGTATGTTTTGTCTAGCTCTAATGCATACACAACATCTTCTATTTCATTTGGTGTGCCATCATCTTTCTGTGTAATCTGAATGTTTAAAAGGCTATCCTTTTGTTCTAGTTCAATCTGAATACTGCCTGTCGCGTTTAATAATAAATAGCTTGTTCCTGTCTCGCTATAAATAAATGATGCAAACTTATCATCTTCTGTAAAGTCAACTAAGGATTGAACATCTTCATTCACATTTTCCTCTAGTTTGATTGTAGGACCTGCTGTTTCATTACTATCATTACAAGCAGCTAGCATCATTGCTGTCACCGCGATTAATAACCATTTCTTCATTCCTATCACCTTCCTACTCATAAAGTAACACAATCATTTATACATATCGAATCGTATGGTTTAAAAGATGACCTTCACAAATCGATCCAACAATTTGTCGATTTCTTCTCTCTTTGGAATAAGCTCCATCCAATCCTCTGGAATATTCAACTCTTCATAATAAACCCCTGCAAGGCCGCCAGCGATTGCGCTGATTGTATCTGTATCATCTCCTAAGTGCACGGCATTAAAGATTGTCTCATAGTAGTTTTTACTATTCAGCAAACTCCAGTAGACTGCCTCTAATGTATGAACAACATAGCCGTTACTTTGTATATCATTGCGGGAGATGTTTTCAATAGAAAAAATTCGTTCGAAATGCACTGCTTCATCTGGATAATCTTTAAGAATTTGAATTAATTGTTCATTTGCTTGCTTAATGCTTTCTTGAATTGATAAACCATCCATTAAGGCATGGACAACATATGTATAATGTAAACAGCATAAAGTTGATCGAATATGTCCATGAGTCAACGTCGCATAGTCTTTTACATAGCGCTCTTCGATACTTCGTTTATAACTATAAAATGCAATTGGCAAAATGCGCATGAGCGCACCATTTCCATTGGTTTGTTCATCAGATTTTGCCTGCTCATAAAGCCCTTTTGTTTCCCAACGATTGAGCATTTCAGAAATTGTTAATCCCACATCAAATGAAGGCTCGTCATTATATGTCCAATAACCCCGGTATGCCCAATCACAAAAGGCTCCCTTTAAGTCAGCCAACGAAGTATCCATAATTAAGTGCTCAATCGTTATAAGCGTCATCGCACTATCATCAGACCAAGTTCCTGCGGGTACATCCCAACAACCATAACCGATCATATCATAGACTTTAAATGTGTCTCGTTCCATAAATTCCATTGGTACGCCATATGCATCGCCAATGATAAACCCCCATAAGGCACGTTTTCGTTTGTTCATTTATAACCACCCCAAGTTATTACGTAGCTTGTGCGTTAAAACCCACTGATTAATATTTCTCTCTAGTTAGTAACAGTGTACCAAAAGCCAATTTACTATACGAATATTTTTCATGAAATATTAATCGCGTAGGAGATAAATTTTAGACTAACAATCAATGCTGTAGTGAAAAAAGCTGTAGTCATGCTAAGGTAAAGATGAGGTGATAAAATGCAATGTGGAGCGAAATGTTTCATTGTTGAAGTGGAACAGGATGGTCTAACAAAACGTATTCCGGTTAAGGCTAGATCTCCGATATTAGCTAGAAAAACTGTAAGAATGCTGTTTGAAGATGCAGTGGAAATTGTGTTTGTTAAAGAAGATAGCGCGAATAAAAGTGATGAGGATTAAAGCTGTTACCCATTTGGCGTTTTTCTATAACTTTAGGAGTTAATCAAAAAAGAATTATTAGATCAATTAGTAGATGCATATATTAATGAGGATGAGTAAAGGGAGGGGTTCTCTATAATGCGTAGCTGGCAAAGTGTTGTTTTTGAAAAGTTTTTACTATTAAGAGGATCAAAGAAAAAATTTATAGACTTAAAGTTGATGGAGGAATTTATTGCGAGTAAATATAGCGAAAAATCGTATGAATTAGATGCTAAATTTCAACGTGACCATCGAATAGTGAAATCTGAAATTGAAAATATGTCATACTATATCATTAATGAACAGCCAAATCCACATAAGGTTATTTATTATTTTCATGGTGGTGCGTATATTAATGAGCCCCTCATATTTCATTGGCGATACTTAGTTAAGCTCTCAGAAAAGACGAACTTTACAATTGTAGTCCCAATTTATCCGAAATTACCACGTTATACTCATGAAGATGCTTTTCAAGTATTGCATGCATTATTTATTAATCTCGTAATACGCTATGATGCCCCATTTATTTTTATGGGAGACTCAGCAGGTGGGGGATTGGCACTTGCTTTCGCTCAAGATGTAAAAATTCAAGGATTAAAGCAACCCGAACAAATCGTCCTACATTCTCCTTGGTTAGACGTGACGGGAGAACATCCAAAATACCAAGAACTCCAGAAAATTGATCCTATGTTAGGGCTGCGCGGTGCACAGAAGTTAGGGAAGCTTTGGGCGAACAGTCAAGATGTAAAACATTATAAAGTTAGCCCATTGCACGGAGAGTTAAAGGATATTGGTAGAATAACGATGTTTGTAGGAACTTCTGAGATGCTACTAGTCGATGCTCATATGCTTTTACAAAAGGCAAACGAACAGGAAGTCGAAATTTTATATTTTGAATATCCAAAAATGAATCACGTTTTCCCTGTATTTCCAATTCCTGAAGCTAAGCATGCAATGAATGTGCTCCTTCCCATACTAATGAAATGAGAAAAGTACACGAATTGGCTATTAGATATAGCGGTTTCGTGTACTTTTACATTAAAACTTATTTATTTTGTCTGCTTTGATTTGTTTAAATAAGTTTATGATTAGCATAATAATACCAGCAGCGCAAAGTACCAAACTAATGAAAAATACTATGCTCCATGCCCAAAAACCCCAATCTACTGTTACAAACACTGAAAGTATGAGTAAAATAATCCCTATTAATAATAAGAGGTAGCCACGTTTCTGTAATTCCAAGGTTTTCCCTCCTCCGTTCCGAAAATGTTCTTGATTAAAATAACATAAATCATGCTGGAAATACTATTAATAGGTTTACCGAAATAAAAAAATAGTATTTCTCCTTCGCAATCTATGTGATTTAACAACTGGTATTATGGAAGATGTATTCGCCAATTTTAGTCTATTTGTTTGAATTTTAATCGTATATATTATAATTTATTGATTTTATAGAGAAATATGCGGGACATTTAAAGTTCACATGAAATTTATATTCCTACTGTAAAGTATTACATGAAAAACTATTTGGGGGGATTTATTTTGGAAAATCAGCGTAAATGGGCAGTTCGTTTAATCCGTTTTGCGGCAATTTGTGGCTTTATAGGTGTATTTTTAGGGTCTAAAATGAGTGGGAATATGGACTATTCATTACGACCTATACATGCACATCTTCTTTTAGTCGGTTGGTTATCGGTATTTGCATGGGGAATCTTTTACTATACAGTACCAGTTACTAAAGCAATTTTAGTGAAATGGCAAAGTCTATTTGGAATGCTTGGTGCATTCGGGCTAACAACAGGTATGTGGCTATATAATTTAAATCCACTAAATATAAATGAAACAATCAATATGATTTACTTTATTGTTGGTGGTACTATTTTATTAATTGCGTTCGTTTTATTTATAGCTGTTACATTCTTTATTGATAAATCAAAAACAGTATAAAACTAAAACCTTAGCTCCACACAATTTTGGTGTGAAAGCTAAGGTTTTTTAGTATTTAAAGGAAGCTATGTAAGAAAATATAGAGCCTTCGTCAAATGTGCGCTACAATTTAAATGGAAAAATGACAACTAGAAATGAGGCATTACATATGGTTCAACAGCTCAATCAATTTATTCAGCGATGGATGCCAATATTAACACCGCTTAGTTTAGTTATCGGTGTTTTATTAGAAGGAATCGGAGGACATTTACTATTTTTAGTACCAATATTATTCGCTTGTATGACATTCATCAGTAGTCTTAGTTTAAAATTTCATGATATTAAGGTATTTAAAGAGTATCCAAAAACAATTTTATTTGTAATCGCATTTTTACATATTTTAATGCCGTTATGGGCGTATTTTTTAGCAGAAATAATTTTTGATGATCGATTGTTGACAATTGGTTTTATATTATCCGTAGCTGTACCAACAGGTGTAACAAGTGTCATATGGGTGACATTAAGTAAAGGGAATTTGCCACTATGCTTGGCAATTATATTAATCGACACGTTGTTAGCGCCATTATTAATGCCAATGACCATCCATCTTGTTGTAGGAGAAACCATTAAATTTGCAACGACTTCTCTTATTGTAGATTTAATTTGGATGATTGTCTTACCTTCTGTATTAGGCATGGTAATGAATGAATGGATGAAAGGAAAGGTGGATGAACAATACGGAAAACAGCTTTCACTCGTATCAAAACTGTGTTTATTCAGCATCATTATGATAAATAGCAGTGCGATTGCTCCCTATGTGAAAAACATCAATGCTGAATTAGCTGGTGTGATTGGATTAGTTTTATTTTTAGCTGTTTCCGGTTATCTTTTTTCCTATATTTTAAGTCGCTTATTTTGGAAATCGAGCGCAGATCAGGCAACCTTTATTTTTAATGGAGGCATGCGAAATATTGCGGTAGGTGTCGTAATTGCAACGACCTATTTCCCCTCAAAAGTTGCAATGCCGGTAGTATTTGGCATGCTGTTTCAACAAGTATTAGCTTCATTGTTTTTTAAAATAACTCGAATGTAACGAAACAATTATTCATTCATTGTACGTATATGATAAATTTTTGATAGATTCTCTATTAATTATTAACAATTTTTTGTAGTCAAATTCGAAGAGAAATCTTGTGTACCAATAATTTATGTGGTAGGCGATTGAAATTTAGGTGTCCTCCTAGAAAATACAGTTGTGTTATTTAGTGATACAATGTACTATTGTGATATAACAAAAAACGAAAAAAGAAGTGTACTATTATAGCAACAAGAATGGCGGGGGAATTTATGAAGAGCTTATTTGAAAAATGGAATAGCATTAATCTTGTTAATCGCATTATTGCCGGGATCATAATTGGTGTTGTTTTAGCATTAACAGTACCAGATGCGTTAAGTGGGGTTACAATATTAGGAACACTTTTTATCGCAGCATTAAAAGCAGTGGCACCTGTCCTAGTATTTGTTTTAGTCATTAATGCAATTGCTTCACATGTGAGTGGAAAAGCGACAAATATGAAAATGATTTTAGTTTTATATGCTATTGGGACGTTTTTAGCAGGTTTAGTTGCAGTTGTTGTAAGCTTTATTTTCCCAACAACATTAACATTAAAAACACAAGCACAAGATGTCGCACCACCAAGTGGTATTCTCGAAGTATTAGAGTCATTATTATTTAATATTGTATCAAACCCGGTAAGTGCTATTATGGATGCGAATTATTTAGGTATCCTTGCATGGGCAGTTGTATTAGGAATCGCACTAAAGGTAGCAAGTGATACAACAAAATCGGTTATAGCTAACGTCTCTGATGCGGTGACAAAAATTGTACAATGGGTTATTAGCTTAGCACCATTCGGGATTATGGGAATTGTGTTTGAAGCAATTTCAACAACAGGCTTATCTGCTTTAGCAGAATATGGACGATTAATTATTATATTAGTTGGGACAATGTTCTTTGTGGCATTAGTCGTTAACCCATTAATCGTATTTGTAGTCGCCCGTCGTAATCCATATCCGCTCGTATTAACAGCGTTAAAAGAAAGTGGTATTACAGCATTCTTTACACGTAGTTCTGCAGCGAACATTCCAGTAAATATGGCGCTTGCAGAAAAACTGAAGCTAGATAAGGATACGTATGCTGTATCCATTCCACTAGGTGCAACGATTAACATGGCAGGTGCAGCAGTTACAATTTCCGTATTAACGATGGCAGCAGCTAATACATTAGGAATCGAAGTGGATTTCATTACAGCAGTTATTTTAATGGTGTTATCAGCAGTATCAGCAGCTGGTGCTTCTGGGGTTGCCGGAGGGTCATTATTATTAATTCCTCTTGCATGTAGCCTATTTGGAATTTCAGATGATATTGCCATGCAAGTAGTTGCTATTGGATTTATTATTGGAGTTATTCAAGATTCATGTGAGACAGCATTAAATTCATCTTCAGACATCGTATTCACAGCAGCGGCAGAATACGCCAAAGAACGAAAAGAAAATTAACTGGTAGGTGCTTAATTAAAGCATCACACATATAAAAAGGCTTTATCGTATTATGCGATAAAGCCTTTTTTATGGATATTTAGTCACTACCACTCGTTGCACCACCATCATGACTACTATCTGAATCAAAGCTATCATTTAATAACATATGTGCAAAGTCTGAAAATTCGATCTTGTTGGCGTATAAATTACCGATTGTCTCATTCGACGTGTAAATTTGTGTTGTTAATAATAGTGTATTAGCTTGTGAGGGCTTTATTTTTAATTGACGGCATATTTCTTCATGCATATCAAAAAGTGCTGGGAATTGCTGTACTTCAAATCGTGCTAATGCAAGAAGGCCAATTGTTTTATAATGACTTACTCGTATAAGTGCTTCAGCCTGTTTAATAAACGCTGCAATCTCCTTCAAAGTGGCGAAAGTTTGTTTACAAAACGTTCCAGTACCAACAGTTAATAATAGAGCTGTAGACTTTGCTTCATTAGAACGCTTAAAACCAATTGATAAAAGGGCTTCATAATAACGTTCATAGCTATCCGCGAGTGTTGTTGGATCTTCAGGCCGGTTTGCTAAAATTGAGCATACTAAAGTAGAAGGGAAACCATATTTTAAGCTAGGCTGCTTTTTTAATGCATCCATTAATGTAATTAGCTTTGCCATATCTTCATTGGATTTCAAATAGAGCGCAGATAAGTAGCTTTGTTCGCCACGATTGAACTTCTGTGTCAAAACTTTATACATATGTATTGCATCGGATACTTTTTCAGGGGTTTTGGCAAAATGAACATAATAAGCCTGATTAATCGAAGAGTTGCTTCGTGCAAGATAGTACCATTTCGTATGCGTTTTAATTTGATACTGCACCTTTTCGTAGTCTTCGTAATAAAAGGGAACATTGCGCACAGTTAATTTGACTGCTAAATCTTTGCCAAAACTATTTGCATCTGATCCAAAATAAAGATTAATTTTTTCAAGATTATCAAAGAATAATTGCAATGGGTCATTCATAATTATCACCTCTAGTTATAAGTACGTTTATAACGAGAGGAAGTTTCAATAATTTCATCTGAAATGTACGAAAAAAGCTTGTAAAATAAGGCATAATTTGTGTCAGTGGTGTATGATATGTAAGTGATAATATTTTGATGAAGCATAGCTTTGTATATAGATTGAGGGGAAGAAACCGATGAGCCGACAACTATTTTTACCAATTATCGTAGGAACAGATATTAATGCATACAACATGGCAATTTCATTCCATGAAGAATATAAAATTCGTCCGATTTTAGTAGGGAAGGGCGTTTTACCATTTACGAATTTAAGTACAATTCCTCGTGCAATTGAGTATGATCAAAAATTAGGGGACCCTACTCAGTTCGCAAAAATTTTAATTAGTGTAGCAAAAAAATACGAAGGTGAAGCGGAAAAATTAATTTTAATTGGTACGAATGATTTATATGTACGTTTAATTATTGAAAACCGTGATATTTTAAAGGATTATTTCGTCTTTAACTATATTGAAGAAAAGTTAATGAATGACCTACAACTTAAATCGAATTTCTATAAACTTTGTGAGCAATATGGCATCGATATCCCGACAACGGTATTTTTTAATTGCAAAACAGATGATGAGTTTTCAAAGGACATGATGTATCCGGTTATTATTAAGCCAAGCAACGGGATTGAATATAGCAGCCATCCATTTGAAGGACAAGCGAAAGTATTTAAAGTCGAAAGTAAAGAAGAAGTACAGCAAGTAATCGAAATGATTAAAAATAGCGGCTATCAAGATGAATTAATTATTCAAGACTATATTCCAGGCGAGGATACAGCAATGTGGGATTCTGTTGTATACGTAAGCTCAAAAGGAGAAACTCAGCTTGTATCGTTTGCACAAGTAGTATTACAAGAGCATACGAAAACAGCAATCGGGAATTATACCGCACTAATTAGTCGATATAATGAAGAAGTGATGACAAAGCTTCGCGGCTTTCTCGAAGACGTTGGTTACCGTGGATTCGGTAATTTCGATTTGAAATTCGATGAGCGTGATGGCAAGTTTAAAGTTTTCGAAGTGAATATTCGCCAAGGGCGTTCAAGCTATTATGTGACAGCAATGGGTCACAATATGGCACGCTACTTTGTGGAAGATTTAATTTATGATATTCCAAAGCCTTGTACGTATTTAAAGGGGGATTTACTCTTCTCAGTAGTCCCAAAAATCGTACTTAAAAAATTCGTAGAAGATCCAGTAGTCAAACATGATATTGAGCGATTAATTAACGAAAAGAAAATTGTCAATCCGTTGTTTTATAAACAGGACAAGCATTTAAAACGTAAAGTATATATGTTTATGCGCCAAGTGAATTACTATAAAAAATATAAAGAAAACGTCTGGTAAAAAGACTTGGACCCAACTAAGAGAGTAAAATCTTATAGTTGGGTTTTTTGATATATGGTGTTAAGCGAAATACTAGGTGAAAAATGATATAGTTAAATAAAAATGAGAAGGCGGTTGGTTATGACAGTACATACATTTAAACTAACAATTGATTGGCCTGGAGGTCGTAATCATGTTGGAGATTTATCGGCTGAAAGATTACATACAAAAATTTCAATTCCACCTGAAATGGAAGGCCCAGGTATTGGAACCAATCCTGATGAAATGCTTCTAGGTGCTGCCGCTACTTGCTATATTATTACATTAGCTGCAATGCTAGAGCGAAGTAATATAAAGGCACAGTTAACATTGCACTCAGAAGGCAAAGTGGATGTGACAAATGGTGTGTTTACTTACAAGGAAATTCACCATTATGTAGAAATGCAATTAAATGAGCAAAGTGAAAAAGAAAGCCGACTAGCAGAACGATATGCATATAAGGCGGAAGAAACTTGTATGATTAGTAAAGCGTTAAAAGGGAATGTAAACATTCAAGTACATCTCACGATAAAGTAGAGGGGCGATTTGATGGATATACTTTCTGCAATAATACAATTAGTATTAGCATCCATAATAATTTTTTTTATTAGCGGACGACTTATTGGGTCACATGTTAGTTTAAGTAAACGAATCTTTTCTGTCATTATTAGTGTTGTTTTTACAACATTTGTGTTTTGGTATACGTATTTACGCGACTCTAGCTATTATGATAATGGAATTGTGTCGAATGTAGTAAATATAGCGACCCTATTGTGGCTTGGAAGCATGCTACTGATCTCTATGCTACTCTATTTATTATTTGAGCTATTCGATCCAATCGAACTAAATGAAAATGGTGAGCCAGTTGATCGCCGTTCGGGTATTAAAACGCTTATTACGTATTGGAAGCGACAAAAACGTTTGCGCCAAGTAGTAAGTATTGCAGTGAAAAATGGCATAACTCGAACAGTCAAATATGCACGTGCTCGTGAGGATGAACGAGAGCTAGCTAAAGCATTACGAGATACTCTTGAGCAATGTGGTGGACTCTTTGTGAAATTTGGACAAGTGCTCTCAACAAGAAAAGAGCTATTATCTCCCATTTTTATTGAAGAGTTAGAAAAGCTTCAGCAACATGTAAAGCCACTTTCTAAGGAACAAGTGGACCAAATTTTAATAGAAAATTTTAATGGACATGTCGATGGAATTTTTAGTTATTTTAGTAAGCAGCCGATTGCCTCTGCCTCTATTGGTCAAGTACATAAGGCGGTACTTCGTGAGACAAATGAGCCAGTAGTCGTAAAGCTCCTTCGTCCAGAAGTAAAAAATGTTATGACTGAAGATCTATCCATTTTAATGGAGTTTGCCAGTTGGATTTCAACAAAATCACAATGGGCAGAAAATATAGGCTTTTATGACTTAGCAAAAGGATTTAGCTTAGCGTTAAGAGAAGAAACGGATTTTAATATTGAAGCACGTAATATGGAGCAAGTTGCGCTAATTGTGCAAAAAGGAAATATCAATGCGAAAGTTCCAAAAGTATATTTACAGCATAGCAATGAAAATGTACTCGTAATGGAATATATTAAAGGGAAATCTGTAACAGTTGCCGGAGATCTATTTACAAGACAACAAATTAATCGACATGAGTTTGCCAAAACGCTACTTCATTCATTTTTAGAACAAGCATTGGTTTCAGGTATTTTCCATGCAGACCCACATCCGGGCAATATGTATATTGAAGAAGGTACAGGGCAATTAGCGATGCTTGACTATGGAGCAGTAGGTAGGTTAGCTGTTCAGCAACAAGATGGATTGAAGTATTTTTTAGTTGGTATCCATCAAAACGACGCAGCATTAGTAGTAGATGGGATACGCTTACTTGTTGAAAATGCAGAAGATATAAACGAACAAGAAATGGAACAGGCGATTAGCCAAGTATTATTACGCATTAGCTACGTCTCAAAAGTTCCAACTGATGTACTTGTTTACTCAATTTTTTCGATTGTACGGGATTTTGGATTGCATTTTTATCCAGCAGTTAGTGGTGCGCTTCGTGCATTCGTTACGATTGATGGGACATTATCAATCATCTGTCCAAACTTTGAAATTTTTAATGAAATAAAGGACTTTTCAAATGATTATTTGAAAGCCAATTTTTTAAAGCCATTAAAAAATCCAAGTGCCACAAAAGAACGTATTGAGGAAGAATTAGCGCTCGTCTTACCGAACTTAAGAAAAATCCCCCGACGCATTGATCAGCTTTTTAAAAAGGTGGAAAGTGGTAAAATTATATTGCATCATGACATTTTTTCAGATAAAACGAATGCAATGTTTATTACACAGCTTTTCTCCCGCTTTGTCCTGTTAATCGTTGGTGTGACATTCGGTATTATATCCGTTGCGTTGCTCGCCATTTCTCAATTTATGCATAATGCTTATGCTGTTTACTTAAATACAACAGCATATTTAGGGTTATTTTTATGCGCAATCTTGCTAGTACGTTTATCAATCCAAGCGATACGTGATACAAAACGAACAAAATAATTCGTATAAGAGATCCAATTTAGGGTCTCTTTTTTGTTTGATAAATTTCATCAAACTATTACTTTAGTATAATAAAATATTAAAGTGATAGTGTGATAATGTATTAGTTTATTATGATGAAAATTCTGTTATGTTAAAGAAAAAATACGTATTTAGGAGAAAATAATTGATTTATTTTCGAAAAAATGTAGAAATAAATTGTTATTTAAATAATAATAAAATTAAGTACTTAATTGATTGAGATAATAATGTAAAGGGATGGTAATATGATTAAATTAAATGGGCAAAGTTTATCAATTGAGCAGATGACCCGTATTTTATACGAAAATGAAAAAGTGCAAATTGCAGAGGAAGCAATTAGGCGCGTTGAAAAAAGCCGTACAGCAGTAGAACGTATTGTAGAGCAAGATAAAACGGTATATGGAATTAATACTGGTTTTGGGAAATTTAGCGATGTTAAAATCCAAGAGCAAGAAGTAAGTATGCTTCAATTAAATTTAATTCGTTCTCATGCATGTGGTTTTGGTGAACCATTTCCGGTAAAAGTATCAAAGGCAATGATGGTGCTCCGCTTAAACGCCTTATTAAAAGGGTTATCGGGGATACGAATGGAAGTATTGGAACGTTTACTATGGATGATTAATGAAGAGATTATTCCGGTTATTCCACAACAGGGCTCACTTGGCGCTTCAGGTGACTTAGCGCCATTATCCCATTTAGTATTAGCACTTATTGGTGAAGGCGAAGTGTGGGTTGATGGAATCATTCAACCTGCAGAAGAAGTTTTTAAGGCAAATAACTTAACTATAATTGAATTACAAGCAAAAGAAGGATTAGCTCTTATTAATGGGACACAGGCAATGACAGCGCAAGGTGTTGTAAATTACATTGAGGCAGAAAAACTAGCTTATGCGAGTGAATGGATTGCGGCAATGACGATGGAAGGCTTATACGGTATTATCGATGCGTTCCATCCAGCTGTTCATGAGGCGCGCGGTATGAAGGAACAAATGGATGTAGCAAAGCGTATGCGTGACTGGTTAACGGACAGTCAGCTCATTACCCATCAAGGAGAAAAGCGTGTACAAGATCCATATTCTTTACGTTGCATCCCACAAATACACGGAGCAAGTTGGCAAGTGCTTCAGTATGTAAAAGAAAAGTTAGAAATTGAAATGAACGCTGCAACAGATAATCCACTTATTTTTGAGGATGGAGACGTCGTTATTTCAGGGGGGAATTTCCACGGTCAACCAATTGCTTTTGCGATGGACTTTTTAAAAATTGGAATGGCAGAGTTAGCGAATGTTTCAGAACGTCGTATTGAACGTTTAGTCAATCCTCAATTGAATGAAGGGCTACCTGCATTTTTAAGTGCAAACCCTGGCTTGGAATCAGGCGCTATGATTTTACAATATAGTGCAGCAAGCTTAGTATCGGAAAATAAAACATTAGCTCACCCAGCATCTGTTGACTCCATTCCATCATCAGCCAATCAAGAAGATCATGTTAGCATGGGTACAACTGGATCTCGTCACGCGCGTATGATTATTTCAAATGTGCGCCATGTACTAGCAATTGAAGCATTTTGTGCAGCGCAAGCTGTAGAATATCGAGGAATAAAAAATATGTCACCAAAGCTACGACAAAAATGGGATGAAATTCGTGCAATTGCGCCTAGCATGACAGAAGATCGTGTGTTTAGTAAAGATGTGAATCGCATTGTTACGCTCTTATCAGTATGATAAGTCATTCTAGGCGCAATACGTGGTTTTTGTTTGCTATAATAATGCCTAGTAGATAGAGAGGAAGTTATAGTATGACAAAACCACATTTATTAATAGTTGATGGTATGGCATTATTATTCCGTTCGTTTTTTGCATCGGCAGCGATGAATCAATTTATCCGTTTGGAAGATGGTACCCCATCCAATGGCGTACAAGGCTTTGCGCGTCACGTATTAACAGCACAAAGTTTAATGAAACCTACCCATTTAGCGGTATGTTGGGATATGGGAGCACACACGTTCCGTAATGATCTATTTGAAGGCTATAAGGCAAATCGTCCAGCGCCACCAGAAGAAATGTTGCCACAATTTGATATGGCAAAAGAAGTATCACAAATGATTGGTTGGCAAAACTTTGGTATACCTGGTTTAGAGGCAGATGACTTAATCGGTTCTATGATTGAAAAGTGGAAGGATGAGGCACAAATTACGGTCATTAGTGGTGACAAAGATTTATTGCAATTACTAAATCCCTCAACGACAATCGCATTTACAAAAAAAGGATATTCAGAATACGATGTATACACAGAATCAAGATTTGTTGATGAATATGGTATTACGCCAAAGCAATTTGCTGAAGTGAAGGCATTTATGGGGGATACAAGTGATGGTTATCCTGGTGTAAAGGGGATTGGCCCAAAAACAGCACTTCAATTAATTCAAAATCATGGATCGATCGATGGGGTAATGGAAGCTTTACCAACTTTAAAACCTGGTCAACGTATTAAAATTAGTGAAAATGAAGCAATGCTACGCTTGTCACATCAATTGGCAACAATCCATTGTAGTGCGGAGATAGAGGTAGGTTTAGAGTCATTACGACTATCAAGCTATACAACTGATTTATTCGATATTGTTGAGCAAAGGGGCTACCGTTTGATTTCAAAACATGCTCGTTCGATTTATTAATAAAAGGAGAGTATGATCCTTATAGATCATACTCCCCTTTTTCTGTAATTATTCGCTCGCCTTTTATTTGGGCAAAGTCAATATTCAAAGTTCGAATGGAAGATTCATTCAAAGGAATTTTCCCGTCATTTTGAAATTTCTTCCACGCCTTAAGTTCTTTCCGATAAACAACTTCTGATAACCTATAAATGTCGATATCTTGTTCTAACCCTGCTTTGTAGGTTTTTTCAATTTCATGCTTCATCTCTTTTTTGACAGCATCTTGAAATTTATCTTCATTTTCCTCCGCTGGGAATTCGTTTGCTGTCACAATTATTTTAACGGTAATGTCAAATTGAACGCCATCTTTAGTAACAATTGGAATGATTTCAGGTTTGACTTTATCGACGTTAAGTGTAATGTATGGATCGTCAAGGGCAGGATATTTAACTGTTAAACTAGAGCGTTTTGTTTTGTCTGTCATAAATTGCAAACCTCTTGCCTGATCCAGAGGTATAGTTCCTTTTAATCCAGATTTTTTTGAAATGATGGACATGCCAGAAAATCCATGAATAGTATCTTCACCTTTATTTGTAGTCCAATTTTCTTTAACTTCAACAAATGGAATATGTGCCTCATGGCTTGGCTCGTCCAGTTGAATCATTAACTCTCGAAAGCGAATCGGTCGAATAAGGGATGACTGACTAAAGGAATTTAATGGGTCTGATAATTTTGAAAGTGTAATTGATTTATTTAAAATGGGTGTTGTAGACATTATTTCGTCAATAGATGAATTCGTAACATATGCCCATGTAGTATAGCGTAGTTCGCGATAGCGAATAAATGCGTTTACTATAGGTTGCGCCTTATTTTCCTTCACAATGTTTTCTGAAAAAATAACATATGATAAGTGTCCAAAAAATAAGCGCTCATCCATTGAATTGTATAAGTTGAAAAAGGCTTCATCAAATGTTCTGCCATTGGCAATCCCGACTTCTACCTGTGTTGCTTCAGGGTTTGGCTGTTCTGATTTTGCAATGTTAGTAAAATCAATAATTTGAGCATATATTTTGTATTCTTCGTCTTTATAGTCAAATCCAAGTCCATGAATATAATACATTCGCTCAGCTTGATTTGTATCCCAGCAACCAGCTAATAATAGTAAAAATGGGAAAAATAAAAGTTTCTTCATTAATTTCCCTCCTTCGTTTTATCTTTAGGGTCTAAAATTGAAGGGCGTTTTTTATATTCTTTAGAAGGTGGACGAAAAATCGTTTTCTTTATATTATCCCAACTTAAATCTGCAGCAATACCCAAATATGGATAACTAAAAATTCGAATGTTTCCAAGAAAAATCAAAACAATATAGATTGACAGAAAGAAACCGAATAAGCCAAATAAAGAGGTAATAAAAATAAACCCTATACGCATTATACTAACTGATGTAACTAAGGATTGGTTGACAAGTGTAAACGTTGCAATAGTAGAGATCGCAATAATAACAATCATTGCAGGACTAGTAATCCCAGCACGAATTGCAGCATCTCCAATAATTAGTCCTCCAACAACGCTAATCGTCCCCCCTAAAATACTTGGTAAGCGTAAACCAGCTTCGCGAAATAATTCAAACATAAAAAGCATCCCTAACATTTCAATCGCTGATGGAAGAGGTGAACCAGTATTTGATTGAACGACAGTTGCAAGTAATTGAATTGGTAGTTGTTCTTGATGGAAAGTTGTTAAAGCTAACCAAAAAGCTGGTAGTAATATTGCAATTAATATACTCGCAAATCGTAATAATCGTTCTAGTGAACTGAAAAAAACTGGGTAATCATTGTCCTCTCCCGATTTAAGTAGCATTAGCACATTAACGGGTGTAATCATAGCATATGCGATTCCATCAATTAGAAGGACAAAACGTCCTGTAATTAAAGATTGAATAGCAAAGTCTGGACGTCCTGTCGTATCATTCAAAGGGACTAAATAAGAATTACTATTTAGTCTTTCCATTAATAGCTCACCACTTAAAATAGCATCAGTATCAATTGAATTAAGCTTTCCTTTTACCTCCTTTAAAATAGACAAATTGGCAATATCCTTAAAATATAAAATGGCTATTTTTGTTTTTGACCGTTTACCTAGAGTTAGTTTTTCTACAGAAAGAGAATTTGTAGGCAGCCGCTTACGAATTAGAGCAATATTAACGCCTAAATCTTCAATGAAGTTATCTCTGGGTCCTTTAATAAGTACTTCTAAATTTGTTTCCTCAGGACTTCGATTCGGTTTCTTTTCAATATTACTCGAAAGTAAAATTTTAGTATCTTCAATATAAATTAATACAAACCCACTAAAAACATTCGTTACTGCATCCTGTAATTTATCGACTTGCTGTAGACCAGGAAGAAATAAACTTTGAGGTAGCGCTTTTTTTTCTGGTAATTGTTTTTGGTCACAAACCGATTGCAACCGGGGGACAACAACTTCATTTAATAAATAATTGTCAATCATCGATTCACAAATAACGAGAGTCACATTACTTGCTTGAAATTGATACGTTTGAAAACGGACATCTGCACAATTCTCAAATTGGTCCTTTAATGTAATTAAATCAATTGGATGCATAATCTGCCGCCTTATTATTTTTTTTTCGTTTTAAGAGAAGTGCTATAAGAAACGATAAAATGAATAAAAATAAACAAGTACTTATTAAAAAATATTGTCCCTTTAATTTAATAAATATACTGTCTTGCAATAAAAATAGCGGTAACGTACAAAAAATAAAGGCAGGAGCAACGGTAGACCATATTCTTTTTTTATTACCTGTTAAATCTAATAACTCAATGACCACATATAAAATAAAGCCGATTCTCACAAATGCACCTGTGAGCCATTGGTAAATAGAGAAGAAATCAATATGATCAATAAAGCTACCAATAGCAGCAATACGCCATTCTTCAAAGGCCGGGTAACGTTGATTTGCCGCTTCAGTAGGACCAAATTCCGTAATGGCGCCAATTAGAGGACCAAGTGTTAAGCCGAAAAGTAAAAAAAGCATTAGTAATAAATGTCTGAATTTTAACTTCGATTTGAAATGATGTTGGATGAAAATAAATAGTAATAACTCTACAAAACCGGATGCTGGAAACAAAACAGTTTTTAACACGGGTGTAACACCATGCTCCAAAAATGGTAACAACAACATGTAATCTTTTACTGGAATATTTACAAAGGCAACTAAAAAACCAAGTACAAGTACTCCACACAGTACGATAACATTAACCATTGTTATACTTAGAATCGATGACATTGCAAAAACTAAACAAATAATTGCAAAAAAGAAAAAGAGCAATAGAACAGGGGTTTCAACAAGAAAAGTTATTGCTACCCATTGCAACGTTTCGCGTAATGTAAATGCAGCCATTAGCAATAAATAAAATACAGTAACGTAAATGAATACTTTTCCTAATCTAGGGTAATTCTCTAGTAGATTTGCGCGTAAAGACTTATCCCCTAGTTTTTTTTGAATAAATAAAAGTAAAAGTAACCAAGGGATTAATAGAATTGTGGCAACAATAACGGACATCCAAGCATCACGTCCTGCGCCATTTAGTAAAGAAGGGATAATCGTAACATGGTTTTTTAAACCTATTACAGTCATTGATAAAAAAATAATATGTAAAATGCTAATTGATTCAATATTTTTCATTTTAGATCCTCACGTTTTTTAAAAGTAGTATTGGAAAGAAAATACATATTTAAACGGTGTATGAGGAAAAAGAAATAAAAACGCACCAAAGTGTATTACTTTAGTGCGTTTTGTCCGTTATTTTTTATAATCAACTACGATGTACGGTTGTAATTGGAATGGCTTTGGTGCAATATTACGGTCATTCCACATGCCGAACCAGCGTTCAAGTGGATAATAGTAATACCCGTCCTGCCAATGATCTGATGTATCATATGGATCCGCAAAAATTAATACGTCATCACCGATACCTGGAGTACCCATGTTATCGTATCCGATAATTGCTTGCCAATGTCCACCCCAGTCGCCCCATTCAACCATAATTGGACGTTCATTTGTTAAGTGGTCAGTAAGCCATTTTACGAAATAGCTATCTTTAGCATCACTAACCCAAGCCTCAGTTGTATCACTGTTCTCTGAAGAATATAAGCTATTCCAAGTAAATGTTTCTGGTAAATTACCAACATTGCTACCTGTAGCACCAGAGTCCGCTTGAATTAAATCCGCTTCGTTGTAATCTGTGCGGTAGCTAGATTCTACAACTTCAAAGCCTTCTAAGCTAACAAAGAAATCGTGTATTTGAGAAACATCAGAACCATATTCATGGAAATTATTAGCTGATCCAGGTAATGCTCCCTCTACATCTAAATCTGTCATTGCCTTCATTTGCGTTGCAATATCCATTTCAGTCAATTCGTCAAATCCGAAATGATTCGCGACCATTAACGCAGTAGCTGGACCACAAGACCATTCTGTCGTCTGTTGCATCGTTTGGAAGTTTTCAATAATCGTTAAGTTTTTATCTGATTTTAAATTGTAAAAATCAGGTGCTTTGTAATAGCGAGATTCTGGATGATCGCCTGCATTTGCGTATGCATCTGCACCACCTGCTTCATCGAAATCTTCACCTTTAATTGGGGTTGGTTTAACTGCCACAGTAGTTTCTGCTGACGCATTTGTGTCTACTTGAGCTTCCGCATTGTCTTGATTTTCTTCTCCTGAGCATGCACCCAGAAACATTGCAGATGCTAAAACTGCTGTAAGGGTTCTTTTCATTTATCACTCCACCTATTCTAAGTTGTTTGTTGCTTTCTAAGCACAAGAATTTATTATAGAGTAAAATAATAATAGTGCAACAATAAACAATAAAAAAAGTAGCGATTAGGCTACTTTTTTTGTTCGATTTTTACATAGCTTAATACTTTGCGGTTATCGTCGTATTTAAAAGAACGAACTTGACTTTCACGGTTTTTACCGCCATTGTCATGAATCATTAAGTATAATTCATTGTTTTTTATTTCATAGCCAATTAGCGGCACCCAATGATATTTATAAAGGGGTTTATTTTTTGAAAAGAATTGACCCGTGAAATACACATCAAATTTCATTGCGACCGGATTTCCAAATCGTAATTGTTCAATTGCTTCGGTAATTGTGCACTCTTCTATACACCATTGTTCTCCAAGTAAGCGTCGAAGGTTTCGAATCATCCGCCATTTAAAGAGACCAATTTTCGTCCCTCCTAGATATTCATAGAGCTCATTAATATCTTTATTAGCAAGGTCCTTATTTTCTTGATTTAAATAATTTAATATTACCTGTGCAGTTGTCGGTCCACAGGCAGAATTTTGAAATTCAGGACGTATATCCGAACTATATTGTGATTTTCCATTAACGTTAAGTTGTACACGCATATCATTTACCTCCAATGGATTGTTTTTATTAATAATCTGTGGAGATGAGGAACCTCTCCAGAGAATGAAATTTACCGTATCCGTATTAACACGGACAGTATGAAATTAACTGCCCGTTAATGCACGATTGATGAAGGCAAACAATGGATAATGCTTCCATTGATTGAAGGTTCACCTTACAACTATATAATATACCCAAATAATAAAAAGTTAACCTTTTTGAAAGTGAAACTAAAAAAGGGAGCACTCCGTCTAACGGAAAACTAAATAAACAAGGGGGTACTTAATGCAACTTGAACTATTCATTCGAACCCATGGAGAGGAACTGCTACGGCTTGCGTATACATATGTGAAAAGCCAAGAAGTAGCAGAAGATATTGTACAAGATGTGCTATTAAAGGCTTTTGAAGCACAACAACAATTTCGAGGTGAATCTAGCTATCGCACCTATTTATACCGATTAACAATTAATCGTAGTTATGATTATTTACGCAGCTGGAGCTATAAAAATACCGTTTTAACGAATAAAATTCAAAAAATATTTAATGGATCTAAGTCTGCAGAACAACAAGTAATGGAATTATCCGAAAATAATATGCTAGGAAGAGCGGTTTTTGAATTGCCAGTGAAATATCGAGAGGTCATTATATTTTATTATTATAAAGAGCTGAAAATTGAAGAAATCGCCGCATTATTAAGTGTTTCGGACAATACAATCAAAACGCGCCTACGACGTGCCCGCGAGAAGCTGAAAATCAAATTGGAAGGAAGTGATTTAGATGAAGGACAATCAATTGAAAAAGGCTATAGATGAGATGATAAGTAACAAGCCCTTGTTAAATGATGCTTTTGTTAAGAGAGTAATGGTTCCAAAAAAGATACTAAACAAAGTTTCATGGGTACATCCTATTATTGTATTAAGCTTAGTGTTCTTCATCGGAATGATTCTCTATTTTATGCCAAACGAACAGCGCCAAGCGACAACAATAGAAAATAATGAATTACCAGCAAAATATGAAGCAATTGTTCGTCATTATTTCGAAGCTATTTCATTGAAAAATGCGCAAGCCTTCGCAAAAGTTTCAGATGAAGATGCGAAGGAAATCTTTCATCAGTACAGTAATTATAAGTTAAATGAGCCACTTACTATTTTAAAAACAATTGAATATGAAGATTCTTACACAGTATTTGTTTTGTTACCTAAAGGAGAAGGACATTACTTTATAAACCAGCTTAACCTAGTTAAGAACAGTAGAAAAATCACCCTTAGTAATGACAACAAGTTTACTGAATATAGGAACATTCACTTACCAACTTCTATTCCATTACAGTACCGTCCTGCTCCGTTTGCAGTACAATTAGAAAATTTCGATTTAGGAAAATATCAGAAAGCATTTGAAACGCAAACTTACGAAGACGGGGTAAAGCTATATCAATTAAAAACGACAAAAGGAACATGGAGAATTATCGAAACAATGGAAGGTGATCTGTTCGAATTTCCGATTGTGAGTAGTGGTCAGTCATATGCAACAGGGATTGCTAAAAACGAGTATTATATCGTAGACGAAAAGAGTTCAAAGGTAGAGATTCTTTATAAAAATCGTGAAGGGCAATTTCAGCATTTAAGTGGTAGTACAGATAGGCAAGGTATGATCAATAATCAATTAGGCTTTCACGAGAATCCTTTTTTTATTTGGGGAGGTCAAGACCCTACAATTGCAACTATTCGTGACGGAATTTTAGTTAATGCCCCTATTTTGGAATCAGCAAATTTGATTGGTCCAGTAGAATTTTACAATGTTGAAGCAGAAGGGGATATGATTTTGTTGAAATACTCTGAGGATGACTTCCAAAAGTCACAATATTATCGGTTCCAACAGTTTGATAAGTTAGAAGTTGTATTATATGACAAGCCATTAGAGGCAAAGGTTAGTCATTTAAACATGTTATTTTTGATTGGACGAGGATTTAATCGGCTTGAGTTTTATAACGATGAGTTAAGGGTCGTACTTCGCCCTGACATTGACCCTAGCCCTTATGCTAAGAATAAAAATAAAAATCATTTAGAAGCAATAGATGCTACTTATAAAAATATTAAAGTAACTGTAAAAGATAGTACGTATTACATTACAGGAGATGACGGTTTTGAAATGACGTTGACCAGAATTGCGGAACGTGTATTTATTGATGACAAGGGGAATGAATTTACAACAGGGATGTATTTATCAGAGTAAAAAAACGACTATGTATTCATGATGGAATGAATGCATAGTCGTCTTTCTTTTAACCCAATTATCTACATAATCCAACCGATTTATTTTCATAGGCGGGATCTGTTAAAGCTTTCAACATAAAATGGGCAACACTGGCTCTTGGTATGGATGAGGAGCCTTTTGGTACACCTTCAAAAGCTTCCTTATAGTCTGTTACAAGTAAGTCATTTTTAAGTCCCATTGGTCGAGCAATCGTATAAATGATGTTCTTTGTTTTATAGTAATTTAGTGCATTGCGATGATCAGCTAAAGGATTAGCAAGCATCTTCATCATTAGCTTTCCTGGTATGCCTGGAATTTCTCCGTCTACACCTGCTGAGGCACAATATACAAGACGCTTTACGCCTGCTTTTACCATTCCGTCTGCAATATTTTTCCCCATTGCTTCAAGCTCGTTTGATTTTTTCATGCCCGTACTGGAGCCTAAACAAGATATAACGGCTTCATGACCAGGAATTGCACTCGCTACATCATTCGCATTAAATGCATCTCCTTGAATAATTGTGACATCTGTCGTTTTTAATTTTTCAGGTGTTCGAACAAAGGCAGTTACGTCATGACCAGCAGCCAAAGCCATTTCTACGAAATGCTGGCCAACACCACCTGTTGCACCAAAGACAATGATTTTCATTGGAATCCTCCCTTTATTTCATTCGTTTGTGTCTGCTTTGCACCTTTCCACATAAAGGTTAAGCCAATCGTAAAGATTAAAATAATGAGCCCTGCAATAAATGGATATAAAATTTGAACATCATATAGTGCGCCAGCAAGTAAAGGACCTAAAATATTTCCGATACTCATATATGCATTATTCATTCCCATGGCAAAACCTTGTTCTTTACCAGCTAGTTTTGAAATAAGCGTTGTTAAAACAGGACGTAAAATAGATGTTGCGAGGAAGATTAATAATGAAATCGCAAAGAACATTGCATAACTTCCTGCAATTATCGATAGGAAAAATCCAATAGCTGTCACGATTAAAAATAATTTTAATACATTTAGCTCGCCTATCGATTTCACAATTCGGTCCACTACAAATAGCTGCATAATCACTCCGACAAGACCAGTTGAAGTTACCATAAAGGCTATTTCCTCTGGTGTCGCACCAAATTGGTTATCAACATATAGTCCAAGTACTGTTTCATAAGCCATTAATCCGAAGCTCATAATAAGCGTAATAACTAAAGGAATAAAAAACGGTTTTTTCACGGATAAAATGATGTCTTTCACCATCGATTGGTTTGGAATATCGAATATTTCAGGCTTTTCTACCTGGCTTTCCTTTAGTGTGAAGAATGACACGACAAAGGCAAGTAATCCGACAATAGCCGATACTAATAGTGGGATTTTTAAACCAAATTGTGCTAAATATCCGCCGATTCCAGGACCAATAACAATTCCTAAAGACATAGCAGCCGAAATAAAGCTATTGCCTTTAGCGCGTTGGTCCATCGTTGTAATATCCGCGACATACGCATAAATAGCAGGTATTAAAAATGCACAACCAATACCACCAATAGCGCGAGAAATATAAAGTAAAACAATGGAGTCTGCAAAATAAAAAATAAACATCGAGATTGCTAACGTTAAAAGCCCGATATTAATTAACGGTCGACGTCCATATTTATCTGTCCATTTACCTCCAATAGGAGACACTAAAAATTGTGCAAAGGCAAAGATTGCAATAATTAATCCAGCGGCTGTACCACCTTGACCAATTTCTTTTAAATATGCAGGAATAACGGGAATAATGATTCCAAAACTTCCAACTGCAATAAACATGTTGAGCATTAGTAATGCTAATTTCTTTCGTTGATCTGTCGTCATGATGTTTCCTTCCTAAAAAACAATTTTTTCATGTAGTCCATTGTAATATGGAATGGATATGAAAACAAATCTCGTTTGTATAAGAGTAATAGCCATAATGGACAATTTTTGGTTTGAAGAGACTATTAGTTAATGGAAAAGGACAATATGGGGGTTAATGGACAAAATGATGATGAAATAGGACAAAACTACAATAATATATGACAATCTGATACACAAACACGAGTGAATAAAATAAAAGCCCAATCTATCGTTTTATTATCACGATAAGATGGGCTCATATAAATTAAACTTGTGCAGTTAAAAATTCCTCAACTTGAGCTGGTGATTTAGCATTAGCACTATGTAAGTGTGCTAGCTTTTCGCCGTTTTGGAAGATTAATAACGAAGGAATTCCCATTACTTGATACTTTTCAGCTAGATCAGGGAAGTTATCTCGGTTGATTGAGTACCAGTCAAATTGATTATGCTCTTCAATAATTGGATCGATAAACATATCCATACGTGTGCAATCTGGACACCAGCCAGCATAAAATTTAATAATCACCTTTTTGTCTGTTCCTGTTAATTCAGTAAATTGTTCAATCGTAGTAATTTCTTGCATATTTATCACGCTCCTTATGCTCATTGTACACAGAAAGGACAATTACGAAAAGTAATTAAGCTTCAAAAGATTGAAAGCGTGTATTTGCCTTTTGTGTATTAAATTAGAATAATATATTTATTTAGAGACTTTAAGAAAATAGAACCTCACTTAAGAGAAGCTATTAATTTGAGCTATGTTTATAAGCAATATGTTTTTCTAAAAATTGTGAGAAAATTATTGCGCAAATTATCAAAATAATCTACACTAAGAACAGAAAAGCTGTTTGAAGTTTTTTTTTCATTTCAAAATGAATGACTGTTCATTCAAAGGAGAAGGGGGAAGTGCTCGTGTCTTACAAAATTCAAAAAGTAGCTGTTTTAGGTTCAGGGGTTATGGGTTCAGGTATTGCAGCACATTTAGCAAACATCGGGATTCCTACACTATTACTTGATATCGTGCCAAATGAGCTAACGAAAGAAGAAGAAGCTAAAGGATTATCACTAGATTCAAAGGTTGTAAAAAATCGTTTTGCAGCTGGTGCACTACAAAAACTATTAAAGCAAAAACCAGCGCCACTTTCATCGAAAAAAAATCTAGCATTAATTACGCCAGGGAACTTTGATGATGATCTAGATAAGTTGAAAGATGTAGACTGGATTATCGAAGTTATCGTAGAAAAATTAGAAATTAAAAAAGGTTTATTTGAAAAGATTGATGCAGTGCGTAAGCCAGGCACAATTGTATCATCGAATACATCAGGGGTAAGCATTAACGCAATGGCGGAGGAACGTTCAGAAGATTTCCAAGCACATTTCCTTGGAACACACTTCTTCAACCCACCACGCTATTTGAAATTACTAGAAGTCATTCCAGCAAACACTACAAAATCAGAAGTTGTCGAGTTCATGAAAGTGTTCGGTGAAGACGTACTTGGTAAAGGTGTTGTAATTGCAAAAGATACACCAAACTTTATTGCCAACCGTATAGGAACATACGGTTTGTTAGTAACAATGCAAGAAATGGTTGCCCGTAATTATTCAGTAGGTGAAGTAGATTCAGTGACGGGGCCAATTATTGGTCGTCCAAAATCGGCGACATTCCGAACACTTGATGTAGTAGGTCTTGATACGTTTGCGCATGTGGCTAAAAACGTATATGACCATACAACGGGTGAAGAGCAAGCGGTATTTGAAGAGTCACCAATTTTAAACAAGATGATCTCAAATGGTTGGTTAGGTGCTAAGTCTGGTCAAGGCTTCTTTAAAAAGGAAGGAAAACAGATTTTAGAATTAAATTTATCAACATTTGAATACGAGCCAACAAAAAAACTTGTTGCCCCTTCTCTTGAAATGGCAAAACAAGCAAAAGGTCCTGGCGGTAAATTAAAAACATTAATATACGCAAAAGACCGCGTTGGTGAATTATTATGGAACTCATTTGCTCCAACATTAATCTATTCTGCCAAGCTATTAGGTGAAATTGCAGATGACATCGTAGCAATTGACAATGCGATGAAATGGGGCTTCGGCTGGGCACAAGGTCCATTCGAAATGTGGGATGCAATCGGGGTAGAAAAATCAATCGAAAAAATGAAAGAAGAAGGGCGTGAAATCCCTGCTTTCGTAACAAGTTTACTAGACAATGGATTCACAACGTTCTATTCAGAAATTGATGGGGACCTAGCTTACTATAATGGTACAGAGTATGTAAAAGTACCAATAAATGAAAAAGCAATTGATTTAAAACGTTATAAGAAAAAACATGGTGTTATTAAAGCAAATTCAGGTGCAAGTTTAATAGACATTGGTGATGGCATTGCATTACTTGAGTTCCACTCTCGTTCAAATGCAATTGGGTTAGATATCATTCAAATGATTAACTATGCAATTGATGAAGTAGAGAAAAATTTCAAAGGCCTTGTTATTGGTAACCAAGGTAAAAACTTCTGTGTGGGAGCTAACCTAGGGATGATTTTAATGGAGGCACAAGACGATAATATTTTCGAATTAGATTTCGTTATTAAGTCATTCCAACAAGCGATGCGCCGTATTAAATATAGTTCGAAACCTGTTGTAGCAGCTCCATTCCAAATGACGTTAGGAGGAGGAGCAGAAGTATGTTTACCAGCTGCACATATTCAAGCTTCAGCAGAAACATATATGGGTCTTGTTGAAGTAGGAGTTGGCCTAATTCCAGGCGGTGGCGGTAACATCGGTCTATATGAAAAATTCATTAAAGGCTTACCGAATGGTGTAGAAGTAGATTACCAGCATATTGCGAATAAAGTATTTGAAACAATTGCAATGGCAAAAGTTTCGACTTCTGGTGAAGAAGCACGTGAAAACAACTTCTTAAACTTTGCGGATGGTATTTCTGTGAACCCAGATCACTTAATTTATGATGCAAAACAGGCAGCATTAGCACTAGCTGAAGCTGGCTACACACCGCCAGTGAAAAAGTTAGTGAAAGTGGTCGGTGCACCGGGATATGCAACATTATTACTTGGAGCTCAAGGTATGTTTGATTCAGGCTTCATTTCAGAGCATGATCTTAAAATTGCAAAGAAATTAGCTTATGTAATTGCCGGTGGTAAAGTACCATATGGAACAGAAGTTTCGGAAGATTATTTATTAAACCTTGAAAAAGAAGCATTCCTACAATTAGTTGCAGACTCAAAATCACAAATGCGTATGCAACACATGCTTGTAAAAGGAAAGCCATTACGTAACTAATGTAAAACGTTCTATTAAATATTTTGCGCTAGCGGCAATATTGCTGCTAGCGATTACAAGGGGGAAACATCATTATGCGTGAAGCCGTTATCGTTGCAGGAGCGAGAACACCAATCGGACGTGCAAAAAAAGGGACACTAGCCAATACACGTCCAGATGATTTTGGTGCAGTAGTAGTTAAGGAAACGTTAAAGCGTGCGGGCTATGAAGGTCCGATTGATGATTTAATTATGGGATGTGCGATGCCAGAAGCAGAGCAAGGAATGAACGTTGCACGTTTAGTTGGAGCACTAGCAGGATTACCTGATACAACACCAGCATTAACAGTAAACCGCTTCTGTTCATCAGGTTTACAAACAATTGCATATGCTGCCGAGCGCATCATGCTTGGTCACTCAAAAGCAATCGTTGCAGGTGGTACTGAATCTATGAGTATGATTCCGATGACTGGTAACACAGTGCGCTTAAATCCAAAATTAGCCGAGGAGGCACCTCAATACTATATCGGTATGGGGCATACAGCAGAAGAAGTAGCAAATCGCTACAACGTTACGCGTGAAGATCAAGATGCATTTGCAGTACGTTCTCATGAATTAGCTGAAAAGGCGATTAAAGAAGGAAAATTTAAAGACGAAATCGTTCCAATAGAAGTGACGGAGTACTATGTGGACGAAAATAATAAATTACAAGAGAAGAAAACTACCTTTGATACAGATGAAGGCGTACGTCCAGGTACTTCACTAGAAGGTTTAGCGAAGTTACGCCCAGCATTTAACGTGAAAGGATCAGTAACAGCTGGTAACGCTTCACAAACATCTGACGGAGCAGCAGCGGTGCTAGTTATGGACCGTGAAGAGGCTGAAAAGCAAGGCATTCAACCACTTGCAAAATTTTTAGGCTTTGCAGTTGGTGGTGTACCACCAGAAGTAATGGGAATCGGTCCAATTGTAGCAGTTCCAAAAGCATTAGAAATTGCGGGGATTACACAAGATGAAGTAGACCTTTGGGAAATTAACGAAGCATTCGCATCTCAATCAATCCAAGTTGTTCGTGAGTTAGGAATTGATATGGATAAAGTGAATGTAAACGGTGGTGCTATCGCATTAGGTCACCCACTTGGCGCAACAGGTGCTATTTTAACTGTCAAATTAATTAATGAGTTAAAACGACGTGGCGGTAAGTACGGTGTTGTAACAATGTGTATCGGCGGCGGAATGGGCGCAGCTGGAGTATTTGAAGTACTTTAACTTTTATAAACAGATTACAAAGACCTTAGGGAGGAATTTATTATGGAACAAACAAAAAGCATTATTAAAGGTGGCGGCTTCTTAATTGAGGACGTAGAAATCAATCGCGTAATTACACCAGAAGACTTTACTGATGAGCAAAAAATGATTGCTCAAACAACACAAGAGTATGTACAAAATGAAGTCGTACCTGTGATTGAAAACTTAGAGCATCATGAATTCGAACATTCAGTACGTTTATTAAAAACTGCGGGTGAGTTAGGTTTATTAGCTGCGGATGTGCCAGAAGAATATGAAGGCTTAGGCTTAGACAAAATTTCGTCAGCATTAATCGCTGAAAAAATGTCACCAGCTGGTGGCTTCTCCATTACACATGGTGCCCATGTAGGGATTGGTTCTTTACCAATCGTATTATTCGGTAATCATGAGCAAAAATCGCACTACTTACCAAAATTGGCTTCTGGTGAGTTAATCGCAGCATATGCACTAACTGAGCCGGGTTCAGGTTCTGATGCATTAGGTGCAAAAACTACTGCAAAATTAAATGATGCTGGAACACACTACATTTTAAACGGTGAAAAGCAATGGATTACAAATGCTGGTTTCGCTGATGTATTTGTAGTTTATGCAAAAATTGACGGCGAGAAATTCACTGCATTTATTGTAGAGCGCTCTTACCCAGGTGTTTCTGTAGGTCCAGAAGAGAAGAAAATGGGCATTAAATCGTCTTCTACTCGTACTTTAATTTTAGAAGATGCAGAGATTCCAGTTGAAAACTTACTTGGTGAAGTAGGTCGTGGTCACGTAATCGCATTCAACATTTTAAATATCGGACGTTACAAACTAGGGGTAGGTACAGTAGGTGCATCTAAACGTGCATTTGAGCTTGCTGTTGCTTACACAAATCAACGTCAACAATTTAAAACAAAGTTATCTGATTTCAACTTAACAAAAGAAAAAATTGCGACAATGGCGTCACATATTTACGCATCTGAGTCATTAAATTACCGAACTGTTGGTTACTTTGAGGACCGCTTAAGTCAGCTATCTGATGACGAACAAAAAGATGGTAAATCAGTTGCTGCTGCAATTGCTGAATATGCAATCGAATGTTCAATTGCAAAAGTATTTGGTTCTGAAACATTAGACTTTGTAGCGGATGAAGCAGTGCAATTACATGGTGGTTACGGCTTCATGGCAGAGTATGAGGTAGAACGTATTTACCGCGACTCACGTATTAACCGTATTTTTGAGGGTACAAACGAAATCAACCGTATGATCGTACCTGGTACATTCATGAAAAAAGCACTTAAAGGTGAGTTACCATTATTACAAGTTGCTCAAGAGTTACAAAATGAGCTATTAATGTTAATGCCTGAGGAAATTGGTGAAGCGGCATTAGAGCAAGAGAAATATTTAGTGAAAAACGCGAAGAAGATTGCTGTTCTTGTAGCTGGTGCAGCGGCACAAAGATTTGGTGCCAAGTTAGATCAAGAACAAGAAGTACTAGTGAATATCGCCAACATTGCAAACCAATTATATGCAATGGAATCTGCAGTAATCCGTACGCAAAAAGCAATTGAGCGTGACGGTGAAGAAAAAGCAGCACAAAAAATTCTATACACACAAATTTTCTGTCAAGAAGCATTTGCAGAAATCGAAAAAGAAGCAAAAGAAACATTACTTGCTTCAGTTGAAGGAGATAATGGTCGTATGATCTTATCAGCGTTACGTAAATTAACTCGTAGCAACCCTTACAACTTAATTCCGAAAAAGCGTGAAGCTTCGGCAAAACTAATTGAAGCTGAAAAGTATGTAGTTTAATAGTTACTAAAAAAAAATCGGGTGCAGGACGCTGCATCCGATTTTGCGTTGTGCTAGCGAATCCGTTACAATAAGAAGAAAGTTCACGATAAAAAGGAGTACCAGCATGACAATTCAATTGATTCAATATCCAAAATGTACAACTTGTAAAAAAGCTCAAAAATGGTTAGACGAAAATGGGGTCCAATACGAAAACATTCATCTTGTCGAGCAAACACCTTCTAAAGAGCAATTAAAAGCATATTATGAAGCAAGTGGCTTGCCATTGAAAAAATTCTTTAATACATCTGGTCAAAAGTACCGTGAGCTTGGCTTAAAAGATAAGCTAGCGAATATGTCTGAGGACGAGCAATTAACATTACTTGCATCAGACGGGATGTTAATTAAACGACCTATCGTTACAGATGGTAATAAATTAACATTAGGATTTAAGGAGTCTGACTTCTCGGAAACTTGGAAATAAAGCGCTATTCTTGTTGAATTTCCGAACGAAATATGGCAAACTGAACATGAATGTACTACATATTACTTGGAGGTTTTCTCATGAGCACACCAAAAGAATTACGTTATACAAAAGAGCACGAGTGGGTAAAAATTGAAGACGGCAAAGCTACAATCGGAATTACTGATTTCGCTCAATCTGAATTAGGTGACATCGTATTCGTTGAGTTACCAGAAGTAGGTGACGAGATTGCAAAAGACCAGCCATTCGGTAGCGTTGAGTCTGTAAAAACAGTTTCTGAACTATACGCGCCTGTATCAGGTACTGTAGTAGCTATTAATGAAGAACTTTCAGACAACCCAGAATACGTTAATGAATCTCCATACGGCACGGCATGGATGATTACAGTAGAATTATCGGTAGAAGCAGAAGTAGAAGATTTAATGGATGCTGACGCTTATGCGGAATTAATCGAACAATAATTAATTTTTGCGCTAAAATCTGAGTGATCAGGTTTTAGCGTTTTTTTTATAATATAAAATAGGCGAGGATTCTTAATAATGAGTCATATGGTATGCTCTTAGTATTAGAGAAGCTATGAAGGAGGCTCACAATGGAAAAATGTATTATCGTTGAGGGACGTTCAGATAAGCTAAAAATTACCCCGCTTTTTAATGAACAAGTAGAGATTCTTTGTACAAATGGTACAATTAGTGAAGACGATTTAATTGAATTATTAGAACCATATGAGCATTATGAAATGGTGACGATGTTTGATGCAGATCGAAATGGTGAAAAATTACGTAAGCTCATGAACCGCGTCTATTCAGAGGCGCAACATTTAATTATTCCATTTCAATTTCGAGAAGTAGCCGAAACACCAACCAAAGTTTTAATTAAGCTTCTTAAAGATGCGAAATTTATTATTAAAGAAGGATGACATCAAGATGGAACAGTGGACGAAAGAAGTATGGGAACAACAAATCCAGCAACATCGGAAAACAGCCTTATATATTTATACACCAATGTGTGGCACATGTGGTGTAGCAAAAAAAATGTTAGAAGTAATTGAGCAATTATTACCGGATTTTCCATTAGGTATGACAAATATCAATTATATGGAGCAATTAGCTTACGAATTGAAAATTGAAAGCGTACCTTGCTTAATTATTTCAGAAGATGGTCAAATTACAGAAAAGATATATGCATTTCAATCCGTACCTTTTTTGTATGAAATATTAAAAAAATAATTGACGTATGCAGTTTACCATGATAAAGTAACATTCATAATAAATAAACTTAATAGCGTTACTCTTATAAAGAGTGGTGGAGGGAAGTGCCCTATGAAGCCCGGCAACCAGCATTATATTTAATGAAAAGGTGCCAATTCACACAAAGATTATCTTTGAGAGATGAGAGAACGGTTCAGCGTATATGTGAAAACCTTTCTACTTGTCTTTGTAGAGAGGTTTTTTATTGTTAGATGGCGCTTTTAACGCCTTTGTTCGATTTCGAAGATGCGAAATGTGCAGGAATGTTTTGAAAATAACTGGTTGGTTATTTCAGATTAAAGGAGTTTAAACAATGATTGATATACAAAATATAACGAAAGTTTACAAGACGAAAAGCGGCGAGCTTAAAGCAGTAGATAATGTAAACTTATCGATTAAAAATGGAGAAATATTTGGCATTATCGGTTATAGTGGTGCCGGTAAAAGTACAATGATTCGCCTGTTAAATGGGTTAGAAAAGCCAACTACCGGTTCAGTTATTGTCAACGGCCAAGATATTTCGAAGGCTTCCGGAACTACTCTACGTGAAGCGCGACAAAAGATTAGCATGATTTTTCAGCATTTTAATTTACTTTGGTCTCGTACAGTTGAGGAGAATATTGCATTTCCATTAGAAATTGCTGGAGTACCAAAAGAAGCACGTGCAAAGCGTGTAGAAGAATTAATTGAGCTTGTAGGTTTATCTGGCCGCGGTAAAGCTTACCCATCACAGCTATCGGGTGGGCAAAAGCAACGTGTCGGAATAGCAAGAGCACTTGCCAACAATCCAGAAGTCTTATTGTGTGATGAAGCGACATCAGCACTTGATCCAGAAACAACGGAATCAATATTAGAGTTACTGTTAGACATTAATAAAAAAATCGGCTTAACGATTGTTCTAATTACCCATGAGATGCATGTTATTCGGAAAATATGCCATCGTGTCGCTGTTATGGAAGCCGGTAAGGTAGTTGAGCAAGGGGATGTTCTTCAAGTATTCCAACAGCCTCAAGCACCAATTACGAAAAACTTTGTATCACAAGCATCAGGGGAAACACAAGAAATGCAAGCTTCCATCGAGCATATTTTAGCGAATCATCCATCTGGTAAGATTGTAAAATTAAGCTTCGTTGGTCAAACGACAGAGCAACCTGTTATTTCACAAATCATTAAGCAATTTGATATTGTCGTAAATATTGTTCACGGTAAAATTTCAACAACAACTAGTGGTTCATTAGGTACTCTATACATTCATATTGACGGTACTCCAGATCAAGTGACTGCCGCATTAAATGTTTTAGCGCAACATGAAATTCAAACGGAGGTGATTGAGCATGCTTGAGCAATTATTTCCGAATGTTGACTGGGGTAAAATGATGGAGGCAACATACGAAACATTGTATATGACAACAATTGCTACGGTCATTACATTCGTGTTAGGGATTATTATCGGAATTGTTCTCTTTTTAACGAGTGACAATCAGTTGTGGGCGAACAAAGCCGCACACTTTTTAACTGGATCAATAGTAAATATTTTCCGTTCGATTCCATTTATCGTTTTAATCATTTTATTAATTCCATTCACAAAGTTCCTTCTAGGAACAATTCGTGGTGCGAATGCAGCATTACCTGCATTAATTATTGGTGCTGCACCATTCTATGCTCGTATGGTATTAATCGCACTCCGAGAAATTGATAAAGGAGTTATTGAAGCGGCACGATCAATGGGTGCGAAAACGTCAACAATCATTTGGAAAGTGCTAATTCCAGAAAGCTTACCTGCTCTAATTTCAGGGATTACTGTTACAGCCGTTGCATTAGTAGGCTATACAGCAATGGCTGGAATTATCGGTGCAGGTGGTTTAGGAAACCTGGCATTCTTAGATGGTTTCCAGAGAAACCGTACTGACGTAACATTAATGGCGACGATCTTAATTTTAGTCGTGGTATTTATTATTCAATACATCGGAGATTTTATTACAACAAAGGTAGACAAGCGATAGTTAGAGGCGCAGGCCGTAATTATACTGATTTAGTTTTGAAGCTTTTGTATTTAAAAAATAGACGCACACTTAATTAGTGGCGCGTCTTCACGGAGAATTTACTGAATATAAAAAATGTTTCGTAAAACTAAATCAAAAATTTAAAAATAAGGTAGGGTAAAACAATGAAAAAATTATTATCAAGCGTTATTTTAGGTGCTTCAGTTTTTGCACTTGCAGCATGTGGTGGGGAAGATGAAAAATTAGTAGTAGGTGCATCGAACACTCCGCACGCAGTTATATTAGAAAAAGTGAAACCAATTTTAGAAGAGCAAGGTATCGAGTTAAAAATCGAACCATATACAGATTACGTATTACCAAACCAGGATTTAGAATCTGGTGATTTAGATGCGAACTACTTCCAACACATTCCATATTTTGAAGCTCAAAAAGCTGACTTTGGGTATGACTTTGTAAATGCTGGGGAAATTCACATCGAGCCAATCGGTATTTATTCTAAAAAGTATAAATCTTTAGAGGAACTTCCTGAAGGTGCAACAATTTTACTTTCAAACTCAGTAGCGGACCATGGCCGTATGCTTTCATTACTTGAAACAGAAGGTTTAATTAAATTAGCTGATGGTATTGATAAAACAAAAGCAGAGTTATCTGATATTGTAGAAAACCCGAAAAACTTTGTATTTGATTACGATACAGCTGCTGAAATGTTAGTACAAATGTATGAAAACGAAGAGGGCGATGCAGTATTAATCAATTCAAACTTCGCCATCGATAATGGCATTAATCCATTAGAGGATTCGATTGCAATCGAATCAAGTGAATCTTCACCATATGTCAACATTATTGCAGTACAATCTGGTGATGAAGATTCGAAAGAAATTAAAGCATTAGTTGAAGCGTTACACTCAAAAGAAATTCAAGATTTCATTTTAAAAGAGTGGGGCGGTTCGGTAGTTCCAGTTGAAAAATAATAACTAAAATAACTAAAAAATCCCGACTTTTGATTGAATATCAAAAATCGGGATTTTTTTATTGGAATCGTGTAAGTCGCGAGTAGAATTTAGAAACAAAATCTACAAATACTTGTTCAGATGGTGCGAGTTCTCTTGTTGTTGGTGCAATAATTCCGACATTTCTACGGATGACAGGTGTTGCGATAGGTACTTTAACCGTCATGCGCGGTGTAGAGTCGTAAAGAGAGCTTTCAGGTAAAAGTGTTACCCCAATTCCAGCAGCAACTAACCCTTTTAAAGCGTCCATATCTTCGCCTTCAGATGTAATATTTGGAACAAATCCAACTGAACGACATGCATCTACTGCTACCTTTTGTAAAATAAACCCTTCCGGGAATAGTACAAAATCATCATTTCGTAAATCAATTAAGTTAATACTCTCTTTTTTTGCAAGTGGATGTGTCGCTGGAAGTAAAGCATGAATGTTTTCGCTGAATAGAACAGTCGTATCAATTGTTTCATCTTTTGGAGGTAATGGACCGAGTAACGCTAAATTTAATTCGCGATTCTTTACCGCTTCAATTAAATATTTATACGATCCTTGGCGTAAATGGAAAGAAACCTCAGGGTACTCTTTTTTAAATGCTGAAATAACAGTCGGCAGAACATAGCTTGCTAAGCTCGTTGGGAAGCCGACTTTAATTGTCCCTTTTGCTGGGTCTAAATACTCTTCAACTTGCTTTGCAGCAAAATCAATAGCCTTGAGAGCGGCAATGCTGTGTTCTAAAAAAGTTTTCCCAATCGGTGTGAGTTTGACGTTACGTCCAACTCGCTCGAAAAGTGGTGCTCCAAGCTCTTCTTCTAGGTTGGCAATTTGACGGCTAATTGCAGACTGGGCAACGTGTAAATGCTCTGCTGCCTCCGAAATATGCTCCCGTTCAGCTACCTCGACAAAGTAACGTAATTGTCGTAATTCCACTAGTTACACCCCATTTATCTAAAAAGTAGATTGTTCCTATCCAAACTATATATTGTTTATATTATTTCGAAAACTTTAAAATGTAAATACGTTATTGAAAGAATGAGGGGGAATTATAATGAGTTTTCACCAGTTACCTAAAGCACAAGGACTATACAATCCGGAATTCGAACATGACGCATGTGGGATAGGAATGTATGCCAATATGAAAGGTATCGCATCACATGCCATCGTGAAAAACGGTTTAGAAATGTTATGTCGCTTAGAACACCGTGCAGGACGTGGGGGAGACGGTAAAACGGGCGACGGCGCAGGACTAATGGTACAAATTCCAGATGCCTTCTTCAAATTAAACTGTCCCGAGTTAGATTTACCTGAAAAGGGAAAGTACGGTGTAGGTCAATTATTTTTAACGGAAAATGGAGTACAATCACAAAAAATTGAACAAAAAATGAACGAGCTGATTACTGGAGAAGGTCAACAATTGATCGGCTGGAGAACAGCTCCAACAAATAAAGAAAACTTAAGTGATATCGCTCAATCGAGTGCACCTGTTGTACGTCAAGTATTTATCAAATCAACAGAAAGCGATGGCAAAGCATTTGAGCGAAAATTATATGTAATCCGTAAGCAGTTAGAGCATTGGGCAAACGAACAAGGATATGAATTATACATTCCTAGTATGTCAAGCCAGACAATGGTTTTTAAAGGATTACTTGCCCCGGAAGAAGTTAGTGACTTTTATATTGATTTACAGGATGAAAGCTTCGTATCTGCTTTAGCCCTTGTACACTCCCGTTATTCAACAAACACATTCCCATCTTGGAAGCGTGCGCACCCAAATCGTTATATTATTCATAACGGTGAAATTAACACATTACGAGGCAATATTAATTGGATGCGTGCCCGTGAACAGCAATTTGTATCGGAAGCATTTGGTGATGATCTAGAAAAATTACTACCAATTATTGATACAACGGGTTCAGACTCTTCAATGCTTGATAACGCCTTTGAGTTTTTCGTGTTAGCAGGTCGTACTCCAGCACAAACAGCTATGATGATGATTCCAGAGCCATGGACAGAAAATCCACGCATCGAGGAAGACCGCAAAGCATTTTATCAATATCACGCAAGTTTAATGGAACCATGGGATGGTCCGACAGCCATTTGCTTCACCGATGGGAAACAAATCGGTGCAATTTTAGATCGCAACGGATTACGTCCAGGACGTTTGTATGTAACGAAAGATGACCATGTCATTTTCTCATCAGAAACGGGTGTTGTTGATTACGCAGAGGAAGATATTTTATATAAAGACCGTTTAAGCCCAGGGCGTATGCTTCTAATCGATTTAGAGCAAGGACGAATCATTTCAGATGAAGAGTTGAAATCAGAAATGGCAGCTGCACAGCCGTATGCAACGTGGTTGGAAGAAAATATGCTAAAGCTTGAAACAAAAGTAGAAAAGCTTGCAGAGGTAACAGATATTACATTACGTCAAAAAATTCACGGCTACACATATGAAGACGTTCAAAAATATATTGTGCCATTAGCTAAAGAAGGAAAAGATCCGCTAGGCTCGATGGGGAACGACTCACCGCTTGCTGTATTATCTGAGCGACCACAATCATTATTTAATTACTTTAAGCAGCTTTTCGCACAAGTAACAAATCCACCAATTGATTCGATTCGTGAACATGTTGTAACGTCGACAATGACGCTTTTAGGGGCAGAAGGTGATTTATTACATCCAACAGCTCAAAATGCGCGTAGGATAATTTTAAATACACCAGTGTTAACGACTGCTGAGTATGAGCAATTAATAAATAATAAAGAAGAAGATTTTGAAGTAGCTGAAATTTCTTTATTATTTACTGAAAATTTAGAAAGTGAATTAAATCGAATTAAAGCAGAGGCAGAAGCGGCAATTTTTGGTGGTAAAACGATTTTAGTGTTATCGGATTATGTAGAGGATGCAAAACAACTTACAATACCAGTTTTACTTGCGGCTAGTGCAATCCACCAATATTTGGTACGAATTGGCTTACGAACAAAAGTAAGTATCGTTGTGAATAGTGGTGAAGTTCGTGAGGTACATCATTTTGCTGCATTAATCGGCTTTGGTGTTGATGCCATTCATCCGTATTTAGCATATGCAACGATTGCAGAAGCAATTGAAAAGGATCATTTAGACATTGCTTATGAAAAGGCCATACAAAAATTCCGCAAAGGAGCGGCAGATGGTGTTGTGAAGGTCATGTCAAAAATGGGGATTTCAACTGTACAATCTTATCGTGGCGCACAAGTATTTGAGGCGGTAGGTATTTCAAAGACTGTTATTGAAGAATATTTTACAGGTACAGCTTCTCAAATAGATGGCATTGATTTAGCGACAATTGGCGAGGAAGCGACACGACGCCATGAGGCAGCTGTATTGTCAATGAATCCGGAGCTTCAATCAGGGTCAGATTTCCAATGGCGTGCTGACGGTGAACATCATGCTTTCAATCCAAAAACAATTCATACCTTGCAATGGGCGACACGCAAAAATGATTATGGTCTATATCGCATGTTTGCTGAAATGGCTAATGAAGAGAGAATTGGTTTTTTACGAAATCTTTTTGAGTTTAAAAAGGCAGAACGTCGTTTACCGATGGAAGAGGTTGAATCAGTTGAGTCAATTGTTAAACGATTCAAATCAGGTGCGATGTCATTTGGTTCTTTATCGAAAGAAGCGCATGAAACATTGGCAATTGCGATGAATAAATTAGGTGCACGTTCAAATTCTGGTGAAGGTGGGGAAGATCCTGCTCGATTTACACCAGAAACTAATGGTGATAGTAAGCGTTCAGCAATAAAGCAAATCGCATCAGGTCGTTTTGGCGTAAAATCGCATTATTTAGTTAATGCTGATGAACTTCAAATCAAAATGGCACAAGGAGCGAAGCCAGGTGAAGGTGGTCAATTACCGGGCAATAAAGTATATCCTTGGGTAGCAGAAGTACGTGGCTCGACACCTGGCGTTGGTTTAATTTCACCACCACCACATCATGATATTTATTCGATCGAGGATATGGCGGAATTGATTCATGATTTAAAAAATGCAAACCGTTATGCTCGCATTTCAGTAAAGCTTGTCGCAAAAGCAGGCGTTGGTACGATTGCAGCGGGTGTGGCGAAGGGTGCTGCTGATGTAATCGTTATTTCAGGATATGACGGTGGTACAGGTGCATCCCCGAAGACGTCGATTAAGCATACAGGTTTACCGTGGGAGCTAGGATTAGCAGAAGCTCATCAAACATTAATGTTAAATGGCTTAAGGGACCGCGTTATTTTAGAGACGGATGGAAAGCTAATGACAGGTAAAGATGTTATTATGGCAGCATTATTAGGAGCTGAAGAATTCGGATTCGCAACAGCACCATTAATCGTTTTAGGCTGTGTGATGATGCGTGCGTGTCATTTAGATACATGTCCGGTAGGCGTAGCAACACAAAATCCAGAGCTACGTGCAAAATTTATGGGGAATGCAGATCACGTTGTTAATTATATGCGTTTCATTGCAGAGGAAATGCGAGAGTATATGAGTATTCTAGGTTTCCGTACTGTAGAAGAAATGGTTGGGCGAACAGATGTATTGCAAATTTCAGAACGTACGAAAAAGCATTGGAAAGCAAGTCAGTTAGATTTAACTGCCCTACTTTATCAAATACAAGGTACTCGTACAAAGCAAGTAGAGCAAGATCATCATATTGCAGAAAGTTTCGATGTACGTGAGCTATTACCAAAAGTCGAAAAAGCAATTGCTGAAAAACAAGTAGTAGAACTTGATTATCCGATAAAAAATACAGATCGTGTTATGGGGACAATTGTAGGTAGTGTAATTTCACGTAAATACGGGGAAGTCGGCTTACCAGACAATACAATTCAACTTAATTTCACTGGTCATGCAGGTCAAAGCTTCGGTGCATTTGCACCACGAGGAATGACAATGCGCGTTGTTGGAGATGTCAATGACTACTTTGGTAAAGGCCTATCTGGTGGTAAAGTTGTAGCGATTGCACCCATTAAAGGAGAGCAAGAGAAAAACGTTATTGCTGGGAATGTTTGTTTATATGGTGCAACGAGCGGTAAAGCGTTTATTAATGGGCGCGCAGGTCATCGTTTTGGTGTCCGGAACTCAGGTGCAAACATAGTGGTGGAAGGTATTGGCGATCACGGTTGTGAATATATGACGGGTGGTAAAATTGTCATTTTAGGTGATGTTGGTCAAAACTTTGGTGCAGGGATGTCAGGCGGCATCGGTTATGTGTTACCGACAGACGAAGAACAATTTAAAGCACAATGCAACATGGAGATGATTGAATTTGAAAAGTTAACCGAGGAGCATGAAATTGAATCAGTGCGTCAAATGATTATTAAACACTTAGAGGAAACGGATAGTTCGTATGCGTTAGATATTTTAGCGAAATGGGAGAAATTTGTTCCAAAATTTGTGAAAGTTGTACCGTCAGATTATAAAGCGATTATCGAAAAAATTGAACTGCATAAATTAAATGGGTTAACGGCAGATAATGCAGCGATGCAGGCGTTTGTAGAAGTAACAGAAAGTCAAAAAAAGCTTGTGAGTTCAAAATAAGAGGAGGGTTCTAGCATGGGAAAAACAACAGGATTTATGGAATATAAACGTGAAAAAGTACAGGAAAAACCTCCACTAGAGCGCATTTCAAGCTGGAATGAATATGCAAGTAAGCTTTCTGATGAAAAATTACAAACTCAAGGGGCTCGTTGCATGGATTGTGGTACACCTTTTTGCCATATGGGAATCGAAATTCGCGGTACGGCAGCAGGTTGCCCAATTAACAACGTAATACCAGAATGGAATGACTTAGTATATAAAGGCAAGTGGAAGGAAGCATTAGATCGCTTGCATATGACGAATAACTTCCCTGAATTTACAGGGAGAGTTTGTCCAGCGCCCTGTGAAGGTTCCTGTACGTTAGCTATTACAGATCCAGCTGTCGCGATTAAATCTATTGAGCGTACGATTATCGATAAAGGCTTTGAGGATGGTTGGGTAACACCTCGTGTTCCAAAGGAGCGTACTACTTATAAAGTAGCAATCGTTGGATCGGGACCTGCTGGGTTAGCAGCAGCTGATCAATTAAATCAAATGGGACATAACGTAACAGTATTTGAACGTTCAGACCGTTTTGGTGGCTTGCTAATGTATGGTATTCCAAACATGAAGCTTGAAAAGGAAATTATAGAACGTCGTATACACTTACTATCATTAGAAGGAATACGCTTTGTTGCAAATACTGAAGTAGGAAAAGATGTAACAAAAGAACAACTGCAAGCTGATTTTGATGCTGTCATTTTATGTACTGGTGCACAAAAGCAACGTCAGCTTCATATGGAAGGTAGCGATGCAGGCAATATTCATTTAGCGATGGATTATTTAACGTGTGTTACAAAAAGCTTGCTCGATTCCAACTTTGAGGATAAAAAGGCATTAAACGTGGAAGGAAAGGATGTTATCGTGATCGGTGGTGGTGATACTGGTGCGGACTGTGTAGCAACGTCGCTACGTCAAAAGTGTCGCTCAGTATACCAATTCGGTAAGCACCCTCAACAGGCAAAAACGCGTACTGATGAGACGATGTGGCCAAAGGATCCTAACATTTATACGTTAGACTATGCGTATGCGGAGGCTGATGCGAAATTTGGACGTGATCCACGTGAGTATTGTATTCAAACTACGAAAATTATTAAGGATGCAAACAATAATGTGAAAGAACTTCACACTATTCAAATGGAAAAAATACTAGGTGAAGATGGCTTCCACTATTTTAAAGAGCTTCCGGGTACTGAAAAGGTGTGGCCGGCACAACATGTATTCGTAGCGATCGGATTTGAAGGGACAGAAAAAGAAACACCAGAGCATTTTGGTGTTGATGTAACGAATAATCGGATTCGTGCTTCTATTAAAGATTACGAGACTTCAGTACCGGGTGTTTTTGCGGCAGGTGATGCGCGCCGTGGTCAAAGCTTAATCGTATGGGCAATTAAAGAAGGGCGTGCGGTTGCAGCAAGCGTACATTACTATTTAACGGATGTACTAGTTAAAAACTAAACATTTTAAAAACGTCATTTCGGCTAATCGAAATGACGTTTTTTTTCTCACTTTTAATCGTTAATACTGATAATCAACGAATAAGTGAAATTGATTCTCAATTAGAAGTTTCGAATTGAAAATGATGGATTCATAATAAACTCTATTTATATAGTAGAAACAAACTAAATAAAAGCGTTTTTAAAGATTAATAAAGATTTTTTAATTAAAATCATTCTAAACTATTTGCAACAAACATTCATTTCGGGTAAGATTGTAATGATATTAATTTGGCATGCATTTGTCATGCAAATGAACATTTGGAGGTAATCTAATGGCAACTTTAGAAATTAAAGATCTTCACGTTGAAATCGACGGAAAAGAGATTTTAAAAGGTTTAAACCTTACAATTAACACAAACGAAGTACACGCGATCATGGGTCCAAACGGTACTGGTAAATCAACTTTAGCTTCAGCAATTATGGGGCATCCAAAATACGTAGTAACACAAGGTGACGTATTAATCGATGGTGAAAACGTATTAGAAATGGAAGTAGATGAGCGTGCTCAAGCAGGTCTATTTTTAGCTATGCAATATCCATCAGAAATCGCAGGTGTTACAAATGCAGACTTCTTACGTTCAGCAATTAACGCTAGTCGTGAAGAAGGCGATGAAATTTCATTAATGAAATTCATCCGTGAATTAGACAAAACAATGGAATTCTTAGAAATGCCAGAAGAAATGGCGCAACGTTACTTAAACGAAGGCTTCTCTGGCGGTGAGAAAAAACGTAATGAAATTTTACAAATGATGATGATTAAACCAACTTTCGGTATTTTAGATGAAATTGACTCTGGTTTAGATATCGACGCATTAAAAGTAGTATCTAAAGGTATTAACGAAATGCGCGGCGAAGGCTTCGGTTGCTTAATGATCACACACTACCAACGTTTACTTAACTACATCACTCCGGACCACGTACACGTAATGATGCAAGGGCGCGTAGTTAAATCTGGTGGTGCAGAATTAGCACAACGTTTAGAAGCAGAAGGCTATGAATGGATTAAACAAGAGCTAGGTATTGAGAATACTGATGCTGTTACAGAAGAAGCATAATTAAGGAGGACGACTAAGATGACGGTTGAAACAAAATTAGCGTTATCAGCACAAGATGTACGCTCGTTCTCTGAAATGAACAACGAACCAGCAGCATTTGCTGATTTCCGTGTGAGCGCATTAGAAAAAGCTGCTGCGCTTGAATTACCAAAACCAGATAGAACGAATATTGCAAAATGGAATTTCGTTGATTTTCCTGCGCATACTGTAGAAAGTGCTGCATACGCATCACTTGAAGAGTTACCAGAAGAAGTAAAGGCAATTATTGATATAGAAAATCAAGAAAACCTATACATTCAACGTAACAACACACCAGCGTACATTAAAGTTTCAGAAGAACTTATGAATAAAGGTGTTATTTTCACAGATATTCAAACTGCAATTCGCGAGCATGCGGATTTAGTAGAAAAATACTTTATGACAACGGCTGTAAAAGTGGACGAGCATAAATTGACTGCTTACCATGCAGCTCTTGTTAATGGCGGTATTTTCGTTTACGTTCCTCGCAACGTTATTATCGATGCACCATTGCAAGTTGTCTTCGTAAATGACAATCCAGAAGCTTCATTATTCAATCACGTTTTAGTGGTAGCAGAAGAATCTTCAGCAGTAACATATGTAGAAACTTATGTATCTACGTTTGAAGAAGCGAAAGGTCAAGTAAACGTTGTAACAGAAGTAATTGCTTCAAATAATGCACAAGTTACATTTGGTGCAGTAGACAACTTAGCTAAAGGATTTACAGCTTATGTAAACCGTCGTGGTCATGCAGAGCGTGATGCAAAAATCGACTGGGCATTAGGCTTAATGACGAACTCAGATACTGTTTATGAAAATACAACGAACTTAGTTGGTGACAACTCAACTTCTGATTTCAAAATGGTAACTGTAGGTAGCGGCAACCAAAAATTAAACTTTACAACATTAATTCGTCAATGGGGTAAAAACTCTGACGGTCAAATCTTAAAGCACGGTGTAATGAAAGATGCCGCACAATCAATTTTTAATGGTATTGGTCATATCATGCATGGCGGTACAAAAGCAAATGCAGAGCAAGAATCTCGCGTATTAATGCTTTCTGAACAAGCCCGTGGTGATGCAAACCCAATTCTTTTAATTGATGAAGACGATGTAACAGCAGGACACGCAGCATCTGTTGGACGTGTTGACCCGACTCAACTTTACTACTTAATGAGCCGCGGTATCTCAAAAACAGAAGCAGAGCGCCTTGTAATTCATGGATTCCTTGCGCCAGTTGTTACTAACTTACCAATCGAAGGTGTTAAAAAGCAGCTGACGGAGGTTATCGAAAGGAAAGTTCGATAATGATATCAAAAGACATTAAAAGCTTTTTTCCGATTTTAAATCAGGAAGTGAATGGACATCCGTTAGTTTATTTGGATAGTGCCGCTACATCTCAAAAGCCAATCCAGGTAATTGAAGCTTTAACGAACTATTATCACTTAGATAACTCAAATGTTCACCGTGGTGTGCATACATTAGGGAATCGTGCAACGGATTCTTATGAGGGTGCACGTGAAAAAGTTCGTAAGTTCATTAATGCAAGTTCGACACAAGAGGTTATTTTTACACGTGGTACAACGACTTCTTTAAATACTGTAGCAGCAGCTTATGGACGTCAAAATGTGCAAGAAGGTGACGAAATTGTCATTACGTACATGGAACACCATTCGAACATTATTCCTTGGCAGCAGCTTGCAAAAGAAAAAGGAGCGGTACTTAAATACATTGATTTAGAAGCAGATGGTACGATTTCTATAGAAAAAGTACGTGAAACAATTACGCCAAAAACGAAAATTGTGTCTGTAATGTATGTATCAAACGTATTAGGTTCAATTAATCCAGTAAAGGAAATCGCTAAAATTGCCCATAAAAATGGTGCAATTATGGTTGTAGATGGTGCTCAAGCAGCTCCTCATATGAAAATCGACGTGCAAGATTTAGATTGTGACTTCCTCGCGTTTTCAGGACATAAAATGTGTGCTCCTACTGGAATTGGTGTACTATATGGTAAAAGAGAGCTTCTTGAAAACATGGAACCAGTTGAGTTTGGTGGCGAAATGATCGATTTTGTAGGTTTACAGGAATCGACATGGAAGGAGTTACCGTGGAAGTTTGAAGGTGGTACACCAATCATTGCAGGTGCAATCGGATTAGGTGCAGCAATCGACTTTTTAGAAGAAATCGGTTTGGACAACATTGCAGCGCATGAGCATAAATTAGCCGGCTATGCGATGGATCAATTAGAAACAATTGATGGTTTAACGATTTTCGGACCACGTGACCCAATGAAACGCTGCGGACTTGTAACATTCAATTTAGATGATGTGCATCCTCATGATGTCGCAACTGTACTAGATATGAGTGGTATTGCAGTTCGTGCGGGTCATCACTGTGCTCAGCCTTTAATGAAATGGCTTCAAGTAACAGCAACAGCTCGTGCAAGCTTCTACATGTACAATGATGAAGAGGATATCGATCGTCTTGTTGCTGGATTGCGCTCAGCGAAGGAGTATTTTGGCGATGTCTTTTAATAACTTAGATCAACTATACCGTTCCGTAATTATGGATCACTATAAAAACCCACGTAATAAAGGGTCACTAGAAGAAAACAGTGTAACAATCGATATGAATAACCCAACATGTGGCGACCGTATCCATTTAACACTAAAGCTGAATGACGGCATTGTAGAAGCTGCGAAATTTGACGGTGAAGGCTGTTCAATTTCGATGTCTTCTGCATCAATGATGACACAAATCGTTAAAGGCAAAAAATTAGAAGAAGCACTTGAACTTGCAGACATTTTCTCAAAAATGATGCTAGGTGAAGACTTCGACGATGAAAAATATGACCTTGGGGACGTAGAGGCACTACAAGGTGTTGCAAAATTCCCAGCACGTATTAAATGCGCTACATTAGCCTGGAAAGCGATGGAAAAAGGCGTTAATAACGAAATGAAATAATGACTGTAAGTAAGGCTAAAATGAATGATTGCATCATGCATTTTAGCACACTTCTCATATAATGAACGGAGGAGACAACATGGCTAAAAAAATGCCTGATATCGGCGATTACAAATATGGCTTCCATGACAAGGACGTATCAATTTTCCGTTCTGAGCGTGGACTAACAGAAGAAATCGTTCGTGAAATCTCAAACATGAAAGAAGAGCCACAGTGGATGCTTGACTACCGCTTAAAAGCTCTTGAAAAATTCTACGAAATGCCAATGCCTCAATGGGGCGGCGACCTTGGCTCATTAAACTTCGATGAAATTACGTATTATGTAAAGCCATCTGAAGCGACACAACGTTCATGGGATGAAGTACCTGAAGAAATCAAAACAACATTTGATAAATTAGGTATTCCTGAAGCAGAGCAAAAGTATCTTGCAGGTGTATCTGCTCAGTATGAATCTGAAGTAGTTTACCACAACATGAAGCAAGACCTTGAAGATATGGGTGTTATTTTTAAAGATACAGACTCAGCATTAAAAGAAAACGAAGAAATCTTCAAAAAACACTGGGGTACAGTAATCCCTTACACTGACAACAAATTTGCGGCTTTAAACTCTGCAGTTTGGTCTGGTGGTTCATTCATCTACATGCCTAAAGGTGTTAAATTAGATACACCATTACAAGCATACTTCCGTATTAACTCTGAAAACATGGGTCAATTCGAGCGTACGCTGATCATTGTAGATGAAGATGCATCTGTACACTACGTAGAAGGATGTACAGCACCAGTTTACACAACAAACTCTCTACACTCAGCTGTAGTAGAAATTATCGTTAAAAAGAACGCATATTGCCGTTATACAACAATCCAAAACTGGGCGAACAACGTATACAACCTAGTTACAAAACGTACTGTAGTTGAAGAAAACGGTACGATGGAATGGATCGACGGTAACATCGGTTCTAAACTAACAATGAAATACCCAGCATGTATCCTTAAAGGCGAAGGTGCTCGTGGTATGACATTATCAATTGCATTAGCAGGTAAAGGTCAACACCAACACGCTGGTGCCAAAATGATTCACTTAGCACCAAACACATCTTCTACAATCGTTTCTAAATCGATTGCGAAGCAAGGTGGTAAAGTAACATACCTTGGTCAAGTGAAGTTCGGTAAAAATGCGTCAGGTGCTCGTGCAAACATCGAGTGTGACACGTTAATTATGGATAATCAATCAACGTCTGATACAATTCCATACAATGAGATTTTAAATGATAACGTATCTTTAGAGCACGAAGCGAAAGTTTCGAAAGTATCTGAAGAGCAATTATTCTACTTAATGTCTCGTGGTATTTCTGAAGAAGAAGCGACAGAAATGATCGTAATGGGCTTCATTGAGCCATTCACAAAAGAATTACCAATGGAATACGCAGTAGAAATGAACCGTCTAATCAAGTTCGAGATGGAAGGTTCTATCGGATAATTTAATATTCAAACATCAAGAGATTTCAAGCAGCAAACCGTTGCTTGAAATCTCTTTTTTTTTAATAATATGTTGGAACGTAGTGGAAGTATGCATCATGTCTGTTATGCACGGGATATTCAAAGTGGACTTTTCTTAAAGTACCGAAAATAATTGTAACCTTTTTCAAACCTCAAACGAATAATAAGTGATTACATAAAAAGGAGGGAAAAGTTTGCTTGATTCTAAAAGTTTAGAGTCTCGTATTGTTAATATTTATAATGATCATTATTTAAACGTGTACAAATTTCTTATTTGTTTTTCAGGAAATCAAAACGATGCTGAAGACATGACACAAGAAGTATTTATCCGGGTATTAAAAAATTTGCCCAACTTTAATGGCCAAAACAATTTAAAAACATGGATTTTTTCCATAGCAAAGCATGTAGCGGTTGATCATTATCGGAAAAAGAAATTTGCATCGGTTTTTAAGGACGGTTTCTTCAATAAACTAGAGTTTACTGGAAATAAACCGGATGAAGTGTATGAAATTACAGAAATAAAACAAATTGTCCATGAGGCGATTTCAAAATTAAAGCCTAAATATAGAGCAGTAGTTATTATTCGCGGAATAAATGAATTTTCCATAAAAGAAACTTCAGAAATCTTGCAATGTAGTGAATCTAAGGTGAAAGTCGATTATCACAGAGCATTAAAAGAACTTAAACGAAAACTAAATTTTGATGTGGAAGGGGTTTTTACAAATGCAAAATGAAAAAGAATTATTTGATTTGATTAAGGACACTTACCCACAAAATCCAAGAAAAGAGTTTATCGTCACAGTTGAAAATAAACTTAGACAACAAGCAAGAGGCATGAATAAAAAAGGGACGATTAAAAAGTTTTCTTTAATTTCTAGTAGCATTTTACTTTTTACTTTAGCTTTCACATGGATATTCTTTTTTTATGGGAAGGAAATAATAAATGATGTAAATAATGTAAAAGATCAATCAGTATTTTCGACTATTGAAAATGAAGATCCATTAGTTCTCATTTATCATACGCACAATTATGAATCATTTATTCCAGAAACTAAAAATCCATATAGTGAATCTACTAATATAACATTAGTAGGACGGGCATTAAGTAATGCGTTAAAAGGAAATAATATTAACACGGTCTTTGATGATACGGATGTAATGGGAATTTTAAAGGAACGTAACTTACGTTTTACCGATTCGTATGCAGTTACAAGGGAAATACTTACAAACCTATTAAATGAACATGATACTGTGAAAATGGTTTTTGATATACACAGGGGATCACTAGGACAAGCAGATAGGACTGTAAATATTGATGGAGTTGATTATGCAAAGGTTTTATTTGTTGTCTCTAAAACGACTGATAACTATAAGGAGAATAGGGAGTTTGCAAATCTCCTTCACGAAAAATTGGAAGAATTGTATCCTCAATTATCAAAAGGTGTTTTTGAAAAAGGAGTGGATCCAAGAAACACGTATAATCAGGATCTCCATATAAATTCTACATTAGTAGAAATAGGTGGGACTGAAAATACGTTAGAAGAGTCTTATAGAACGGCTGATATTCTTGCAAAAGTCATTAAAGAAATTATTGAAAATAAGGAAGAGTAAAATGGTGGTATATTTTTGGGAACGGTGAGTTGAGATTTCGAATATAAACATTGAAACATAGCAGGAAATATGTATTTTTAGTGAAAAATAGACGTTACAGGGCATTGTTCATTAATTGTTAACTTAGAAAATATTTACAATAAATTCGTCCGATGAAATAATTAATGCAAGAAGTCATTAATTGAATCTAATTTGATAAGGGAGCGAATTTATATGGAAAACTTATTTTGGCCAATTACGTTAGGGGTACCATCTGTTGTCTTAGTCGTTGCAGTACTCGTAATTTTCTATGCATTAGGACAAAAAAAGAGCGGTAAGCTATGGAAAAATGAAGAGCATGAAGGGGTTATAAAATAATCTATTCTCGATTAAAGGAGGTGCTGTAAACGCAGATTGAGCGTTTGCAGCACCTTTTTTAAATGAATTATTTCAAGGTTGCAATAAACTGTTCGATTTCTTCTTGTGTTTTACGGTCCTTACTTACAAAGCGTCCTAACTCTACCCCGCTTTCATATGCTAGAAAGCTTGGAATTCCAATAATCCCTAACTCGATGCATAAATCGATGAATCGATCTCTGTCGACTTTATAAAATGTAAAGTCAGCGAATTTTTCTACTACCTCAGGCATGAACGGGTCGATAAAACGACAGTCCCCACACCAATCTGCGGTAAATTCAAAAATAACCGGTGCCCCATTTCTTAATTCTTCAAATTGCTCAATTGATTGTAATATTTGCATGAATAAGTGCCTCCTTTTTCAGTTAATTATAGTGCTCTACTTGGAAATTGCAATCACTTTACAACGATTTAATAGTTGATGTTGTACAATAGGAGTGAGGTGATAGGGATGATTTCAATCGGATTAACTGGCTGGGGGGATCACCCAGATGTATATAGTGAAGTAACAGCTGCAAAAGATAAATTATTTGATTATAGCGGACATTTTCCAATTGTCGAATTAGATACATCGTTTTATGCGATACCATCTGTAGAAAATGTAGAAAAGTGGTGTAAGGAAACACCGGGTAACTTTCAATTTGTTGTAAAAACATATCAAGGGATGACAGGGCATCTAAGGGATGAGCTCCCATTTGAAACACGCAATGATATGTTCAATGCATTCCGTGCATGTGCGGACGCCTTCCAAAAAAATGGTAAACTAGCAATGATTTTAGTGCAATTTCCTCCATGGTTTGACTGCCAAGGGAAAAATGTGCAATATATTCGATATATGAAGCAACGATTACATGGCTTTCCAATCGCCATTGAATTCCGCAATCAGACTTGGTATTCACAGCAAATGAAGGATAAGACATTGCAATTTTTAAAGGATAATGGCCTCATTCATACAGTATGTGATGAGCCACAAGCGGGGAGTGGGTCTGTTCCTTTTGTTCCAATTGCAACAAATGATAAGGTGCTAGTCCGTATTCATGGGCGAAATGTACATGGGTGGCGTAATATTGGTCATGGGGAAAATTGGCGTAAAGTGCGCTTTTTATATGATTATAATGAGGATGAATTACGAAAACTAGGTGAGCAAATATCCTTTTTAAATAAACAGGCAAAAGAAGTTTACGTTCTATTTAATAATAACTCTGGTGGACATGCTGCGAAAAATGCAAAGCGTATGCAGCAAATACTACAGCTCGAGTTTGATGGACTAGCACCAAAACAAATGAAATTTTTTGATGAATAATTAAGCGAAAATAAATGAATAGAGGTGGCAAAGGTGCAGGAAGTAATTCATTTCTTTCATACAAATGATTTACATAGTCATTTTAACTATTGGAAACGTAGTCAGTCGTTTATACAAATGCAGCGCCGTTTGCTGTCAGCTCGAGGCGAGACGAGTTTTTTAGTAGATATTGGCGATCATATAGATCGTTCGAATTTATATACGGAGGCTACGTTAGGAAAAGGCAATGTCAATATGCTAAACGAAGCTGAATATGATGTCGTGACAATCGGGAATAATGAAGGAATTACTTTACCTCATAATGAGCTATATCATTTATATGATGATGCTCAATTTGAGGTAGTTGTAGGTAATTTACAGTCAAAATGTGGAGACAATCCAGGGTGGTTAAAGCCGTATACGATTTTAACGACAAAGTATGGTACTAAAATTGCGGTCATTGCAGCAACAGCTCAGTTTGATGCATTTTATAAAGAGCTTGGTTGGATTGTTGTACCTCCTCGCGACTTACTAATTGAACAAGTACTACAACTTCAAAATGAAGTGGATATTATCATTTGTTTATCGCATTTAGGAATTACTGAAGATGAATTATTAGCAAAGGAATGCCCAGCGATAGATGTTATTTTTGGTGCACATACCCATCATATTTTTGAACAAGGACAAATAGACAATGGTGTTCTTCTAACAGGTGGAGGGAAGTTTGGACAATATACAGGACATTTAACACTAGAATTTGACCATGTAAAACATCAATTAGTACACAAATCCGACCGTTTATATGAAAATGCACTTTTACCTGAAGTAGAGGAAGAGAATGCATGGCTTAACGAGCTTCAAAAGCAAGCAAAGGATGTATTAGAAAAGCCTGCATTTGCATTAACAAAGCCATTAAATAAAGAATGGTTTCATCGTTCACAACTTTCTAATTTATTTGCAGAGTGCTTATATGAATATACAAATGCTGATTGTTGTATGTTTAACGCGGGCATTTTTGTAGAAAATTTGAATAAAGGTTTCGTCACTTCTTACGATATTCACAAAATATTACCACATCCAATTAATCTTTGTGTTATACAATTGACAGGTAATGAGTTAAAAGAGATATATTTACAGTCAGAAAATGAAGAGTGGCCAAGGTTAGAACTAAAAGGATTAGGTTTCCGAGGGGTTATTTTCGGTAAAATGTTAAATTATGGACTAACAATGAATAAGCAACGTGAATTTTACATTAACGGGGAATTAATCCAGCCAGATAAAGAATATAGATTAGCGACATTGGATATGTATACATTTGGCTTTTTCTTTCCGAGCTTTAAGTATGCAAAAAAACAGTACTATTTACCAGAGTTTATTCGGGATATTTTTAAAGAATATTGTAGCAAGAAATTCGCATAGAAAATGAAAATACCGCTTTTCATTGAATAATTTGGAATATATAATGATACGTAACTTAACAATAGATTGGAGACATTACAATTACATGCGATTAATATCTATTGATGTACTAAAAAAAGGAATGGTGGTAGGTCGAACGATTTGGAATGAAGCCGGCCACCCATTACTACATAAAGATGTTATCGTAACGAGCCGAATTGTGGAGCGCTTACGTGAGCTTAATATACAGTATTTATACATTGAGGACGATATATCTAACGGCATTGAAATAGAAGAAACAGTCGCTCCGACAAAGCGAATTGAGGCAGTTAAAAATATTACAAAAACCTTTAATGAAGTGAAGCAAGCGAAATCTTCTCAAGCCTCGTATGTACTGGATCAACAATCGAAAGTTATAGGATTGATTGTAGAAGATATTTTGAATTCAATTACTAACAGTGACGAAGTTTTAATGGTATTAACGGATGTATATTTATTTGATGAATACATATATCAACATTCGTTCCAAGTAACAATGTACGCCATTGCAATTGCGAAAGAAATGGGCTATCCCGCTGATGATATTCGCATAATAGGAATCGGAGCTTTGTTGCACGACGTTGGTAAATTATTAATTCCTTCAGAGATTTTGATGAAGCCAACAAAGCTAACGAATGAAGAATTCGAGGAAATAAAGCAGCATACACGATATGGTTTTGATTTACTTAGAAATTTACATTCTGTGTCGCTACTAGTTGCACATTGCGCGTATCAGCATCATGAACGAATTGATGGTAGTGGCTATCCAAGAGGATTAGTTGATTTTGAAATCCACCCATTTGCAAAAATTATAGCTGTGGCGGATGTATTTGATGCATTAACCTCGAATCGTGTTTACCGAAATAAAACATTACCAAAGGAAGCTATAGGAATTATTGAACAAGGTAAAGGGATTCAATTTGATGAGCGGGTAGTTGAGGCGTTAAAGCGCAGTGTTGTGCATTATGCAAATGGAACAATTGTGTTATTAAGTGATGGACGACGGGGTATCGTTTCAAAGCAGAATCTAGTCGATGTAACACGTCCGTGGATTCGTATTTTTGAGGAATACAATATTTTACTAGAAGCAACATATGAAATTTGTTTAAGTGATTATCCAATCTTAAATATAGAAAAAGTTGATACGAATTTTGTCGTATATTCGGAATAGATAGCACCTCCTACTCATATTTTATGAGTAAGGGGGATTTTTTTGCGTTTTCCGAAAAAGAGGCGGATGCATTTTGTTCAACCAAAGAAAAAATGGAAGAATTTAATTACCATTTTACTGGTGAGCCTTGTTATAACAGTAAGTATTAGTATATATGTAATTAATATGCGATTAATGCCAATCTATTTAGAATATGCAGAAGTACAAACACATAAAGTAGCTTCCTACGTGGTTACGAAAGCAATTAACTCCAGAACATCAAGTGTACTGGATATTAATGAAATAATTGTTGATTTACCGACGCAGTCAGATGATATGATTACAACAAAATTTAATACAGATATTATTAATCAAGTCCGTTCAGAAACCGTAACATTAGTAAAGGAATATTTAGAGCAAGCTGAAAACGGTGATTTAGCAACTTTACCAAACTTAGAAAATGTTGAATATGATGTTGGTAAAATGGAAGCCGGTGATGGGATTGTATTTTTTGTACCACTCGGGCAAGCAATGAATATACCAATTATCGGAAATCTAGGACCGAAAATTCCAATAAGATTCCATATTATCGGTAGTGTAGATAGTACTGTTGACACGGATATTCAAGAGTTTGGAATTAATAATGCGAAGGTTGAAGTAAATATATTTATTAACGTGAATGTGCAAATAATTATACCTTTTGCTAGTAGTTCAACATCTGTAGAACAAGTAATCCCAGTTGCGATAGGTTTAGTAAGAGGGACTGTACCACATATTTATAGTGCGGGGGAAGGCCCTCAACCATCTTTAGAAGTACCAGTTCCATATGAATAATACCAATTTGCTTTCGTATTAAAAGAAATTGAAATAATCAAATTTATAAGAAAAGTAAGTTGTTGCAACTAGTGGAATATGTTACATTGACAACAGCAACATTATAGAAATAGTTGAGTGAAAGGGAGAAATAATATGACATCTTGTAAACCAACTAATACTAAACAAGAACATTTACGAAAACCTGAATGGCTAAAAATAAAGCTTAATACAAACGACGAGTACAAAGCGTTAAAAAAACTAATGCGTGAGAAAAATTTGCATACAGTTTGTGAGGAAGCCCGCTGCCCAAATATTCATGAATGTTGGGGCGAACGTCGTACAGCGACAATGATGATTTTAGGATCCGTATGTACGCGTGCTTGTCGCTTCTGTGCTGTCAAAACAGGTTTACCGAATGAATTAGATTTAGCTGAACCAGAACGCGTAGCTGATTCAGTAGCTTTAATGAATTTAAAGCACATTGTAATTACAATGGTAGCTCGTGATGATTTAAAAGATGGCGGCGCTGAAGTTTTAGCAGAAACAGTGCGAGCAATTCGTCGAAAAAGTCCACTAACGTCGATTGAAGTTTTACCTTCCGATTTAGGTGGTCATGAAGAAAACTTACGCTTACTAATGGATGCCAAGCCAGACATATTAAATCATAATATTGAAACTGTACGTAGCTTAACACCAAGAGTACGTGCAAAAGCAACTTATGAACGCTCCCTTGAATTTTTACGTCGTGCAAAAGAGTTACAGCCGACAATTCCAACGAAATCTTCGTTAATGATTGGTTTAGGTGAAACATTAGAAGAAATCTATGAGGTCATGGATGATCTCCGTGCAAACAACGTAGACATTATGACAATCGGACAATATTTACAACCAACGAAAAAACATTTACCAGTAAAAAAATATTATTCACCTCTTGAATTTGGTAAACTACGTAAAATTGCGATGGAGAAAGGCTTTAGCCATTGTGAAGCAGGTCCTTTAGTACGTAGTAGCTATCATGCAGATGAACAAGTAAATGCAGCGAATCAAACGAGTCATTCCGTATGATGACTCGTTTGATTTGCGACGAAAGCGAAGCGACAGGAGCAGGAGACAATAAAAACGAGTCATTCCGTATGATGACTCGTTTGATTTGCGACGAAAGCGAAGCGACAGGAGCAGGAGACAATAAAAACGAGTCATTCCGTATGATGACTCGTTTGATTTGCGACGAAAGCGAAGCGACAGGAGCAGGAGGCAATAAAAACGAGTCATTCCGTATGATGACTCGTTTGATTTGCGACGAAAGCGAAGCGACAGGAGCAGGAGACAATAAAAACGAGTCATTCCGTATGATGACTCGTTTGATTTGCGACGAAAGCGAAGCGACAGGAGCAGGAGACAATAAAAACGAGTCATTCCGTATGATGACTCGTTTGATTTGCGACGAAAGCGAAGCGACAGGAGCAGGAGGCAATAAAAACGAGTCATTCCGTATGATGACACGTTTGATTTGCGACGAAAGCGAAGCGACAGGAGCAGGAGACAATAAAAACGAGTCATTCCGTATGATGACCCGTTTGATTTGCGACGAAAGCGAAGCGACAGGAGCAGAAGACAATAAAAAGAATCATTCTATGCAATAGAGATTTCAATTCATATACCTACAAAATTTGTTAGGAATATTGCTTTCGGTATTAATATTCTTTAACATGGAATGAAGATAGGTGGTGTGCAATTTGGTAATTGTAGAAGGTTTTATTTATGAAGTAATCGAAAATGTGCGGGATGGCTTTAAGGAAGATGCGTTTATTGCACGTTATTCAGATATTTTATCGAAATATGATTATATTGTAGGGGACTGGGGATACGGTCAATTACGATTAAAGGGATTTTTTGATGATCGAAATCAAAAATCTACTTTCGATACGAAGATTAGTACAATTGAGGATTATTTATTTGAATACTGCAACTTCGGTTGTGCGTATTTTATTGTTCAAAAAACAGGGCGTGCACCAGAGCGAGTAGCTGAGGAATTTGCAGAAGATTTAGAGCTAGACACATTAGAAAGTTAACAAGACGGGGATGCGATTATTTTGCTTCCCCGTTTTATTATGTTGTGGCGGTTTTTAATGAATAAAATGCTAACTTAATAATTCACGTAAGTACTCGCGTAATTCCACAGTGTCTGCTTCAGAACGATTGTACACATGCTCTAAATAGCCAGGCTCTTCCACATCATCTGCGCCGATAATCGCAAAGCGTCCGAACTGAATATCTAAAACAAGTACTTTACCAAAAAAACGACTGCTTTGTAATATGGCTAAATCATAGCGCAGTGTTTTTCCAGCAAAGCTGACAAAGCGCGTTTTTGTATCTTCTACATCATCATATAAGAAAAATCGTTCCATTTTGTTTTGAACCCCTTCCATCTCTAAAGAATATGGTACTATATAAGGGAAAACACTATCAACTTTTATTGATTGAATGGAGGCTTTATCTATGTACTTCGTAGATAGAAATAAAATTACATTAAACTTAAAACACTTAGACGAGCTATTAGCCATTTTTGAAGCAAATGATAATTGGTTATCAGATGATATTCATAAATTAGCATTACAACGTATCGGTCATAATGTGATGGAAGCGATGATGGATGTTGGGAACTTAGTAATCGACGGCTTCATTATGCGTGATCCTGGTAGTTATGAGGATATTATCGATATTTTTGTTGATGAAAAGGTTATCACACCAGATATGGACGCCCCATTGAAGGCAGTAGTTGGCTTGCGTAAAATGATTGTACGTGAATTTGTTGCAGTAGATAACGAAGAAATTATAAATGTCTTAACAGCAAATTTAGCATCAATGAAGCAATTCTCTGGAAAAGTACATGACTATTTAACAAATGAATTAGGTCCTGTTTCAGCATTTTTACCAGAGGATCATCAATGATCAATTACAAAGCATATTGTTTTGATTTAGATGGGACAATTTATCGTGGGAGGGCAGAAATAGAGTCCGCTGTGAAATTTGTTCACTACTTACAGCAACAAAATATCGAACCATTTTATTTAACAAACAATTCATCGAAAACTCGTGAAATGCTCCAGCAAATATTGGCGAATATAGGGATTCAAGCACCACTGGAACATATATATTCAAGCTCGTTAGCTACGGCGAAATACGTTGCAAAAATTTGCCCAGAAAAACGGGTTAATGTTGTTGGGGAAGATGGAATTCGTCAAGCACTATTTCAAGAAGGTATTGAAATTACCGAGGAGCAAAGTGCGGTGCTTGTGATGGGCATTGATCGTCAAATGACGTATGAAAAACTTGTTAAAGCAAGTACTTACGTACAAAATGGTGCACAGTTAATCGGTACGAACGGAGATATAAAATTTCCAAGAGAGGATGGCTTTGCACCAGGTAATGGCTCTTTCGTACATTTAGTTGCGAATGTTGCAGGGGTGTCGCCTACTTTTGTCGGGAAGCCGTCGCCAGTTATGCTGCAAATTATTGCCGAGGATCATCACTTCTCAAAGGAGGAGATGATCATGGTTGGGGATAATTACGACACCGATATATTATGTGGTATCCATTTTGGCTGTGATACGATCCATGTCAATACTGGAGTTACACCAACACATATCGTTAAGCAACAGAAGCTATTGCCAACCTATTGTGTTGACAATTTACTAGAACTATTAAAATAAACAGCAATAATAAAATCCGATGTGGTATCTTTACCACATCGGATTTTCTTCGATATATTCATAAATGCGCTTAGTTAGCTCAGTAGGCGTTTCAGCTTCGACAAGATCGCCGTTTACGACTGCATAAAGGGAATTTGCACACTTTGTACAATAGCTTAAACAGCCATATTCAAGCACATCAATATTTGGATCTCTTTCAAGTGCTTCGTAAGTTTCTTGGGCACCGTTTGCGAGATTACTAATACAAAACTCTACTAATGGATTCAACTCGTTCACCTCACTATTAGCCATGCTACTTTGTTTTTTTGTTGGCGTCAATTTCTATGTTTGAGAAGGTATTATTATTATTAAACTTATATGTGAAAAACTTCACAAAATATCATTAAAGATATTGTGAAATCTATCACAAATGGTTATAATGATTATGGAATATTTGTGAACAAGCTTATTAATGGAGATATGAGGGAGTAACCTATGAAGAAATTAGTATTATTAGGTGGCGGATATGGTAATATGCGTATTTTACTTCGTTTATTACCGAACTTACCAAAAGACGTAGAAATCACTTTAGTGGACCGTACGCCTTTCCATAGTTTAAAAACAGAATTTTATGCACTAGCTGCAGGAACGTCAACAGATAAGGAAATTCGTGTTGCCTTTCCAGAACATGATCGTTTAAAACGAGTATATGGAGAAATCGTTCGAATCGATCGTGAAGACAAAAAAGTTTATTTAGATGAAGGTCAAGAAGTCGCATATGATCAACTTGTTATCGGTCTTGGCTGTGAAGATAAGTATCATGGCGTACCAGGTGCTGATGAATTCACTTACAGCATTCAAACAATCGCAAAATCTCGTACGACATTTGAAAAAGTTTGCGGTTTACCAGCAGGCTCAACGGTTGCAATCGTAGGAGCAGGTCTTTCAGGTATTGAACTTGCAAGTGAATTACGTGAAAGCCGAGCAGATTTAAATATTAAATTATTTGACCGTTCTGCACGTATTTTACGTGATTTCCCTGAAAAATTAAGCCACTACGTAAAATCTTGGTTCATAAAGCATAATGTAGATGTGATTGCAGAATCAAACATTACACGTGTAGAAGAAGGGCGATTATTCAACCACGATGAAGTCATCGAAGCGGATGTTATCGTATGGACAGCTGGTGTACAGCCAGTAAAAATCGTACGTGAATTAGACGTAGAAAAGGACAAATTCAATCGTCCAATCGTAACGAATCATTACCATGTAGTTGGGGATGAAGATGTGTATGTAGTAGGGGACTGTGCATCTTCACACTTACCACCAACAGCTCAATTAGCTGAGGAGCAAGGTGAGCGTATTGTGAAAGTGCTACGTATGCGTTGGAATGGTGAAACATTACCAGAGCAACTATCAGAAATTAAACTAAAAGGCTTCATGGGCTCGCTTGGTAAAAAACAAGGCTTTGTTCATTTAGCGGATACAACAGTAACGGGTCGTATTGCACGTTTAATGAAATCTGGTTTACTTTGGATGTACAAACGTCAAAACGAGAACTAATACAAAACATGTCCTGTAAGCTCTTACTGCTCGCAGGACATTTTATTATTCTTCAACTGCTTTAAAGCCAGCATTTTCTAGTGCTGCGAAGACAGGTTTAATTTGCACATAACCTTCCCCAACAACTTCTTCATTCACTAAAACAAGGGGATAGAAAAATTCATCTTCTTGAATACGGTTAGCATAATCTTGATCGCGCTCATTATCAATTACACCTTCAATATCAATATAACGAATTGTAAACGGTTGTTCAGGATATTTTCGTTCGATAGCAGCTTGTAGCCACTCATATGTATCTTTTGATGATGGCGCGTTAACACAGCTTGCACACATAATGTCTGCACCAAACACTTCTATAATTGGTTTTGATTGTGACATAGATTTTCAAACCTTTCGCTATTCAGTAATGGATTTTTTTACTCCTTCACATTATAATGATTTTAATGAAGGGAGTCGAGTAAAATGACAGAAACAGAACAATTTAATCAAGTACAAGAAGTTTTAGATAAATTACGCCCATTCTTATTACGTGACGGCGGTGACTGTGAATTAGTGGATATTGAAGACGGTATCGTAAAATTACGTTTACTAGGTGCATGCGGAAGCTGCCCAAGTTCTACAATTACATTAAAAGCAGGTATCGAGCGCGCACTTTTAGAAGAAGTCCCAGGTATTGTTGAAGTAGAGCAAGTTTTCTAATGAAATCAATTAAGGAGTAAGAGACAAAATCTCTTACTCCTATTGTTTTTATTGTTGGATTTTTTCTTTTGCATCACGCACTAATGTCCATTGTTCTCTTGCCATATCTACTAGCTTTGCTTCGCCACCTACTCGTTGACTTTCAATAACGCGCGAGAAGAAGCGTGTAGCATTTTCATAATCATTAAGACGTCTTGATAACTCAGCGATCATATACATGATACGTACACCAGACATTTGTGTAGTAGCATAATCCTCTGTTGAGAAGCTTTCCAAATAGTGATCACGAGCTACCTTTAAGAAACGCTGTTCTTGTCCTTCGTTTTTTAAAGAACGATATAACCATGCTAAGCGTAAAGCTAAACCAGAAGTAATAACATATTTCTCTTTCTTTAATGTGGCACATAAAAAGGCTAATTTATACGCCTGAATAGCATCAAAAACTGTGCGCTCATTTTTAAAACTATGTGGAATCCATTTTTCGCATACATTCGCATCGATTTGTTCTTTTACACCTGGTGCAAAATATTTATTGAAATCTTCTGTAAATGAAAATCCGCAATGCTGGCATACGAAAACATTGTAATAAAGGGCATTTATGTGATTGTCAGCATATATTGGTTGAAAGTCAGATTCTGTATCATCAACTTTAATAGCTTTCGTTCGTACTTTTAATGTAGGAAAGCTTTTTTTGCAGTGCAAGCAATCTACATTTTTTTCGTAAAAAGGTGAAATCTCCATAGTAATTCAAACCTTTCTAATTCAATTTTTTCCGCAAAGTTTCACTATAACCATATTATAGCAAGAACTGTTAATCATAAGTAATAAATTATTGAGATAATTATGAATTTTTTAGGTCTATTTTCCTTAGAGAAATAAAATTGTTATAGTGCATTTATCTTTTAAGCAGTTTTGTTGTCAGATTAGAAACACAATTGATATGATGGTGTATAAGAAGGAAGGTGACTGAAATGACAAGTGAAAAACAAGTAATTATATTAACGGAAGCAGCCGCATTTCAAGTCAAAGAAATGATGGCTCATAACGAAGAGGAACATGCAAGTCTACGTGTAGCGGTAAAAGGTGGAGGCTGCAGTGGCCTATCATACGGTATGGCATTTGATCAAACAATTAATGAAGATGATTATACAGACAACCAATACGGGATTCAAATCATCGTATCTCATGAAGATGCAGGTATTTTACAAGGTACGAAAATTGATTTTAAGCAATCGTTAATGGGTGGTGGATTCACAATCGACAACCCGAACGCACTTGCTTCATGCGGCTGCGGAACAAGCTTTAAAGCGGCAGCACGACCAGCAGTAGAGCAACCATGTGAATAAAATATAACCAATGGGGATTGTAAATAACGGACAAATACAGCGTGTATACAATCCCGAAAATATGTAAACACAACCCTAAATCTGTGCTTTTAGGGTTGTAAATACCAAGCCTCTTTCATTTGTATGTTGTAATACATCATAAATTGAAGAGGCTTTTTCATTATTCTTTTCCTAAATATTGTTCAAAGTCTTCTTTAAAAAATGCGTGAAGAATACAAGGTTGCTTTTCTTTTGTTTCTAAAAATTCATGTTCCTTTGGAAATTCCTCTTCTACATTTAATCGAATGAACGGTAACTTTTCCTGAGCCTTTTGAGAACGTATATTTGTCATCCTTGCACCTGCAAATACAACATCTAACTGTAACACTTCAAAAGCAATTTTTAAAATTTCTATTTTCGACAGTAAATTGTATCCCTTCCCCCAATATTCATGTCCAATCCAGCTCCCAACATGACAGCTTTTTTTAATTTGGTCGATATACATTAATGTAGTGACACCGATTAATTGACCATTCTCGTTTAGGATAAGGCGTGATACGGTTTTACCTAATTGCTCTTCTGCGAGTACCCGCTGATTAAAACGCATTGTATCTTCAACCGATTGTTTAGGTAACCCAAGTGCATTTTTTACTTCAAAAGCTTGCGAAAGTCGATTTATATCATCTGCATACTGATGATCATGCTTTATTAGTTTAATTGAAACCATTACAATTCCCCCTAAAATAGTGTTACAATAAAAATCAAATAAAACCTATAATGTAACTTGGAAATGGCGTATACTTTTGTCATATGGAATTATTTGAATTATTATAATGTTAACACCTTTCGATCTATGATAGGGAATTAAATAATTGCGTAAGATTAAGAAGGAATATCATCATGCAACCTTTTTGTCACGATTGTGTCTTTCTAATAAGGAGGCTATTTAAATGAGTGTATTAGAGATGTTAGATAAATTAGACCAAATGGAAATTTTATATGAGCCAATATATAGCGCGGATGGACATCGAATTATTGCCTATGAAGTAATTGGGCAAATCGAAGGTGAGAATGGTGTCATTAATATAGAGCAGTTTACATACGACAAAGACGTACCAGCAGATATTCGAGCAGAAATAGAACAGCTATTAGTTCGTAAATCATTGCAATCAGTTGCACATTTAATTGAAGATGTAGGCTTATTTATTCCATGTAATCCAAATTTATTAATGAACGACTTTGGCGAAAGTTATTTTACCTTATTAAAAGGAGTTATTAAGGAAGAAAGCTTACCGAATATTACGCTCGTTATGGCAGAACACAAATACGAAGGAAATATTAAACAGCTCCATCACTTAATTCGCTACATTAAAACCTATGGGGTAAAAGTTGCTCTATCAGATGTTGGTTCACAGACGCAATTAGAAAATTTATTAATGTTAGAACCAGCTGTATTAAAAATTAATGTGGAACAGCTTAATTACAATTTATGGGGCGCTCAAAATCATGCTTTTGCGACAATTCGAGCTCTTGCTGTAAAAATGGGGACATTATTATTATTTGAAAATATTGAAACAGTATATCAATTGCAGCATGGTTGGAAAAATGGTGCACGTTATTATAAGGGACCTTATTTACAGCTCCCATTAAAAGAGTTTTTCTCTCGGGATTCATTAAAGGAACGTTTCCGGAAAGAATGCGAGCAATTTATTGCAACCGAGAAAAAGCAATTATTGCAAAAATACGAGGAAATGAAACGCCTTGAAAAAACGATTTGTACAATTGTTGAGCAAGTTCAACCGTCAAGCTCGAATGAGGAAAAAATGATGCAACTTGCTAAGGCACTACAAAATTGTGCATTTCGAATTTATATTTGTGATAGTAATGGATTCCAGACGTCTCCAAATATCCGCTGGAAAAATCATCAATGGGAAATACAAGGAGAAGCGAAGGGGAATAATTGGAGCTGGCGTCCATATTTCTTATTAAATATCATTAAAATGACTAAGGATCATAAAGGTGAATTATCATCTGTTTATAGTGATATTGAAACGGGAGAACTAACAAGAACGTATTCTATGGCACTTGAAAGTGAAGAGTTTTTATTTATTGATATTTCATATGAGTATTTATACGAATATAATATTGTGAATTAATGAAAAGGGAGCGTCAATATTTTTGTGTAAATGACTTTCCAACCCTTCAGGGTAGAATATCACTTTTTATTTATCTTTCACGTAATCAAATGAATAATTTGTCACTGGCCCATCCTGTCTATTCTGCTGGGTCGTATAGCTTTTCAAAAATCTCCGTAAGTTCTGATCGAGCCTTGTTAAAGCCTAGATGACATCTTGTGGCGAAGCGTTGATTATAGTCCTCAAATTGCGTCACAAGGAAGCGTTCCAGTGATTCTTCATTTGGAAATTGTTCTTTACGTTTCGTATATTTCTTGATTTGTTTATTGAACGATTCAATTAAATTCGTCGAATAAATGCTTCGCCAAATATCTTTAGGAAAGTCATAAAACGTCAGTAAGAACGCATTGTCTGTTAAAGAATTTACGACTTTTGGATACGCTTTTTTCCATGTATCACAAAAAGTATCGAGCGCTTTTTGACCTTTTTCTTTGCTCGCTGCTTTGTAAATCGTTTTGAAATCATCGCAAATAGCCTGGCGATCTTCTACGCGAACTTTATGCGAAATATTACGTGCAACATGCACTAAACATGTCTGGTACTGCGCTTTCGGAAATACAGTTTGAATTGCGTCAACCATGCCTTTTAAACCGTCCGAAATGAATAATAGGACATCTTCTACGCCACGTTCTTTTAATTCTTTCAACAGTTCATGCCAGTTGTATGCAGATTCTGTTGGGGCTATTGTGTAGGCCAGTACTTCTTTTGAGCCATCTTCGCGAATGCCGACGGCAATATACACAGCTTCTTTTGAAACGGTATCACGACGCACAGCGATATAAGTCGCATCTAAATAAACGCAGACGTAACGATTGTACAACGTGCGATTATTGAATGCTGCTACTGTTTCAGAAACAGCCTTTGTCATGTTTGAAATCGTTTGTGGTGTGTAATGATGCCCGTACATTTTCTCGATTAAAGACGAGATTTCAGACATCGTAATGCCTTTTTTGAACAGGTGAATCACGGTTTCTTCGAGCGTATCATTCGTACGTTTATAAGGTGCAACGGTCTGTTGTTTGAATTCACCATTGCGATCACGTGGAATTTGAATCGTCAGCTCACCAAATTCTGTTTTTAACGAGCGTTCGTAAGAACCGTTGCGAGAATTACCTGAATTAAAACCAATGCGATCGTATTTTTCGTAATCAAGGAATTCGGTTAATTCCGTAGCTAGCAGCGAATTCACGGCTGTTTCTAAATGTGAGCGAAAAACTTCAGTTATATCTTGTTTTTGGACTAGAGCTTGAACGATTTCTGTTGTAAACTGATTCATAGGGAAGACCTCTTTTCTGGGATTAGTTGTGGTGACTTAATTCTACCAAGAAAAGGTCTTCCTTTTTCTATGTCTTCAGTTATTTACACAAAATATTTTATACTCTCAATGAAAAGGCTGTATACATTTTAGAAGATATGAACGCTATCTTAGTAATGTATACAGTTTTTTTATAGGATGAATCTCTTTTTTGCGTAATTTTTGTAGGAAATCAGTGAAAATATAGCCTTTATTCAAATGTTCGCTTAATAGAAATTAATTGAAATTCATAAAAAAAAGGGCTAATATTAATGATAGAAGTTCAGAAAATGAAGTTAATCTAGCGTATAGTCTCATTAAAAGGAAGTATGAAATGTTACTTCTTTTTTCTTTGTATATGAGAATGACATCTTCTATTTAATATATGATAGTATTTGTCTATTAATCTTGCGCTAGTACAATAAAATTAAAGGGGTTTTAATTCCAATGAAAAGACCAACAATTTTAGTATTAGGCGCGGGCTATGGAGGTTTAACAACGGTTGTAAATTTACAAAAAATGATTCACGCAAATGAAGCAGAGATTATTTTAGTGAATAAAAATAACTATCATTATGAAACAACATGGTTACATGAAGTAGGAGCAGGTACAATCTCTCCTGATAAAGCGCGTTATCCTATTGCAAATGTTATTAATAATCATGTGAAATTTGTGCAGGCAACAGTAGAAAGCTTAGATGTGAACACGAAAAAGGTAGAAACTTCTGCTGGTGAATTCACATATGATTATTTAGTTATTGGTTTAGGCTTTGAGGGAGAAACATTTGGTATTCCAGGACTTAAAGAGTACGCGTTATCATTAACTAATATAAATACAGCGCGACAAGTACGTGAACATATTGAATATCAATTTGCTTCTTGGTCGTTAGAAGAAGAAAAAGATGATAGTAAGCTTACAATAATTGTTGGCGGTGCTGGTTTTACTGGAATTGAGTTTTTAGGGGAGCTTGGGAATAGAGTACCAGAATTATGTAAAGAGTTTGATATTCCGCAAGAAAAAGTTCGCTTATTATGTGTAGAAGCAGCACCTATGGTTTTACCAGGCTTTGATCCACAGCTTGTTGAATATGCTAAAACACAATTATCTAAAAAAGGAATCGAGTTCTCGATTGGTACGCCAATAGTAGAAGCAACTGCAGAAGGCGTTAAAATTAAAAAAGAGGAAGATGTTTTCGAATTTATCAAAGCTGGAACGGTAGTATGGGCAGCGGGTGTTCGTGGAAATAGTTTAATTGAATCATCAGGCATTGAATCAAATCGTGCGCGTATTGCAGTGCGTGAGGATATGCGTGCTCCTGGTTATGATGAGGTGTTCGTAGTAGGTGACTGTGCGTTTTTATTGAACGAAGAGGCAGGACGACCTTACCCGCCAACAGCTCAAATTGCAATGCAGCAAGCGGTGAATATTGCGAAGAACATTAAGCATTTAATGAACGGTGAAGAAACAGAGACATTTGTTTATGATGATAAAGGTGCGGTATGCTCTTTAGGACATGATGATGCAATTGGGAATGCAGTAGGTCGTAAATTTACAGGTAAACCTGCTTCAGCGCTGAAAAAGGTTGTAGATGATCGTGCGCTCTTCTTAGTTGGTGGCGTTGGTCTTACATTAAAAAAAGGGAAATTTAAATTCCTCTAAATAACAAATATATGACAGGGGCTTGTCTGGAACGTGTTTTCGGGACAGGTCCCCTTTTGCTATAAGAAAAGGGGAGTGTTTAATATGGCTAAGGATAGAGGCAAGGTTTGGTTAGGTGTAGCTGGAATTGTGGAAAACTATCTGGGGGAATGGCTTCTTGTAAAAAAGACTTATGGAGGTTTAAAGGGAGTTTGGTCACTTCCAGCAGGCTTTGTCCAAGAAGCTGAAACCGTAACAACTGCTACGATGCGAGAGGTATTAGAAGAAACGGGGGTTGTTTGCAAAGTAAAGGGGCTAATTGGTTTTCGTTCGGGCGTTATATTAAACGATATCAGTGACAATATGGCAATCTTTTATTGTGAGCCTGTTGAAGAAATCCCCCACATTGTCATACAGGAAAAGGAAATCGTTGAGGCATGCTGGATGGCACCTAGAGAAATTATAAAGCATGAATTATCTTCTGTTATGCTAAAGGAGATGGCAAATGAACACTTAGAGCGTCATATCCATCCACTTAACGAAGGGGTAAATCCAGGCGCAGTATTTGGATATAGTGAATATCATTTGTTTTTCAAGAAATAGCTTTTGGAAATATAGAGAAATATGATATATATATGGATAACTTTTGACAATTATCAGCTTCTTTTCTTTATTCTAGAAGTATAATTGAAAGATACCGCCTAATCATGTAAAATTATGAGAGATTATTGGGGGTATACATATTATGAATGATGTTTCGTTAGTGCAATTAATGATCTCGGTTGTATTGTTTTTTGTTATGTTTTTCGGAATTGGCTTCTTACTAAACATGTTATTACGTATGACATGGTTAATGGCAGTTCTTTATCCTATCGTAGTCGTATTTATTATTGATGAAGTAAGTTTTTTAGATTATATTTTTAAGCCAGGGACAGCTTTTCCAGCTTTAGTTGATAAGGTGCAAGCATTGCAACTTGTTGATGTATTAATTTTAACAGGAGGCTTTGGTGGTGCAATTGTAGCAGGCTTTGTCATGATTGCATTGCGTAAACAAGGCTATCGAATGTTTTAAAAAAAGACACGCTTACAAATAGATTGTAGGCGTGTTTTAATTAATTTATAAACTTTGGACACTATAGACAATTACAGCAAGGATTACTCCTGCCATTCCGCCGATGAATACCTCGCTCTTTTTATGACCGAGTAAAGTTTTTAAGTCCTCTATTTTTTCCTCTTCATTCATTTCCGGCCAGCGTTTAATTTCTTTAAAAAAAACTTGTAGGTCGTGGCGCATTTCGTTTAAGATGGCGGCGTGACGTCCGGCTTGAAAACGAACATGGCTAGCATCATACATTACAATTCCAGCAAGCATTGCAGCAACAGCAAAAATAGGGGAATCAAAGCCTGTTTCGAATCCAACACCAACTGCTACACTTGTTACGGCAGCAGAGTGAGAGCTAGGCATTCCACCAGTTGATGTAAGTAATGCCCAGTCAATTTTACGAGTTACGATAAAGTTGATTGGAACTTTTAATATTTGAGCAAAAATGATGGCAAATACTCCAAGCCAAAGTGGCGTATTTTGTAATAGTTCGATATTAACACCCACTTCCTTCATATTGAAAATAGTATACCATTTTTCAATGTGGTTTTATTACGGAAACTACCTTTTTCCGCTTGAAAACAAAACATTATTTAGAAAAAAACATTATTTCGTATACCGAACTAACTTTTTTTGTATATAATGTAACTATAGATTAGGAGGCATTTGAATATGAATATTGAAACTACATCAAAAACATTTGAAACACATTCTTCAGAAACATTAATTATTGGTGTTCAAAAGCACCGCGAACAAATGAAAAATTGGACAACTTTCGGTGAATTTTACGGTGAAACTGTAGATGCTTGGTTACGTAGCGGTGAAATTTCATCAGATTCTAAAAAGTTGACGAAGCTACCGTATGCAGGAAACCATACTTCATTAAAACGCATTATTTTTGTTGGACTAGGTGAACGTAAAAATATTACTTCAGACCTTTTACGTGAAGTTTTTGCAGTAGTAGGGAAAGAACTGAAAACTTCAAAATATAACGAAGTCGCAATCTGGGCGGAATCATTTACAACTGATCATATCGATGAAACAGAAGTCGCTTATCTGGCTGGTGAAGGCTTACATTTAGGTTTTTACACAGTTAAAAATTATAAAACATCTTCAAATGAAGTAGATGTTTATTTTGATCATGTACAGTTTATAACTGAGGCAGAAATTGCTGAAGTGGCTGCAAACTTTGAACTAGGTAAAATTTATGCGGATGCTGTGAATGAAGCACGTACATTAATAAATTTACCCCCAAACGTCTTAACAGCAACTGAATTAGCAAACTATGCAAGTGAGCTAGCGGCAAAATACAATTTTGAGATTGAAGTATTAGGTAAAGCTGAGCTTGAAGAATTAGGAATGGGTGGTATTTTAGCAGTCAATAAAGGTTCAGTAGAGGAGCCACGCTTAATTACAATTAAGTATCAAGGAACGGATAAATGGGAGAATGTTATCGGCTTCGTTGGGAAAGGTGTAACTTATGATACAGGTGGTTATTCATTAAAGCCTCGCGAAGGAATGGTCGGTATGAAAGGGGATATGGGAGGTGCTGCAGCAGTACTAGGCGCTATGCACATTATCGGTGCAACTCTTCCAAAGCAAAATGTCCTTGCAGTAATTGGATCTACAGATAATATGGTCTCCGGTGAAGCGTTAAAGCCAGATGATGTTATTACAATGTATAATGGCAAAACAGTTGAAGTATTAAATACAGATGCTGAAGGTCGCCTAGTTTTAGCAGATGCTACAACTTATGCAAAACAAAATGGTGCAGACTATTTAATCGACGTTGCTACGTTAACTGGTGGTGTTATTGTTGCATTAGGTAACGATAAGACTGGTGCATTAACGAATAACGAAGAGTTTTTCGAAGAGTTTATGGAAGCTGCCATTGAGACAGGTGAGTTTGTATGGCGCTTACCGTTAACAGAAAACGATAAAAAACGTATCCGTAAATCAGATGTTGCTGATTTAAATAATTCTCCAGGTCGCGATGGTCATATGATTTTCGGTGGAGGCTTTGTAGGAGAATTCGCAGAAGAGACACCTTGGATACACTTAGATATCGCAGGTACTTCCGATGCGTCAGCTCCACACGTATTAGGACCAAAAGGCGGAACAGGTGTTATGGTTCGTACGCTAGCTACATTAGTTGAATTACGAGCAAACGAATAGATTTTTATGGGATGTCTTATAAGTTATGTACTTATAAGACTCTTTTTTATGAGAGGTACATTTATCCATATGTAAGCTTTCCTAAGCCCAATAGGCATGTAACTAAGTAAAGAGTATATTATGCATACACTAGGGAAAAAGGAAAGGAAGTGGATGAAATGGTTAATCCTTTATTTAATCCTGGCTATGGAGGTTTTGGAGGTTTCTATCCATTCGGGGCGCCATTTTTAGGTGGATCATTCAATAATCGCTATCCAAACTATTATTATCCGCAATATAACTATCCCCCATACAACTACCCACCACCATACTACCGACCACCATATAGAAGAAGATACTGGTAAATTGCTGTTGAAATGAAAAGTATTCCCTTGCTCATCGAGATTTTGTTAGCTATGATGAAATAAGAGATTAACAGGTTTGAGGGAATATAACTTATGAAAAATCCATACTTATATGGTTATTTACCATTATTCACAATAATTCTATTTAGTTTTACGTTTGGCTTATTTGCTGTATCTGAGTCGCTTCAGTTGTTCCAAGCAATTGGTGTATATAATGGAATGCGGGAGTTTTTATCTGATTTAGAGCTACGTTTAGCATTATTAATTGTGTTTGCTTTATTATTTTTTATGTTATTTTCAGCATTAAAATTAATTGGCGAAACAATTCATGAGCTAGGGATGTTGTTCTTTTCAAAGGATATAGAAGGAGAGACGATTAATGTTGCGCGGGGAGGATATGTCATTTTCTTCTTCGGTGCATTTGTATCGGTGATTGGTATTCAATCGATTGTTGTACTAGTAATCGTTTTATTAGCGACTGTATTTAGTTATTTCATTTACAATGTATTTAAAATGAGCCAATTCATGACGATTAGTGGTGTAATTGGATTAATCTGCTTTGAAGTGATTACGTGGTTTGTATTTTTAGCTGGAGTTGTTTACGCAACATTAAAGCTATACAATGGAATACTTGCAAGCTTACCGTTTGCGGCATAATAAGAAGAGGTTGCTCTATAAGTATAGTCTTATGAAGCAACCTCTTTTACGATCAATCCGTTATAGCGTTGAAGATAGAGAAGTGAATTTTAGCTTTTTCGATTTTTTCCATTGAGCGCGGCGTATCGTAACCAATCCAAACAGCGGCTGTATAATCATTAGTTAATCCAGCTACCCAATAGTCTTTGAAGTGATTCGTCGTTCCCGTTTTAGCACCAATATAACCTGAAGTACTATACAAGCCTTCACCTGTACCACTACGAACAACCTCATTTAACAAATCACGCATCGTATTAACGGTATTATTTGACCAGATAGCCTTTTGTTCACGTGACCAGCTATAAATCGTTTCACCTTCTAAATTTGTTACTTTTCGAATACTTCGGACGGGTTCATAAAAACCGTCAATAAAGCTAGAGTAGGCATCCGCCATTTCAAGGGTTGTCACGCCATAAGTTAATCCACCTAATGAAGCAGCATATGTGCGGTCTTTATCCGTTATCGAATTAAATTGGAACTGGTCAATATAAGAAAATGCTGTATCTACACCAATTTTATTGAATAGCCGGAGCGCACTTGTATTGAAACTATGTTTAAATGCGGTTTCAATCGTTACATTCCCATATACTCTGCCACCGTAGTTTTCAGGACAGAAAATACCAACGCAATATTTACTACCACTTACAATCGCATTTTTTGTTGCGGTTGTTGTTTCAAAGTAAGGTGCGTATACACTAATGGGCTTAAATGCAGATGCTGGCTGTCTTGGAGATTGGAATGCTCGATGTAAATCATGCTTTTTATAATCTTTTCCACCAAAGATACTTATAATTTCACGCGTTTCGTTGTCGATAACTGTTGCACTTGCTTGTAGCTCAGAGCGTTTAAGGATAAAGTTAATAGCTGCTTCATCTTGTACTTGTTTTTCAGGTTGAAGTGCCGTGTAAACATGAACCCCCTGTTGTAAAATGGCGTCAATTTCCTTTTCCATTTCTAATTGAAGGTATTCTTTTTCCATTTTATCAGTTGTTACTGCAATTTTTTCTGGATAACCAGTTTGCTTTGCAATTAACCAGCGCAATTCCTGCAAAACATATGTACTATAGCTAGGATACTGTTGCATTTTTGATTTTACATTTAATTCAATAATCTCATTCTTATGAGTAGTTGCTTCTGATTGACTAATAATGTTGTGTTCAGCTAATTGATCAATTAATCTTTCTTGTCTGCTTTTTGTATTTTCAAAGTTTTTTAATGGATCATAGAGTGACGGATTATTTGGAATCGCAGCGATAAATGTCGTTTCAGCGAGCGAGAGTTGTGAAAGTGGACGATCAAAATAATAGGTTGCAGCTCCACCAATACCATACACTTGATTACTGAAATACATTTCATTTAAATAAAGCTCTAAAATTTGATCCTTTGATAACATTTGCTCTAGCTCATGGGCATAAAAAAGCTCCATCAATTTTCGCTCGTACGTCTTTTCTGTCGTTAAGTAACGCATGCGTACAAGCTGCTGGGTAATGGTTGAACCACCTTGTTGAATCGATTGGTCAGTTGTATTTGCTAAAAAGGCTCGTGCAATGGCACTTACATCAAATCCGATATGATTATAAAAATGTTCATCTTCGCTTGTTAAAAAAATTTGTTTAACGATTTCAGGTATTTCATTTAGCGGAAGGGGTTGAGACCATTCCGAATATTCTTCACTAAATAGTTCATTGTTTGCATCATACATGGTGATTGGTAAAGTCGACGAAGCTACTTCAGGTAGCTCGATTGATTGCACAATTGATTGTTCATACTGCTTTGCCTTTGCAAGCTCTTTCCATACTTCATTTCCTACTAAAAGCAACAAAGGGATGCTACATAAAATGACAAAGTAGCCGATAATTTGTTTCATTGAATTGCCCCCATCTACATATCTAAATTAGAGTAACATAAATAGGGGCCGTTATTAAGTGTGATTTTTTAAAAGGTCATCCATGTATTGACGTGGTAATTTTTTGATAAAGTACATTACGAAAAATGCAGTTAAAAAAAGCATTCCTGTCGAATAAAACACTGAATGAATACCACCTAAGCTTGCAACAAAGCCGCCTAATACTGGTCCAAGTATATTCCCGAAAAATCGGAAGCTCTGGTTGTAGCCCATGATTTCTCCTTGTACTTCAATCGGTGCTTCCCGTCGAATAAGGGCAGAAGTAATCGGAATAAGCCCACCAGCGAACATTCCATATAAAAAACGCAGTAAAATTAATTGCCACAAGTCAGTGACAAATGCTTGCGGAATAATAAAAACAACACAAAGTACAAGTAACAAGGAGAGTACCTTCTCATAGCCGTGATGATCACTTAATTTTCCCCAAAAGCGAGCAAAGAAAATATTGCCCAGTCCTGCTGCACTAAATGTTATGCCGGCAAGCATGGCGACCTCTTCTGATGGTGTTAGCCCAGATACGTATAGTGAAAGTAAGGGCTGAATACTAAAGTTACCGATTTGAATTAAGGTCGTTACAAACATGACATTTAAAATGAGTCGATGATGGAAAATAGCCCACAAAACATTTTTTCGTGAGTATACCGAATTTTTCTTTTTTCGAATTATAGTTGGTTCATGTATGCCAAGAATGACAATGATTGCAGCGATTGTAATAGCTATTGCCGTAATAATAAATGTATATTTGAAACCTACTGCATCAGCCATTGACCCACCAATAACAGGTCCAAAAAGTGTTCCTCCAACGCTTCCCATTTGAAGTGTTCCAAGTGTTTTTCCGGCAATTTCCTTCGGTGTATGCTTACTAATAAATGCCATTGAGGTTGGGATAAACCCGGTTACAACACCCATCATTAGTCTCAATACAAAAAATTGCTCAACGTTTTGTACATACCCCATTAGAAAAATACTAAGGGCAATACCAAAACAGTTCATTATCATAATCGGTTTATATCCATATTTGTCTGCAATCATTCCCCAAATAGGTGACATGAGGAGCGCGGTAATAAAAGTAGCTGCGAAAATTAAGCCTGCCCAAGTTTGTACGTAGCTATCAGTAAATTCACCAAGCGTATTTATATAAAGTGACAGGAAGGGCATAATCATTGTTGAAGATGCAGCAACAATGAAATTCGCTATTAAAATAATGATAAAATTATGTTTCATAGTTTGCACAAATATCACACTCTTCCGTTATTTTTAAAATATTTAGAATTTAGTATAACTTATTTCGACTCTCGAAGGAAGCGCTTCTCAAGTTATTAGCAGATTTCGTATAAGTTATGGTAAACTAAAACTTGGTATATGAGGGGTAGATGAACACTTTATCTATACCCACCAAGCAAACATTTTAATTAAAGGAGAGACTCAAATGTTTCCACAATTAACAAAAGAATTAAATCCAGGTGAAGTATTAGTTGAAATGAACACAACAATGGGTTCAATTAAAATTAAATTATTCCCAGAACACGCGCCAAAAACAGTTGAAAACTTTTTAGGTCATGCGAAATCAGGTTATTATAATGGCATTATTTTCCACCGTGTTATTCCAAAATTCATGATTCAAGGTGGAGACCCAACTGGTACAGGTATGGGTGGCGAATCAATCTGGGGTGGCACATTTGAAGATGAATGTGTACCAGAGCTATTAAACATCCGCGGAGCTTTATCAATGGCTAACGCTGGTCCAGGTACAAACGGCTCTCAATTCTTCATCGTTCAAGCACCACAAGTTGAAGTTTCGATGTTAAAGCAAATGGAAGTACGTGGCTGGTCAAAAGAAGAAGTAGAGTTCTACAAGAAAAATGGTGGTACACCATGGTTAGATGGCAAGCATACTGTATTTGGACAAGTAGTAGAAGGTATGGAAGTTGTTGACAAAATTGCGAACGTTGACAAAAATATGCACGATAAACCAAAAGAAGATGTTAAAATTGAATCAATTACAGTTTTAGAAGAAAACTAATCATCTGATTAAAGGGCGTGTGAACGAGTGAATCTATTTTTAATCAATTTCTCTGGTGGTTTTTTGTATTTTCCGGAAGATAAGTCACTTTATCTTCCAGCTGCCATTGAATTTGGAATTTTAATGATTATTGTTTTTGCAACGTTTCGTTTTATTCGTCGTCTAGCAGCGCGTCAAGCTGCAAAAGCATCCCATTTAGAAGCCAGGGCATTGCAAGAGCGTGATGAACGTATGGCAAAAGAAAGAGCATTAGACAAACTGCAAAAACAATAAGATTGTGAAACGCCATGATGTAGAATGAAAAATTCTTTTTTACGTCATGGTGTTTTTACGTTAAAAAATAAAAAGCAGCCTTAACTTAAGGCTGCTACAAAACGTTATTGTAATGATTGTTTAAATCTCTCCACACCGTCTTGTACTAAATCAAATGGACAGGCAACATTCATACGTAAAAAGCCTTTCCCAGCTTCTCCATATTTCGTACCCGGATCTAATGCAACTTGACCTTTTGTTAGAAGTCGCTCCATTATATCCTTTTCAGTAAGCCCTGTTCCGCGATAATCAATCCACATTAAATAAGTGGCATCAGGAATTTTCACGTTAATTCCTTCTAATGAATTTAGTTCATTCGCCACAAACTCCATATTTTTTTTCAAATATGTAAGTAACGCATCTAACCACTCTGCGCCTTCTGAATATACTGCTGTTACTGCAGTACAAGCAAACGTATTCAGATCCAAGCTACCATGTGCCAAACCATTGAGTGTAAGTGCATTTAAAAGTTCTTTACTTGTTGTTACCGTCATTGCAGCGTGAATGCCAGCTATATTAAATGTTTTTGTCGGTGCGATACATGAAATAACTTTAGCATTTTCCGCCCCAGCAACAGTTAATAGCGGTGTATATTTTTTATTTATTAAAATATCAGCATGAATTTCATCAGATAATAAGTACACGTCATACTGGATACATAGCTGTACAAGCTTTTCTAATTCCTCACGACGCCATACGATGCCAGCAGGGTTATGCGGATTGCATAAAATGTAAAGCTTAATCCCTGTTTTAAACATTTCTTCAAGTGTATCAAAATTAAACATATAAGAGCCGTTTACTTCCTCTAAATCACATGTGACAATCTCACGTGCTTGTGCTTTAGGGACGTTAAAAAATGGAGGGTAAACAGGTGTAGACATTCCGATTTTATCGCCTTCTTTTGTAAATGTTTCTACGATTGTGGCAATGGCAGGTACAACACCTTGATGGAATATAAGAGTTGAAGGGTCAATCGCCCAATTATGGCGCTCTTTATACCAACTTATAATGGCGTGCTTCAATTCATCATCAGGGAATGTGTAGCCAAAAATAGGATGCTTTAAACGAGTTGATAATGCATCCACAACAGCTGGTGGGGCAGGGAAATCCATATCTGCTACCCACATAGGTAAAATGTTAGTAGTATCTTCGAGATTATAAATCTCGCACATTTTATCCCATTTTAAGGAGTTAGAGTTTCTACGATTATAAATTTCACTAAAAAAAGACATAATAACCCTCTTTTCTTTTTGATCTCTTCCAACCTATGTTATCATACTAACTATTAAAAAGAGTAGTCAGGTGAAGAAAAATGGAAAATATTGAAATGAATCGAAAATGTGTTCAATTATTACAGCAGTGGGATCCATTTGAATTTGGTGAACATAGTTATGATACAGAAACTGCGGATGTCGTGGCTGCGTTACAAGAGATAGATGATCCTACTGATTTAGCGAAAATTATTCAAAAGGTCTATGAATATTCTTTTGAGCAATGGATTCCATTTGAAAAATGTGTAGCAATAGCTTATAAATTGCTCGCTGTAAAATTTGAAGCAAAATGTATTATTTAATAAAAAAGCGAGTATCTATTAAAAAGATGCTCGCTTTTTGTCATTATACTTTTATTTAGTAGAAGCTGATAGACCGTCTATTAAATTTGAGACGGGTACTTCTAAAATTGTCGATAATACTAAAATTGTTTGGGTTGAAGGCACTTGTTCGCCACTTTCATAGGTCATTAATTTTTCTACACCAATTTGTGTTCTTTTTGATAATTCTTCAATCGATAAGTTTTTTTCTAAGCGTAAATTTTTTAATTGTTCGTGAAGCTGTACTTTCATGTCGTGCACACCCTTCCATAAAAATTTATCGTGTCATTATTATAATATGAAGCTGTTTTTGTTGGAGCCTCATTTTTTGTCAAAAAGATGAACGTACATGTGTGAATACATGATAAAAAAGGGCTGCCAATTGACTTGGCAGCCCAATGCATATAATTGATTAACTGAAAAATACTTTATTAATAAAGATAGCCGCAATCGAAATTGGCGCTAAATAACGTACTATAAACAACCAAACGTTGTAAACTCCCGATGAAGTTTGTAATTCTTCCTGGGATATTTTTTTTGAGTAATGGTAACCAGCAAAAATCGCTGTTAAAAAGGCACCAATTGGCATTAATATTGCACTCGTTACATAATCGACAAAGTCAAATATGGAACGTCCGAAAATTTCGACATCTGATAAAATTCCAAATGATAAAGCACTTGGAATACCTACAATAAAAATAATCGCTGCCAAAATCCAAGATGCGCGCTTGCGTTTTTCTGTTTTCTCGCGAATACCCATCGATACTACAACTTCAAGTAAAGCAATAGATGAAGTAACAGTTGCAAATAACAGTAAAATGAAAAAGACAATTAATAATATACTACCAAGCGGTAATTGTTCGAATACTGCTGGAATCATAATGAATACAAGTCCAGGACCTTCTGTAGGAGAGAACCCTAATGCGAATACAGCAGGGAAAATAACTAATCCTGCTAATAGTGAAATCGCGATATTCATACCTGCAACATTTAATGCAGAAGAAACAATTTTTTCTTTTTTCGACAGGTAAGAGGCATATGTAATCATCGCAGCTACACCGATACTTAGTGAGAAGAATGCTTGCCCTAATGCTAAAATTAATGTTTCCCCATTAAAGAACGACCAGTCAGGGATAAACATAAATTTAACACCTTCCATCGCCCCCTCAAGAGTAATCGAACGGATAAATAATAAAATAAAGAAGATGAATAGCAATGGCATCATCCACTTACTAGCAGCTTCAATCCCTTTTTTTATACCAGCTTGTACAATGACTAATGTTAAAAGCATAAAGACAGCCTGTGCAATTAACACTTCCCAGGGATTGGCAATAATGTCGCTAAATAATGCTGCGAAGTCTACGCCTTGTCCTGTTAAAGAAAGTGTGAAAGCGCGAATTAAATAACTTAAAATCCAACCGCCAACAACACTATAAAAGGATAGAATTAATCCACATGCTGCAAGTCCGATCCAGCCAATCATATACCATGGCTTATTTGGAGCTTGCTCTTTAAATGAAGTAATCGGATCCTTTTGTCCACGACGTCCAATCATAAACTCAGCGATTAATATTGGCAAGCCAATTAGTACTGTACATAAAATAAATAATAAAATAAATACACTACCACCGTTTGTACCAGCCATGTATGGGAACTTCCAAATTGCGCCAAGTCCGATAGCGCTACCCGCAGCTGCGAGAATAAAACCAATCTTAGATGTAAATTGATCTCTAGATGACAAATGAAAACCTCCTTGATATATGCAAGAATTTATTCTACACTATTTTATTGGACGTAAGCAAAAAGATTTCTGTAAAATTATTCTGTTTTGTTAAAAAAATGTGTTTAGGAAGTTGATCTTTTCTTTTTTTGTAGAGGAATCTATACAAGAGTATATAAAAATGCTAGTTTAAGGCGATTCTTTGTTCCAATACCACTCATATGTTATAATTTAACATGACATTTCTGTATATACGAAAAAGAAGGTAGGAACAAGTATGACAAAAAAAATTGAAGTGGGTGACGTACTAACTGGTAAAGTAACAGGAATTCAACCATACGGAGCTTTTGTTGCTTTAGATGAACATACACAAGGCCTTGTTCATATTTCTGAAATCACTTACGGTTTCGTAAAAGATGTAAGTGAATTTTTATCGGTCGGTGAAGATATTCAAGTGAAGGTACTCGATGTTGACGCTGAACAAAAAAAAATTAGCCTATCGATTCGCGAATTACAAGAAGCGCCACATAGTCGAAAGCGAGATGTACAACCACGAAAATCATTGCAAGATCGAGTTGATGAAGTTGATGCGGATGGGTTCAAAATTTTAAAGGACAAGCTTCAAGATTGGATTGAACAATCCGGACAATAAGAGAGCTGCCCTATAAGTGATTTCACTTATAGGGCTTTTTTAATGAATTCTTTAAAATTGAACAATGTAAATCATTTTATTTTAGTAGAGAATTTTGTTTATAATGTAGATAATTATTGCGAAAACGTATTTTATTTAATAATTTTAAGGTGGAATGTTAAAAGTGTTCAAAATGTGACAAATTATATAACAAAGTACGATTGAAGTATGTTACAATGTTGGCGGTAAGATACAAAAAACAAATTTTAAAGAGGCGAATAACAATGGCTGAAAATTTAAACTTGTTCACATCAACTCAAGAAGTGATTCACGAGGCATTAAATAAACTAGGTTATGATGAGGCAATGTACGAATTATTAAAAGAACCAATTCGTATGCTTTCCGTTCGTATTCCGGTAAAAATGGATGATGGCTCAACGAAAGTATTCACTGGTTACCGCGCACAACATAATGATGCGGTTGGACCTACAAAAGGTGGGGTACGATTCCACCCAATGGTTAGTGAAGAGGAAGTGAAAGCGCTTTCAATGTGGATGACATTGAAGTGTGGTATCGTAGATCTTCCGTACGGTGGTGGTAAAGGTGGCGTCGTTTGTGACCCACGTGAAATGTCGATGGGCGAAATTGAACGATTAAGCCGTGGCTATGTACGTGCAATTAAGCAATTCGTTGGCCCAACAAAAGATATTCCGGCACCAGATGTATTTACAAACGCACAAATCATGGCTTGGATGATGGACGAATATAGCCGAATGGACGAGTTTAATTCACCAGGTTTTATTACAGGTAAACCAATTGTACTTGGCGGATCACAAGGTCGTGACCGAGCAACAGCAGAAGGTGTAACAATTGTTATTGAGGAAGCTGCAAAAAAACGTAATATTGATATTAAAGGAGCTCGCGTAGTTATCCAAGGATTCGGTAATGCAGGTAGTTTCTTAGCTAAATTTATGAGTGATTTAGGTGCAAAAGTAATTGGTATTTCTGATGCACACGGCGCACTACATGATCCGAATGGTTTAGATATCGATTATTTATTAGATCGTCGTGACTCATTCGGTACAGTAACAACTTTATTTGAAAATACAATTACAAATAAAGAGTTATTGGAGTTAGATTGCGATATTTTAGTGCCAGCTGCTATTGAAAATCAAATTACAGCAGAAAATGCGCACAATATTAAAGCAAATATCGTAGTAGAAGCAGCGAATGGTCCAACTACTGCTGAAGCAACAAAAATTTTAACTGAGCGCGGTATTCTTTTAGTGCCTGATGTATTAGCATCAGCCGGTGGTGTAACGGTATCTTACTTTGAGTGGGTACAAAACAACCAAGGCTATTACTGGACGGAAGAAGAAGTACGTGAAAAGTTATACAAAAAAATGGTGACGGCATTTGAAAATGTTTATACAACAGCTCAAAACCGTAACATCAACATGCGACTTGCAGCATACATGGTAGGTGTACGTCGCACAGCAGAAGCGTCTCGTTTCCGCGGTTGGGTATAACATTAACATGCAAATTATCATGCCTCACTCTTATGTTGGAGTGGGGCTATTTTTAAATAATAATTAATAGGGGGCAAAAGAATGAACGCATTTTCATTTTATAATCCAGTTAAAATCCATTTCGGGAAAGGAAGTATTGAGCATTTACGTAATGAGTTACCGCAATTCGGTAAAAATATATTAATGGTATATGGTGGAGGAAGTATTAAATCAAATGGTGTATATGATACCATCTTATCAATTTTAAATGAACTTTCAATGAATGTATTTGAGTTGGCGGGGGTTGAGCCAAATCCACGAGTGGAAACTGCTCGAAAAGGGATTACGATTTGTAAGGAACAAAAAATTGATCTTGTACTAGCTGTAGGTGGTGGCTCAGTAATTGATTGTGCAAAATTAATCGTGGCTGGTGCAAAAGTAGATGCAGATGCATGGGATATTGTTACGAAAAAGGTCATCCCTACAGAAGCGCTTCCATTGGCGACGATTCTAACGTTAGCAGCAACTGCTTCAGAGATGAACTCAGGCTCGGTAATTACAAATTTAGAAACGAAGGAAAAATTCAGTTGGGGTAGTCCTGCTGTCTTCCCAAAATTTTCAATTTTAGACCCATCTAATACATTTACTGTCCCTGCAAATCAAACAGTAAATGGTGTCGTAGATACGATGTCACATATTTTAGAGCAGTATTTTAACAATGCAACAAATACACCTTTAACGGATGAAATGTGTGAAGGTGTGTTACGTACATTAATTGAAGTGGCACCAAAAGCTTTAAAGGACCCAACAAATTATGAACATCGTGAAACATTAATGTTAGCGGGAACGCTTGGGTTAAATGGGTTTTTATCTTTAGGGGCTCGTGGAGATTGGGCAACACATAATATCGAGCATGCTGTATCGGCCTATTATGATATTGCACATGCTGGAGGTCTAGCAATTATTTTTCCAAATTGGATGAAACACAACTTACATGTAAACCCAGCGCGATTTGCAAAATTAGCGGTTAACGTATTTGGGGTGGAAAAAGCAGGGAAGACAGATGAGCAAGTGGCGTTAGAAGGTATTGATGCATTATCGGCATTTTGGACATCTCTTGGTGCACCAAATAGATTAGCGGATTACAATATCGATGCAACATACTTTAATGAAATGGTCGAGCATTGTATGGTCTATGGTCCGTTTGGGAACTTCAATAAGTTACAAGCGGAAGATGTACGTAAAATTTTAGAAATGTCTCTATAATAAAATAAAGGGCAAATCATTAATAATCGATGATTTGCCCTTTTGCTATTAAATCATACCCTTTTTTTCCTCTGGCATTGTCGCGGTGTGTTTCCATGCGCGTTTCCCGTCATCCTCATCAAATGCCATTGTTACTTTTGTGACGCCTTTTTGATTTAATAGAAGTTCTGTTAGATGATCACGAACATCATCTAAATAGGCCAATGATAAATTTGGGTTCGTTTCAGCAATTAACTCTACATGTAGATATTCTCCCTCTTTAATTACTTCAAGTCGTCCAATATCAGTAATATTCGGGTCTTCTAATACAAGGTTCCCAATGTGAACAAGCATCTCTTCATCCGTTTCACCTATTGCCCCGCGTGCATTATCTAAAAATACACGACCTACTACATAAAACATCATAAGCCCAATAATCATTGAGACGATTCCTTCAAGTCGATAAAAGCCGGTGAAATTAGCAATGATAATGGCTAAAAAGGCTAATAAATTTCCTGAAGTCGCGACTAAATCTTCCATCCATACAAGCTTTGTAGCAGGTTTTGCGCGTTTTAAATATTTTACGGATTGAACAATGGGAATGCCCTTCTTTTCAACACCAACTTCATGAAGCACTTCCTTCGCCGCTTTGTTTAAAACGACTAGTTCTAAAATAAAGCCGGTTGCTAATACACCAAGGGCAATAAACATTCCGGAAGATTCAGTAGCAGGATGTAAAAAATGATGCCAGCCTTCTTTAATTGTTTCATAGGAAAGAATAGCGACAATTAATACGGCCCCAAGACATACTAAGTTGACAATGCGCCCATAACCATTTGGAAACCGTGGAGTTGGTGCCTTCTTAGATAAAGCAGATCCAATATATACGAAAAATTGGTTTGCTGCATCACCAAATGAATGCATCATTTCTGCAAACATGGCAACATTGCCGGTGAAGAAGAAAGCTGCACCCTTTATAATTCCTAAAAATGAATTAACCATTGCTGCGAGTAAGGAAGGCTTATTGCCCCCTTTAAGTAATCGAAATATTTCTCCCATTGTTTCGCCTCCATTTAATCGAGATACTCAATTTTAATGTTTTTTACGTAGTCTAGTTTATGCAGTCGATTGTAAAGTCCGAGCGTGTGATTTTTCTCTACTGTAGAAAATCGAATATTGATTTCATGTAACATTTTTTCTGAAGAAGGACTGTCTCGTATGCTTACATTTTCAACGTGCATTTCATTTTGCTTCATATAATTGATCAAATCTTTCATCTTATCGGATTGATCGGTCACGATAGCTAAGGAAACTTCACGCATTCGTAACCGTTTAGGACCAATCTTTAAAAGAAGTGGTGCTATAATTTCAATGCCAAAGACAACAATAAGAACGGTAATGAACGCTTGAATATAAAAGCCAGCGCCTACTGCAATGCCAATTGCAGCAGCACCCCAAATCATTGCTGCGGTCGTCAAGCCCGTAATACTATCGTTTCCTTTACGTAAAATAACGCCAGCGCCTAAAAACCCAATTCCACTAACAATCTGTGCAGCTAATCGAAGAGGATCCATCGTAATGTTTATATCATCTCTGGCTGGAGTAGAATATGCTGTTTCAATTGAGATAATTGTTAATAAACAGCTAAATGTAGCAATAACTAAACTTGTCTTTAACCCTACAGGCTTTTTTTTCAGCTCCCTCTCGATTCCAATAATTAAACTTAAAGTTGCGGCTGCAAAAAGTTTAATGATTATTACAATCGAAAAATTATCCATCGTAAACCATTCCAACGCACTCATCTCCTTTTTTATTTGACGAACTCCAAATAAAAGAAAACATTCTTCAAATAGAGGTAGTTTTCTATAGAGGGAACGAGTAAAATTAATCGACAATGACATATTTGTCCTTATTATATAGAAGAAAGAAGGGTCCTTTAGTGGAGAAACCTCCTATTCATCCATACATCCCAATATTAGTTGGTGTAATCTCTGTTTCCCTTTCTGCGATTTTTGTAAAACTTGCAAATGCAGATTCAGGCGTCATCGCATTTTATCGGATGTTATTTTCGGTGTTAATTATGCTCCCTTGGTTTTTAATGAAGTATCGTCATGAAATAAAAAGTTTGTCGAAGCGCGATTGGATATTTTCTTCAATTGCTGGTGTTTTTTTAGCATTCCATTTTATTTTGTGGTTTGAATCATTGAACTATACTTCGATTGCTAGTTCTACAGTGTTAGTAACAATGCAACCGTTGTTTGCCTTTGTAGGTACATATTTATTTTTTAAAGAGAAAATTACATTAAAAACCTTGTTAGCAGGGAGTATCGCGATTATTGGAAGTGTTTTAATTAGTTGGGGTGATTTTCAAATTAGTGGCGCGGCCTTGTATGGAGATATGTTAGCGCTTATAGCCTGTGCACTTGTAACTGGGTATTTATTATTTGGGCAAGATGTTCGACAAAGACTTTCTTTAGTTACTTATACGATTGTCGTTTATG